>NZ_JBNXUM010000003.1:0-341841 GCF_050563545.1 Falsiroseomonas sp. HW251
AAATCGTAAAACAGCCCCCGAGGCCCCGTGATCGCCGGCGAAGACCGCCTCCTCCACGCCCCCCTGCCCTTAAGGCCCAGGCTGACCTGGCCGGGCGGCGCGCGGATCGCAGTCTGGGTCTGCCCGAACATCGAGCATTACGAGTTCAAGCCCGCCCTGATCCGCCAGCGCGACCCCTGGCCGCGCACGCCGCATCCCGACGTGCTGTCCTATTCGCTGAAGGACTACGGCAACCGCGCCGGGCTCTGGCGGATGATGGAGGTGATGGACGCCCACGGCATCCGCGGCACCGTCTCCTTCTCCATGGCCGTCGGCGACATGTTCCCCGAGGTGCTGGACGCCATCCTCTCCCGCGACTGGGACGTCTTCAGCCACGGCCTCTTCAACACGCGCTACCACTGGGGCTTGTCCGAGGAGGAGGAGCGCGCGGAGATCGAGGCCTCCGTCGCGGCCTGGAAGCGCCTGTCGGGCAAGCGGCTGCGCGGCTGGTTCTCGCCGGCGGCGTCCAACACGCTGCGCACGCCCGATCTCGTGGCGGAGGCCGGCATCGACTACCTCTGCGACCTCTACCACGACGACCAGCCGACGCCGGTGCGCGTGCGCCGCGGACGGCTGATCACGCTGCCCTACCAGATGGACCTCAACGACGCCGTCGCGATCGGCGCCGGCGCGATGGACGGCGAGGAATTCGCCGGGGCCGCGCGCGACATGTTCGACACGCTGTACGCGGAAGGAGAGGCGCAGCCGCGCGTGATGTGCGTCGCGCTGCATCCCTACATCATGGGCCGGCCGCACCGCGCGATGTATCTGGATGCGATCCTGGCCCATATGCGCCGGCACGACGGCGTCTGGTTCGCGACCGGCGCCGAGATGGCGGATTGGTACCTCGCCCACCACTACGACGCCGCCGTGGCGGCCGCGCGATGATCGCGCGCGGCCCGGATCACGCGATCCATCCCTATGCCGCGCAGCCCGCGCGCCCGGATTTCCGCTGGCCCGGCGGCAGGCGCGTCGCGGCCTATATCCTGCTGCACATCGAGCACACCGAGATCGAGCCGCCCGCCGACGCGCATCGCGACCCGCGCTTTCGCGGCGCCTTCTTCACGGGCACGCCGGACTGGCATTCGTATTCCTATCGCGACTACGGCAACCGCATCGGCGCCTGGCGCATCCTGGACCTGCTCGACGCGCTGAAGCTGCCGGCCGGCGTCGCCGTGAACCTGCTCGCGGCGCGGCGGCATCCCGAACTCATCGCGGCCTGCGCGTCGCGCGGCTTCGAGCCGGTGGCACATGGCATCTCGGCCTCACGCATGATCACCGCGCGCTTGGACGAGGCCGAGGAGCGTGCCGCGATCGCCGAGGCGCGCGACGGCTTGGCCGCGATCTGGCCTGGTGCGACCGGCTGGCTCGGCCAGGACCACGGCGCGACGGAGCGCACGACGCGGCTGCTGGCCGAGGCCGGCTTCGCGTATTCGCTGGACTGGGCGAATGACGACGAGCCCTACCGTCATGCCTCGGGGCTGCTGGCGCTCCCGCCACCGGGCGAGTGGGACGATGTGCAGACGCTCTGGCTGCGCCGCGTGCCCGTGACGCGCTGGCCCGGGCTGATCCGGGACGCGCTGGACCGGCTGGAGAGCGAAGAGCGCGGCGGGCGCGTGCTCGGGATCGGGGTGCATCCCTGGATGCTCGGCGCGCCGCATCGCGTGCGGTATCTGCGGGAAAGCCTGGAGGACCTGGCGCGGCGCGAGGGGGTTTTCGTGGCGACAGCGGGCGAGATCGCCGCGTACGCCGCCACGCAGCTTCAGCGGGCGTAGCGCTTCTCCATCGCGTAGTACGCGTTGAAGCCGACAGTGTCGTAGAGCTCGTCGAAGGGCAGCAGACGGTCGGGCCCGGGATGGCCGCCGGACGCGATCAGCGCCAGCGCGTCCTTCTGTGCCTTGATCACCGCGTTCAGCAGCGTCACGCCGAGCAGCAGGATGCGGTAGCCGATCGCCTCCGCTTCCGTCGCCGTCAGGAAGACGCGGCCGGGCTTCTCTATCTGGGCGAGCATGGTCGGCACGCCGCGCGTGACGCGGTGCAGCGCCTCCATCTCCGCCGTGCTCGCCGGCGCCTCGAAATAGACGACGTCGGCGCCGAGATCGGCGAACGCCTCCGCCCGCCACAGCGCCTCCTCGAGCCCGACCGCGGCGCGGCTGTCGGTGCGGCCGATCACCAGCAGGTCGCCGCCCGCCCGGCGGATCGCATCGCGCGCCTCCAGCGCGGCGCGCAGTCGGATCAGCGCCTCCTCGCGCGGCGCGACTTCCAGCCCCTGGGCGAAGCCGCAGCGCTTGGGGAAGACCTGGTCCTCGATCATCACGCAGGCGAAGCCGATCTGGTGATAGCCGGCGACGGTGCGCCGCACATTGATCGGGCTTCCGAAGCCGGTGTCGGCGTCGCCGATCACGGGGATGTCGGTCGCCGCACAGACCTCCCGCCCCGCATCCAGCAACTCCCGGTAGGAAACCAGGCCGGCATCCGGCAGCCCCAGGCGCGCCGCGCTGACGGCGTAGCCCGAGAGGAAGGCCGCAGGGAAACCGGCCTGCGCGATCAGCCGCGCGCCGAGCGCATCATGGCAGCCCGGCACCACCGCGATGCCCTTGCGATCCAGCACGGCGCGCAGCCTGGCGGCGGGGGAGGGCAGCGGGGCGGTCGGCTCGGGGTCCAGGATCATGCGGGCTTCCTCCTCGGCCGGACCCTCGCATGGCCGACCCGTGCCGGCCACCCGCGCGGTTTTTCCTCGCCCCCGGCCCGGCCTGCGTTATCGTCGCGCTGACGGGTCCCCCGACCCGACGGGGACCCCGCCCTAGCAGCACGGCCGAGCACGGCCGCGGAGGAAGGCGCCCATGTCCCCAGGCACGCACGGCCCCAGGGTCGCCGCGCTGATTGGTCCCTACGCCAGCGGCAAGTCCGCGCTGTTCGACGCGATGCTCGGCGCCGCCGGCCACCCGACGCGCCGCAGCGGCAACGGCAGGACCCATCACGCCGGCACCGAGATGCGGGTCGGTCAGGCGAGCTTCCTCGGCGACCCCTGGACGCTGCTGGACTGCCCGGGCTCGATCGAGTTCGGCCATGCCGCGACCTGCGCGCTGGCGGTAGCCGACATCGCCGTGGTGGTGGTCGACCCCGACCCCGCCCGCGCCGGCATGGCCGCGCCCTGCCTGCGCCAGGTCGAGGAGCTCGACATCCCCGCCGTGGTCTTCGTGAACAAGCTCGACACGCTCACGGCCTCCCCGCCTGAGCTGGTGGAGGCCTTGCAGGCTCATACCCGCCGGCGCCTGCTGCTGCGCCACCTGCCCTGGCGCGAGGGCGAGCGGATCGTCGGCTATGTGGACCTCATCAGCGAACGCGCCTGGCGCTTCGTGAACGGCACGGCCTCCGAGCCCGCCCCCTTCCCCGAAGCGATGCGCGGCGCCGAGGCCGAGGCGCGCGCCGCGCTGGCCGAGGCGCTCGCCGACGCCGACGACGCCCTGCTGGAGGCTATCGTCGAGGACCGGGCGCCGGACGCCGCCGCCCTCTACCGCCCGCTGCATGCCGAGGAAGCCGCAGGCCATGCCATCGGCGTGCTGCTCGGGGCCGCGGAACATGCCTCCGGCGTGCGGCGCCTGTGGAAGGCGCTGCGCCACGACGCGCCCGACGTCGCCGAGACCGCCGCGCGCCACGGCGTCCCCGCCGGCGCGGAGCCCCTCGCCCAGGTCTTCCGCACGGTCCAGGCCGGCCATGCCGGGCGGCTGAGCTACGTCAGGCTGTGGCGCGGCGCTGTGAAGGACGGCGGTGCGCTGGACGGCCAGCGCATCGGCGGCCTCTGGCGGTTCCCCGGCGGCGAGCCGATCAAGGCGAGCGACGCGGTGGCCGGCGACGTCGTCGCGCTCGGCCGTCTCGACCAGGCCGCGACCGGCGACACGCTGGGCGGGCCACGCCTGCCCTTCCCGGCGCCGCCGCCCGCGACCTATGCCCTGGCGCTAGAGCCGGAGGACCGCAAGGACGAGGTGAGGCTCGGCGCCGCCCTGACCCGGCTGGTGGAGGAGGACCCCTCGCTCATCATCGAGCAGGCCGCCGAGACCGGCGAGACCATCCTGCGCGGCCAGGGCGAGCAGCATCTCCGCGCCGCGGTCGAGAAGCTCGCGCAGACCGTGAAGCTCGCCACCCACCGCCCGCGCGTGCCGTACCGGGAGACGATCAAGCGCCAGGTCCGCCACCACGCCCGCCTGAAGCGTCAGACCGGCGGCCACGGCCAGTTCGCCGATGTGACGATCGAAGTTGCGCCCCGGCCGCGCGGCACCGGCTTCGCCTTCGTTGACCGCATTGTCGGCGGCGCCATCCCGCGCAAGTTCATCCCGGCCTGCGGCGACGCCGCGGAGGAGGCCGCGCGCAAGGGCCCGCTCGGCAACCCCGTCGTGGATATCGAGGTGACGCTGGTGGATGGCGGCTTCCACAGCGTAGACAGCTCCGATATGGCCTTCGCGACCGCGACGCGCATGGCGCTGCAGGAGGCGCTGGCCAAGGCCGAGCCCGTGCTGCTCGAGCCCGTGGAGCAGGTGACGGTCGAGGTCCCCTCGGCCTTCACCCCCGCCGCCCAGCGCCTGCTGACCGGCCGCCGGGGACAGATCCTGGGCTATGCCGAGGACCCCGCCCGGCCCGGCTGGGACCAGGTGGAGGCCATGGTCCCGGCGGCCGAGCTGCACGACCTCATTTTGGAGCTGCGCGGCCAGACCCAGGGCCTCGGCACCTACCGCCACCGCTTCGACCATCTGGCGGAAAGCCGATCACGCTAGGCAACCCCTGCGGGTCTGGCATAGCATCCTCGCTCGACCGGTCACCGGCCGGCAACGAGGCCGGCCAGGGCCATGGCGGAGGGTTCGCAGTGCGATTCGAAGTGGTGGAAGTCAGCCCGACGGTGAACAAGCTCGTCATGGTCGGCCGCCTGGATTCGGCGACCGTCGGTGGCGTCGAGGCACCCTTCACCGCCGCCGTCGCCGCCGAGGGCAAGAGCGCGATCCTCGACATGCGCCAGCTTGAATTCCTCTCCTCGCTCGGCATCCGGCTGCTGCTGTCATCGGCCCGGGTCGTCACCCGCCGCGGCGGCAAGGTCGTGCTGTTCGGCGCGCAGCCCATGGTGGCCGAGGTGCTGACCGCCATGGCGCTCGACGCCGTGCTGCCGCATGTCGCGACCGAGCCGGAGGCAATGGCCAAGATTGCGGCCTGACGCACCCACCCTGACGCGCGACGTCCCGCTCGACATTGCCGCCGTCGAGGCGGCGCAGGACGAGATCGCCGCGTTCCTCGAGGAGCGCGGCGTACCGCCTGCGGCCTGCTACAAGCTGCGCCTGATCGTCGAGGAATTGCTGGCCAACCTGATCATGCACGGCCGGTTCGACGGCGCGCCGCCGCCGGCGAAGGTCTCGGTCGAGATCACGCCGGACGCGCTGCTGCTCACGATCGAGGACGCCTCCGCCCCGTACGACCCGCGCGAGGCGCCGGAACCCGCGGCGCCGAGCCTCGACGACGACAAGGTCGGTGGGCTCGGCTTGTCGCTGGTGCGGCGCATGGCGGAGATCCGGTCCTACCAGCGGCTGCCCGAGGGCTGGAACCGCTGCGAGATGGCCCTGCCGCTCGGGGACGCGCCGGCGGGCTGACCAATCCGCCGGCGCGTCGTCATCGTTCTGTCACAAAACTGCAATCGCCCGGTCTTGGCGGAGGTCTAGAAGGCGTCCGCACGACCGGAGCGACTCCGCTTGAACAGGCGAACCCTTCTTCTCGGCAGCAGTGCGGCTCTCGGCGCGATGGGGCTGCGGCCCGCCCTGGCCCAGGCCGCCACGGTCACCGGCGCCGGCGCCACCTTCCCCCGCCCGGTCTATGAACGCTGGGGCCAGGCGGCGCGGGAGCCACTGGGCGTCACGCTGAACTACCAGTCCATCGGCTCCGGCGGCGGGATCAACCAGATCACCAACCGCACCGTGGATTTCGGCGCCACCGACGCGCCCCTGCCGGAAGCGCAGCTCACCGAGCGCCGGCTCATGCAATTCCCGACGGTGATGGGATCCGTCGTGCCGATCGTGAACATCCCCGGCGTCGCCGACAACGCGCTGCGCCTGACGCCGGAGGTGCTGGTCGAGATCTACCTCGGCACCATCACCCGCTGGAGCGACGCGAAGATCGCCGAGCTCAACCCGGGCCTGCGCATCCCGAACCTGCCGGTCAGCCCGGTCTATCGCGCCGACAGCTCCGGCACGACCTTCGTCTTCACGAGCTACCTCGCCCGCCTGAGCCCGGCTTGGAAGGACGGGCCGGGAGCCGGGACCTCCGTGCAATGGCCGAAGGGCCAGGGCCAGCGCGGCAACGAGGGCGTCTCCAACGCCGTGCGCAACACGCCGGGCGCCATCGGCTACACCGAGAATGCCTATGCCACCGTGAACCGCCTGGTCTCGACGCAGCTGCGCAACCGCGCCGGCAACTTCGTGAAGCCGGAGATGGCCAACTTCATCGAGGCCGCGCAGCAGGCGGATTGGAACGTGCCAGGCTTTGCGGCCGACCTGATCAACCTCGGCGGCGCCGGTACCTGGCCGATCGTCTCGCCGACCTTCATCCTGGTGCCGACCGACGTGACGGCGGAGAAGGCGGAGACGCTGCGCAACGCGCTGCGCTTCTTCGACTGGGCCTTCCGCAACGGCGCCGAGGCCGCGCGGCGGCTGGAATACATCCCGCTGCCCGAGGCCGTGCAGGACCAGGTGCGCGGCGCCTGGACCCGGCTGCGCGCGCCAAGCGGCCGGGCGCTCTGGCCGGTCGGCTGACGGCGTGTCGCTCGCCATCGCCCCTGCCGCCGCGCGCCGATCCTCCGGCAGCGTTGGCGACCGCGTCTTCGAAGCGCTGTGCCGCGGCGCCGGGCTGCTGGTGCTGGGGATCCTCGGCGCGATCATCCTGACGCTGTTCCTGGGCGGGCTGCCGGTCTTCCGCGAGTTCGGGCTGCGCTTCCTCACCAGCACGGACTGGAACCCCGTCGAGGGGCGGGAGAGCTACGGCGCCGTCGTCGCGGTGCTGGGCACGCTCCTGACCGCGGTGCTGGCGATCCTCGCCGCCGTGCCGGTCGCCTTCGGCGTCGCGGTCTTCCTGACGGAGCTCGCGCCGCCCTGGATGCGCCGCCCCGTCGGCACCGCGATCGAGCTGCTGGCCGCGGTGCCGTCCATCATCTACGGCATGTGGGGCCTCTTCGTCCTCGTGCCCTTCGTGCAGGTGCACATCCAGCTGGCGTTCGGGGAGACGCTGGCGGCGATCCCCGTCATCGGATGGATCTTCGCGAGCGACAACTACGCCGGCACCTCGGTTTTCGCGGCCTCGCTCGTGCTCGCGATCATGATCCTGCCCTTCATCGCGGCGACGATGCGCGACGTCTTCTCGCAGGTGCCCCCCGTCTACAAGGAAAGCGCCTATGGCCTGGGCGCGACGCGGTGGGAGGTGATCCGGAGCGTCGTGCTGCCCTACACCCGGATCTCCGTCGTCGGCGGGATCATGCTGGGGCTCGGGCGCGCGCTCGGCGAGACGATGGCGGTGACCTTCGTGATCGGCAACGCGAACCGGCTCCCGGGCTCGCTCTTCGATCCTTCCAACACCATCGCCTCTGTCGTCGCGCTGGAATTCCCGGAAAGCCTGGCGGGCAGCCTGAAGCAGTCGGCGCTGCTGGCGCTGGGCTTCCTGCTGTTCGTGATCTCCTTCCTCGTGCTCGCGGCGTCGCGCTGGCTGCTGCGCTCGCGGCTGAAGGGCTGAGGCGATGTCGGCGACGACCCTGCAGCGCCCCGCGCTTCGATCGGCCAAGGATCTCGAGGTTGCCGCGCGGCTGAACCGGCGCCGGCGCCTGGTGGACGCCGCGATCCGCTGGTTCTGCATCGGCGCGACCGCGGTCGGGCTGTTCTTCCTAGCTTCCATCCTGCTGACGCTGGCCTGGCGGGGGCTGGAGGCGATGGCGCCCACCATCTTCACCCGCGCCTTCGAGCCCACGACCTATGGCGACGACAGCCTGCCCACGGGCGGGCTGCTGCATGCGATCGTCGGCACGCTGATCCAGGTCGGCGCGGCGACGCTGATCGGCACGCCGATCGGGCTGCTCGTCGGCACCTATCTCGCGGAGTACGCGCGCAACTCGCCGCTCGGCAACGCCGTGCGCTTCGTCTCCGACGTGCTGCTCTCCGCGCCGTCGGTGCTGATCGGACTCTTCATCTACCAGCTCGTGGTGCTGCCGATGGGCGGCTTCTCCGGCCTGGCCGGCGCGCTGGCGCTTGCGATCATCGTCATCCCCGTCGTCGTCCGTACGACGGAGGACATGCTGCAGCTGATCCCCGTTGCGCTGCGCGAGGCGGTGATCGCGCTCGGCGCGCCGAAATGGAAGATGATCGTGCTCGTCTGCTACCGCGCCGCGCTGTCCGGCATCGTCACGGGCGGGCTGCTCGCGGTGGCGCGCATCACCGGGGAGACGGCGCCGCTGCTGCTGACCTCCTTCGGCAACAACGTCGTGACCGCCGATCTTGGCCAGGCCATGTCGAGCCTGCCGATCGCGATCTACCAGCAGGCCAATTCGGGCTTTCCCGACCTGGTCGCCATCGCCTGGACTGGCGCGCTGATCACCACGCTCGGCGTGCTCGCCATCAACATCCTCGCCCGCGCGCTGATCCGCTCGCGACAATGACCGGAACCCTGACCATGGCCGACGCCTCCGCGATCGAGGCCCCCTTCGGCGGCGTGCAGGCACGCTCCGACACCGCGGTCAACGCGGTCTCCCGCATCTCCATCCGCAATCTGCGCTTCTGGTACGGCGAGAACGAGGCGCTGAAGGGCATCAACCTCGAACTGCCGGACCGCCAGGTTACGGGCCTGATCGGGCCGTCGGGCTGCGGCAAATCCACGCTGCTGCGCGTGCTGAACCGGATGTACAGCCTCTACCCCGGCCAGCGCGCCGAGGGCGAGGTGATCATGGACGGCGCCAACCTCCTCGATGGCGGCGTGGATCTGAACGAGCTTCGGTCCAAGGTCGGCATGGTGTTCCAGAAACCCACCCCCTTCCCCATGACGATCCACGAGAACATCGCCTTCGGCGTGAAGCTGCACGAGAGGCTGTCGAAGTCGGAGATGGACGACCGCGTGGAATGGGCGCTGACGCGTGCCGCGCTCTGGTGCGAGGTGAAGGACCGGCTGCATGCCTCCGCGCTCGGCCTCTCGGGCGGGCAGCAGCAGCGGCTTTGCATCGCGCGCACGATCGCGGTGCGGCCCGAGGTCATCCTGCTGGATGAGCCGACCAGCGCGCTCGATCCCATCAGCACGCTGAAGATCGAGGAGCTGATCGACGAGCTGAAGCGCGACTTCACCATCGCGATGGTCACGCACAACATGCAGCAGGCCGCACGCTGTGCCGACCAGGTGGCGTTCTTCTACCTCGGCGAACTGGTGGAGGTCGCGCCGGCCGCGCGGATGTTCACCGCGCCAAAGGAACGCCGCACCCAGGAATACATCACCGGCCGGTTCGGCTGAGGAGACCCCCGCCATGCCGACCGACAGGGCCGACCACATCGTGCGTTCCTATGATGAGCAGCTGCGCAGGCTCCGCGACATGGTGGCCCGCATGGGCGGGCTCGCGGAGCGCCAGGTGCATGACGCCACCCAGGCGCTGGCCCGCCGCGACGCCGCGCTCGCGGCCGAGGTCGTCGCGCGCGACGCCGCGCTCGACCAGCTGGAACGCGAGATCGAGGCCTTCTGCATCCGCATCCTCGCGACCCGCCAGCCCATGGCGCAGGATCTCCGCTTCATCGTCGCGGCCATGAAGGTCAGCCACGACCTCGAGCGGATCGGTGACTACGCCCGCAACGGGGCCAAGCGCAGCGTGGTGCTGGCCCAGCAGCCCGCGCTCGGCAGCCTCAACGGCTTCCAGCGCATGTCGGTGATGGTGCAGGAGAACCTGAAGCTCGCCATCGACGCGCTGGTGAACGACGACGCGGACGCGGCGCAGCGGGTCTGGGCCTCCGACGAGCCCATCGACAACGTCTACAATGGCATCTTCCGCGAGATGCTGACCCACATGATGGAGGATCCCCGCAACATCACCGCGGCGATCCACCTCCTTTTCATCGCCAAGAACCTCGAGCGCATCGGCGACCACGCCACCAACATTGCCGAGACCGTGCATTACGCCGTGCGCGGCGACAGCCTGCCGGAGGACCGCCCCAAGGCCGACGCCTCGGCCTATGCCGTCATCCGGCCGCCGGAGTAAGGCGCGATGGCCGAGGCGAGCGGCTTCGCGAAGCCGACCATCCTGGTCGTGGAGGACGAGGCGCCGCTGCTGACGCTGCTGCGCTACAACCTGGAGAAGCAGGGCTTCCGGGTTGAGGAAGCCGCCGACGGCCAGGAAGCGCTGCTCCGCGTCTCCGAAAGGACACCTGACCTGATCCTGCTGGACTGGATGCTTCCGACCCTGTCGGGGATCGAGGTCTGCCGCCAGATCCGCCGCAAGCCCGCCACGCGCGAGTTGCCGATCATCATGGTGACGGCGCGCAGCGAGGACCAGGACGCGGTGCGCGCACTGGACACCGGCGCGGACGACTACATCGCCAAGCCCTTCGCGATGGACGCGCTGCTGGCGCGCATCCGCGCGCTGCTGCGCCGGTCGGGCGCCGCGCCAGCCAGGGGAAGGCTCAACTGGCAGGACATCGTGATGGACCAGGACGCGCATCGCGTCACGCGGGGCGGGCGGTCGCTGCATCTCGGTCCCACGGAATACCGGCTGCTGGAGTTCTTCCTGCAGCATCCCGGGCGCGTCTTCTCGCGCGAGCAGCTGCTGGACGGCGTCTGGGGCCGCGACATCCATGTCGAGCCGCGGACGGTCGACGTGCATATCCGCCGGCTGCGCAAGGCCGTGAACGGGGATGGCGAGATCGACGTGATCCGCACCGTGCGCTCCGCGGGTTACGCTCTGGACGTCGAGGGGTAGCGCGCGCCAGGATCGGCGCATGCCGCGCTTCCCGCTGCTTGCCGGACCAACGCCCTATGAGGCCGCGCCGCATCTGGCCGCCGCGCTCGGGCTCGGGCGGCTGCATGTGAAGCGCGAGGACCTCTCGGGTGCCGCGCTCGGCGGCAACAAGATCCGCTCGATCGAGCTGATCCTGGGCGCCGCGCGCGCGGCCGGCGCCGACACCGTGCTGACCACGGCGGCGAGCCAGTCGAATTTCTGCCGCGCGCTGGCGGGCTGCGCCGCGCGCGCCGGCATGGGCTGCCGCCTGCTGCTGCGGCGCGCCGGCGGGATGGAGGAGACCGGCAACCTGCTGCTGATGCGGCTGTTCGGCGCGGAGATCGCCTGGACCGACGCGACCGATCCCTGGGACCCCGCGATCACCGCCGAGCTCGATGCGATGGCGGATGCCGTGCGCGCGGAGGGCGGCGTGCCCTTCGTCGTGCAGCTGCCCGGCGAGACCGCGGCACTCGCGGCCTCGGCCTGGGCGCTGGCGGCCGAGGAACTGGTCGAGGATTTCGACCGCGCGGGCAGCGCGCCGGACCTGCTGGCGCTGGCCTGCGGATCGGGGCTGACGTTGGCGGGGCTGGCGCTGGGTTTCGCGGAACTCGGGCTTCCCGTGCGGCTGCTCGGCGTGTCTGTCCAGCAGCCGGTCTCCCGGCTGCGCCCCTGGGTCGAGGAGGTCGTCGGCCGCACCGCCGCGCTGCTGGGCTGGGATGCTGCCGGCGCGATGGACCGCGTGACGATCACCGACGACCGCATCGCTCCGGGCTATGCGAAGCCGAGCCCCGACGGTCTCGACGCCCTGCGCCTGGCCGCCCGGACCGAGGGCCTGGCGCTCGACCCCAGCTACACCGCCAAGGCGATGGCGGGGCTCGCCGGCGCGGTCGGCGGGCTGGTGCCGCGCCGTGGCGCGGCGGCCTTCCTGCATTCCGGCGGCACGCCCACGCTGTTCCAGCAGGCCGCGGCGCTGCGTTAACTTCCGGCCTCCATCCGATACAGCGGCACCAGCGCCAAGCGGCGCAGCGCGTTGCGGGCCAGCGCCTCGATCTCGCGCCGGTCGGTGGTGTCGGGGTCCACGGCCAGCCAGGCCGCGGCGAGACGGCGCCAGAAGACGCCGAGGTCGAGCAGCCGGTCGCGGTAGCCTTCCTGCTCGCGGATCAGCCGCGTCGGCGAATCGATCGGGGATTCGCGCCGCATCGCCAGGCCGGCCTGGGCCAGCAGCCATTCCGCGGTCTGCCGCGGCCGGCCTATCTGCGGCAGCAGCGCGTCCAGCGCGCGGGTCAGCAGGTCCCCGGCCCAGCGCCGGTCGGCGCCGAGCGAATCGCGGGCTCGGCGCAGCATCCGCTCCATCGCGGAGTAGTCGGGCTGGGCGGCAGCGACCTGCAGCACGCGCGCATGGGCGTTCGAGAGCTTCTGCAGCCGGCGCGCCAGCGGCGCCATCGTCGCCATGGAGAAGCCGCCCTGGGTGATGCATTGCGCCACCGCCTGCTCGAACATGTCGGCGCCGGGCGGCACGCGGCGCATCGCATCCGCCAGCGCCAGGCCTTCCTCCCCCGCGGTGGCGGCGAGCCGCGCGACGAGGGCGCTGGTCGCGGCGTAGAGGTGATGATCCTCCGGCAGTTCGGCGTCGTCGTCGAGCAGCACGGCGGGCACGGGATCGCCCGGCTGGATCCGGTCCACGCAGCGCAGCGCCGGCGGGATCAGGCGCAGCAGGCGGAAATCGCGCGTGCCGGGCTCGATGTCGAAAAGCTGGTGCGCGCTTTCGAGGTCCACGACCATGCGCAGATGCGCGAAGGGCCGGACCACGCCAATCCCCCCCGCCGCATCGCGTTCGAAAGCGAGTCCCTGCTCGCGCAGCCAGGCTGCCTCGAAGTCGAATCGCGGGGGCGGCCAGGCCTCGTCCCCCGCCGTGCCGGGGAAGCGCACCGGGTCGAACCGCTTGGGGTCGGGCAGCCTTTCATGGGTCGGGGCCATGAAGGAGGCGGAGTCGGATCGGGCCGGTGCGGTGGACACCCTCTCAAACTGAGGGAGGATGGTTAACGCTGCGTGCGCGACTCTGGATTGACGCATGGCCGTCCGGCAGGCGACGAATGGCTCGGATAAAACTGGAGCGATTCGCATGCGGCGCCGCGCTGCTCTTCTCACCTCTCTCGGCTTACCCGCGCTGGTCGCGGCCTGCGGCAACCGCCAGCGCATGGACCTGCTGTCGCAGCCCACGCGTTCGGTCTTCTTCGCCGATGACAGCGTGGCGCTCGATGCCGCGGCGCAGGGCGTGGTCCGGGACGTTTCCGACACCTACAAGCGCTACACGCGGACCTGGTCGCGCATCCAGCTCGTCGGCTACGTCGCGCCGGAGCCGGGTCAGGCGCCGCTGGTCTCCCTCTCCCGCGCGCGGGCCGAGGCGGTGCGCAACGCGCTCATCGCGGACGGCGTGCCGGGCAACATCATCACCTTCGAGGGCCGCGGCGCCGCGGCCTTCTCCAGCCCCGACATGGCCGTCGAGGCCCGCCGGGTCGATATCCGCTTCGCGCTCTGATGATTCGCGCGCGGGCCGGCACGGTCCGCGCGCGCAACCCCGGCTGACGGATGCGCGTGGCCGTGGCATCCCACGACATGCCCTATGATGGCCGATTCGCCGGCGATCCGCTCCAGGTCCTGAACGCCGTCTTCGGCCATCCCGGCTTCCGCGGCCGGCAGGAGGAAGTGGTCCGCCACGTCGCCGGCGGCGGCTCCGGCCTAGTGCTCATGCCGACGGGCGGTGGCAAGTCGCTCTGCTACCAGGTGCCGGCGCTGTGCCGGGACGGCGTCGGCGTCGTGGTCTCCCCCCTCATCGCGCTGATGGAGGACCAGGTCGCGGCGCTGCGGCAGCAGGGCGTGGCCGCGGCCGCGCTGCATTCCGACCTGCCGGAAGGCGAGGCGCGCGGCGTCTTCCGTGACCTGCACGACGGCACGCTGAAGCTGCTCTACGTCTCGCCGGAACGGCTGCTGCTGGAGAGCATGCTGAACCGGCTGGAGCAGCTGCCCGTCGCGCTGTTCGCCATCGACGAGGCGCATTGCGTCAGCCAGTGGGGGCATCACTTCCGGCCGGAATACCGCGGTCTCGGCGTGCTGTCGGAACGGTTCGGGCGCACGCCGCGCCTCGCACTCACCGCGACGGCCGATGCCCGCACGGTGGAGGACATCCGCGCCCAGCTCGGCCTGCGGGACGACCCGGTCTTCCGCGGCGGCTTCGACCGCCCGAACATCCGCATCGAGGCCGCGCCGCGCGAGAGCGAGCGCGCGCAGCTCCGTGCCCTGCTGAAGGAACAGGCCGGCACGCCGGGGGCGGGCATCGTCTATTGCGGCACGCGGGCCAGGACCGAGAAGACGGCCGAGGCGCTGCGCGCCGACGGCTTCGACGCGCTCGCCTTCCATGCCGGGATGGACGCCGAGGCAAAGCGGGACGCGCATCGCCGCTTCGCCCGCGGCGACGAGGTCATCATGTGCGCGACCATCGCCTTCGGCATGGGGATCGACCGGCCCGACGTGCGCTGGGTCTGCCACCTCGACCTGCCGCGCAGCCCGGAGAGCTGGTACCAGGAGATCGGCCGCGCCGGACGGGATGGCCTGCCCGCGCGCGCCCTGCTCCTGTATGGCGCGAACGACATCGCGCTGGCCCGCCACCGGATCGAGGAAAGCCCGGCCGCGCCGGAGCAGAAGCGGATCGAGCGGCAGCGGCTGGACGCCATGACGGCGATCGCCGAGGCGCCGGCCTGCCGCCGCAAGCTGCTGCTCCGCTGCTTCGGCGAGGACACCGAGAGCGAGAACTGCGGCAATTGCGATGTCTGCCACGCACCGCCGAAGCTCTTCGACGGCACGGTCGCGGCGCAGAAGCTGCTGTCGGCGGCCTACCGGACGGGGCAGCGCTTCGGCGTGCTGCACCTCGTGGACGTGCTGCGCGGGCGGCTGACGGAGAAGGTCGCGCAGTTCTCGCATGACCGGCTGCCGACCTTCGGGATCGGCAAGGACGAGCCCGACGGCTTCTGGCGGTCCGTCGCGCGGCAGCTGGTGGCGCAGGGCGCGCTCGACGTCGCGGTGGAGAACCATGGCGAGGTCGTGCTGGCCGAGGAGGCACGGCCTATCCTGAAGGGCGAGCGCAAGGTCATGCTGCGCGAGGAGATCGCGAAGCCCGCCGGGCCGAAGGCGCGCGTGACGCCGGCGGCCTCCGGCGATCCGCTGTTCGAGAAGCTCCGGGAGTGGCGGCGGACGGAGGCGCAGGGCCAGGCGGTGCCGCCCTATGTCATCTTCCACGACAAGACGCTCGCCGAGATCGCCGCCGCGAAGCCGCGGACGCTGGACCAGCTGGCGGCGATCAACGGCGTCGGCGGGAGCAAGCTGCAGCGCTACGGCGCGGCGGTGCTGAGGGTGATCGCGGCATAGCCCGCGATCGGCCTGAGTGTGCGCACAAGGTGGGCACGCCAGGCCGTGAATCGCCGGGCCAGGGAAAGCTGGACCCGTATCGGGCTGACGACAGTCAGCCCGATACGGGTCCAGCCTCAGGGCGCCGGCACGAGCGGGCCCCAGAGGCGCTGCTGGCGCTGTTCCTCCCAGCGCCGGATCTGCCAGTCGCGGTCGGGCGGGCGGCGGTCGAGGGCGCGGGCGCGGGCTTCCGCTGCCTGGCGCTCGCGCTGGCGGGCCCACCATTCGTCACGGCGGCGGGCCTCCTCCTCGGCGCGGCGGCGCAGCGCGTCGCTGGAATAGTGCGGCGCGGGATCGGCGGCGGCCGGCGAGGCGAGCAGCAGGAGAAGGACCTGGCGGCGGAGCATGAAAGGCGAACGCGGCGGGACGAGGCGAGGCTGCGCCGCGCCTGACGAGGAGAAGGTCAGAACGCCTCCTTCACGAACCTCCCGCCCAGCATGATGGCGCTGATGTGCTTCCCCTGCCCCGTCAGCAGCGAGAGGTCCTTCAGCGGATCGCCTTCCACTACGATGAGGTCGCCGAAGGCGCCGGGGGCGACCACGCCGACCTGGCCTTCCATCCGCAGCAGCCTGGCCGCGTGCATCGTCGTGCTGCGGATCACCTCGATCGCCGGCAGGACCTCGCCGCGGATCACGAATTCCTGGGATTGGTGGCGGTGCATCTCGCCGAGCAGGTCGGTGCCGAAGGCCATGGTCAGCCCGGCGCGCTTCATCTTCTCCAGGCTCTCGAGGCCGGCGAGCCGCACGGTGTCGATCTTGGCGACGGATTCCGGCGGCAGGCCGAGCGACGCGCCCTCGTCCTTCAGCGCCTGGTAGGTGACCAGCGTCGGGCAGGCGATGGCGCCGGCCTCGGCCGCCTTCCGTGCGGTCGCTTCCTCGATGAGGTTGCAGTGTTCCAGGCTGCGGACGCCGCATTCGACGGCGCGGCCGATCGCCTCGTCGGTGTAGAGATGCGCGGCGACATAGGTCTGCGCCATCGCGGCTTCCTCCACCGCGGCGCGGATCTCGTCCTTGCTGTAGCCGAGGAAGGCGATGGGGTCGGTCGGGGACGCCACGCCGCCATTGGCCATGATCTTGATGTAGTCCGCGCCGCCCTTGATCTCCTCACGGGAGGCGCGGCGAACGGCGTCCACGCCGTCCGCCAGCCGCCCCAGCGCGCCGAGGCGCTGTTCCAGCCAGTGCCTGTCGCGATTGTCCCAGCGGCCACGCCCGTCGCTGTGCCCGCCGGTGGCGCTGATCGCCTTGCCGCAAAGCACCATCCGCGGGGCGTCGAAATGCCCCTCGTCGCGCGCGGCGCGCAGGCCCTGCGTGGCGCCGCCGAGGTCGCGGATCGTGGTGAAGCCGCGCATCAGCATCCCGTGCATGATCCGCGCGGCGCGGAAGGCGACGAGCGCATCGGGCAGCAGCGCGTGGCGCTCCAGGTTCACCTCCGACGCGATGACATGGACATGCGCGTCGATGAGGCCGGGCATCAGCGTGCGGCCGCGGAGGTCGATCTTCCGCGCGGACGCCGCCGCGATGCGGGTGTCCGATACCTCCTTGATCCGGCCGTCCTCGACCAGAACATGGCCGTCCACGGCGTGGTCGGCGCTGCCGTCCAGGATGCGGGCGTTCTCGAACAGCGTGGCGCTCATGCGGCGGTCCTCCGGCAGGGCGCGCAGGCTAGGCCGGGGCCGGGCGGGCGCCAACCGGGCGACGCTTGACGGGGCAGATCTTTTCATGTCATTGATAGTGACATGAATACGGCCGTCATGCGGAAATACGAAAGCCCGCTGCGCCAGGCACAGGCCGAGGAGACGCGCCGACGCATCCTGGCGGCGGTGGAGACGCTGCTGCAGGCCGAGCCGGAGGCGCCGCTCTCCTTCGACGCGGTGGCCGCCGCCGCGGGCGTCGAGCGCCGCACCGTCTTCCGACACTTTCCCAACAAGGACGCGCTGCTCGCAGCCTTCTGGACCTGGCTGAACCAGCGCGTGGCGCTGCGCACCTGGCCGGAGACCGAGGCCGACTTGCGGACCATGCCGGCCGAGACCTTCGCCGGCTTCGACCGCCATGACGGCGTGATCCGCGCGGCGCTCGCCTCGGCGTCGGGACGGGAGATGCGGATGGGGGTCAATGCGGAACGCCAGGCCGCGTTCCGGGCGAGCCTGGCCGAAGCCGCGCGCGGCGTGGACCCGAAGCGTGCGGACCAGGCCGCGGCGGTGGCGCAGTTGCTGTTCAGCGCGAGCGCCTGGCAGAGCCTGAAGGATTATTGGGGCATGGACGGCAAGGCGGCCGGCGAGGCCGTCTCCTGGGCCATCGCCGCGCTGGCCGAGGCGCTGCGGCGCGAGGCCGCATTGAAGAGGAAGGAGGAAAGGCGATGAGCGTGACGCTGACCAGGGCCGAGGCCCTCGAGACGCTGTGGGTCATGGCGGACCGCATCCGCTTCGCGGGCGTGCTGCCGGGGACGGACCTCGTCGTCGCGGAGGTGACCGTGCCGCCGGGCGCGGGCACGCCGATGCACGCCCACGCCTCGCCCGAGCTGTTCCGCGTGATGTCGGGCATACTCGATTTCGAGACGCTGGAGGATGGCGCGCGGAAGGTGATGCGCGCGGGCCCAGGCGACGTGCTGCGCGTCGCGCCGCAGG
This sequence comes from Falsiroseomonas sp. HW251, assembly GCF_050563545.1. Lineage (NCBI taxonomy): Bacteria > Pseudomonadati > Pseudomonadota > Alphaproteobacteria > Acetobacterales > Roseomonadaceae > Falsiroseomonas > Falsiroseomonas sp. HW251. Next base: position 18,108 of record NZ_JBNXUM010000003.1, read on the forward strand.
CGCCGCATGGCTATGCGAATGCGGGCGAGACGCCGGCCGAGGTGCTGGTCGTGCTGGACCGGACGATGGAGGCGTTCTTCCGCGAGATCGGCAGCCCGGAGCCGGCGCAGGGCCCTCCGGGGCCAGAGGATTTCGCGCGGATCGGCGCGGCCTGCGCGCGGCACGGGATCGCGTTCGTCGAGGTGCCGAAGGCGGCGTGAGGGACAGGGGGCGGTGCCGGCTGACGCTCAGAACGCCACCCCCTGCTCCGCCAACCGCGCCTTGACCAGGGTCTTCGGCACCTTCCCGTAGCCCGATTTCGGCAGCGCATCCCACACCACGACCCGCAGCGGCTGCTTGTACTTCGCGATGCGGTCCTTGAGGTGCGCGAGCACCGCGGCCTCGTCCACGCTCGCACCATCCCGCGGCACGACGCAGGCGACGCCGGCCTCGCCCCATTTCGGGTGGGGAAGGCCGACGACCGCGCATTCCGCGACGGCGGGATGCGTGAGGATCGCCTCCTCGGCCTCGCGCGGATACACGTTCGACCCGCCGGAGATGTACATGTCCGACGCGCGGCCGGTGATCCAGAGGAAGTCGCGCGCATCCATCCGGCCGAGGTCGCCGGTGTGGAACCAGCCGCCGGCGAAGGCTTTCCGAGTTGCCTCCTCATTCTCGAAGTAGCCCGCGAAGACGGCCGGCCCTTTCACGCAGATCTCCCCGACCTCGTCCGGCGGCAGGCGCGTGCCGTCCGCGTCGAGGATCGCGACCTCCATGCCGGTCCGCGCGACCCCGCAGGACCCCGCATTCTCCAAGACGTGCATGTCCGGGCGCAGCACCGTGATGTTCCCGGTGACCTCGCCTAGGCCGAAATACTGCACGAGGCAGGGGCCGAGCTTCGCGAGCGCCTCGGCCTGGTCGGCCTCATACATCGGCGCGCCGGCATAGATGACGTGGCGGAGCGACGAATGGTCGTGCGCGTCCACGGCGGGGTGGCGGACCAGCGCCGTCAGGATGGTCGGGACGGTGAACATGTTGGAGACGTGGTGCTTCTCCACCAGCGCCCAGCACTCCGCGGGGTCGAGCTTCTCGGTCGCGGTCAGCACGGTGACGGCGCCGCGCGCGACCTGGCTGAGCTGGTGGATGCCGGCGCCATGCGACAGCGGCGCAACGACGAGAGACGCATCGCGCTCCGTCGTGCCGGGGACCAGGTCGGCCAGGTGGTTGGTCACGACGAAGCTCATCTGGCCATGCGTCAGCACCGCGGCCTTCGGCCGGCCCGTCGTACCGGAGGTGTAGAAGAACCAGCAGGGGTCGTCATAGGCGACCTCGGCTTCCCTGTCAGGCAGCGTCGGCGCGGAGGCCGCGAGCAGGTTCTCGTAGTCCAGCTCGTTGGGCTCGCGGTCGTCCCAGGCAATGACCTCGCGGAGATGCGGGGACGCATCGCGGACGGCCTCCGCATGCGCGCGGAAGCCCACGTCGCGCAGCATGACGACGGCGCGCGAGGAGGCGCCGAGATACGCAACCTCCTGCCGCGCCAGGCGGAAGTTGGTGGGCACCCAGACCGCACCGGCCTTGAAGCAGGCCCACATGGATTCGAACATGCGGTTAGAATTGCGGGCGTGGACGAGGACACGATCGCCCTTGCCGACGCCGAGGCCGCGGAGCGCTTCGGCCAGACGATCCACGCGGGCGTCGAGCTCGGCGAAAGTCCAGATGCGGTCGCGCCAGACGAGCGCGGGGGCATCGGGGATGCGCCGCGCGGTCTGGGTCAGGAGGCGGCCGAGATTGGCGGCGGTGGCGGGGCCCAAGGCGAAGGTTCCTCCGGTGAAGCACCCCCGCCCTGACCCTCTCCCGCAAGCGGGGGAGGGTCAGGGCGGGGGTGCGGAGGATAGGGCTACGTCGTCGCTGTCTCCAGCCGCGCGCCCATCACGGCGCGGTAGGGCATCCGCGGAGCAAAGCTGTTCGCATCCGCCATCTCCCAGGCGTCGATGAAGCGTGGATCCTGCGTGCCGCGCAGCAGTTCGCCGGCATCCGGCTCGGGATAGAGCTGGGCGAAGGACCGGACCTCGTGAAGCGACACGCGACGCCAGAAATGCTCCGGACGCAGCTGCGCGGGATGGTCGAGGCCCGCCGCAGCCACCAGCTCGCCCAGCGCATCGAGCGTCGCGTCGTGGAAATGCCGCACGCGCATCCACTTGTCCTCGACCTGCAGGGCGCGCCCCCGCGTCGGGTCCTGCGTCGCGACCCCCGTGGGGCAGCGGTCGGTGTGGCAGGACAGCGACTGGATGCAGCCCAGCGAGAACATGAAGGCGCGCGCCGCGTTGCACCAATCCGCGCCCAGCGCCATGGCGCGCGCCATGTCGAAGGCGGTGGCGACCTTGCCGCTGGCGCCGATCCGGATGCGCTCCCGCAGGCCGATGCCGATCAGCGCGTGATGGGCGAAGGTCAGCCCCTCGCGCAGCGGCATGCCGATATGGTCCATGAATTCCAGCGGCGCGGCGCCGGTCCCGCCCTCGGCTCCGTCGATGACGATGAAGTCGGGCGTGATGCCCGTTTCCAGGATCGCCTTGCAGATCGCCAGGAACTCCCAGCGATGCCCGATGCAGAGCTTGAAGCCAGCGGGCTTGCCCCCCGAGAGGCGCCGCATCTCGGCGATGAAGCGCATCATCTCGATGGGGGTCGAGAAGGCGGTGTGCGCGGGCGGCGAGATGCAGTCCCTGCCCTGCGGCACGCCGCGGATACGGGCTATCTCGGCGCTGACCTTGGCCGCGGGCAGCACGCCGCCATGGCCGGGCTTCGCACCCTGGCTGAGCTTCAGCTCGACCATCTTCACCTGCGGGCGGTTCGCGGTCTCCACGAAGCGCTCGGCGGAGAAGGTGCCGTCGGGGTTGCGTGCGCCGAAATACCCCGAGCCGATCTCCCAGATGATGTCGCCGTTGTTATCGATGTGGTACGGGCTGAGCCCGCCCTCCCCCGTGTCATGCGCGAAGCCGCCGGCCGCCGCGCCCCTGTTCAGCGCGCGGATCGCGTTCGGCGACAGCGAGCCGAAGCTCATCGCCGAGATGTTCAGCAGCGACGCGCTGTAGGGCTTCGCGCAGTCGGCGCCGCCGATCAGGACGCGGGGCTGCTCCTCCGATGGGCGCCTGGCGGCCAGGCTATGCTGAAGCCATTCATGGCCTTCCGCATAGACCTGGTACTGGGTGCCGAAGGGGCGCTTGTCCAACTGCCGCTTGGCGCGCTGGTAGACCACCGACCGCTGGTCGCGGCTGAACGGCGTGCCGGTCTTCTCGTCCTCGAAGAAGTACTGCCGCATCTCCGGCCGGATGCTCTCCAGGATGAAGCGGAGATGGGCGGAGATCGGGTAGTTCCGCAGCACGGCATGGGTGGGGTGGAAGAGGTCGCGGAAGCCGAGCGCCGTCAGCGCACCGAACAGGACGAGTGAGGCGAGCCACCACCAGCTCTGCCAGACCGCCAGCCCCAGCAGCGACAGCGCGGCGAGGACGACGGCCAGTGTCAGGCAGATGAAGCGCGGCGTGATGGCTAGCGCGAACAGGCGCGGCATGGCGGAGCGACCCCCTGGGACCTTCCGCAGCCTATTCGTTCCACCCTGCCAGCGCGTTACGAAATCGGCCCGCACCGGCGAAAAATCACACGGGCCGGTCGCCCTTCTCCACCTTCAGCGTCCGGTTGTCGGCAGCCGGCAGCATCCGCGCGGGGTCGCGCGTCACGACGATGTCGAGGATCGTCGGCGTGTCGGTGTTGGCCAGCCCCTCGCGCAACGCGGCATCGAGCTTGCCGGGGTCGGTGACGCGGATGCCGTGGCAGCCCATGGCCCTGGCGACCTGGGAGTAGTCGATCTCCGCGAGGTCGGAGCTCTGGTAGTTGCCGGCGCCGTAGACCGCGTGCTGCAGCGCCTTCACATAGCCGCTGGCGGCGTTGTTGAAGATGCAGCAGACGAAGGCGGCGCCGGCGCGACGCGCGGTCTCGAGCTCGCCCATCGACATGTTGAAGCCGCCGTCGCCCGTCAGAGAGACGACACGCCGCTGCTTCCCCACGCCGAGCTGCGCGCCGATGCCGCCCGGCACACCATAGCCGATGGACGCCATGCCGCGGTCTGCCACGAAGCCGCGGCCGGCGCGCTTGGTGTCGTAGAACAGCGCGCCCCAATGCGCGGCGAAGCCGCCGTCGGTGACCAGCACCGCATCCTCCGGCATCACCCTGTTGAGCTCGCCGAGCAGGCGGCCGACATTGATCGGCGATTCCGTGGATTCCAGGCGCTCCTTCGCGCCCTCGCGCCAGGCGGCCATGCGCTTCGGCACCTCGGCGCACCAGCCGGCGCGGGACGCGGCGCGCTTGCCGTTGTCCTGCAGCGCCGCGTGCATCTCCTCGATCGTCGCACGAGCGTCGCCGGCCAGCGCCACGTCGGTGCGAGTGGTCCGCCCGATCTCCTCGGGCAGCACATCCACATGGATCAGTGGCACGCCGGCGGGCATCAGGGTGAAGCGCTTCGTCGCGATCTCGCCGAGCTTGCAGCCCAGCACCAGCAGGCAGTCCGACATCGCGATCATGTCGTTGGCGATGCGGGAATAGCGCCCGAACACGCCGGCGGAGAGTGCGTGCGTGCACGCGATCGCGCCCTTGCCCGACATGGTGTGCGCGACGGGGATGCCCTGAGATTCGGCGAAGCGGGTCAGAGCCTCCGCCGCCTCGCTGATATGGATGCCGCCGCCGGCCAGCACGATCGGGCGCTCCGCCCTCGCCAAGAGCGCCGCGGCGCGTGAGAGGTCCTGCGCGTCGGGCCGCATGCGGCGGGCCTGGGCGCGCAGCGTGCCCGGGTCCACCCAGAAATCCGACGCGTCGAAATCATGCTCGCCATGCGCGATGTCCTCGGGCACGGCGATCAGCACGGGGCCTGGTCGGCCGGATGTCGCGACCGCGAAGGCGCGGCGGAGGTGTTCGGGGACACGGGAGATGACCTCGACGCGGATCGCCTCCTTCACCAGCGGGCGCAGCACGTCGAACTGCCGCGTCTCCTGCGTCATGTTCTTCCAGGCGTGGAGGCGGTTGGCGTCGCCGATGATGGCGACCATGGGCATGCCGGCATTGAAGGCCTCGGCCAGGCCGGTTGCCAGGTTGGTCGCCCCCGGCCCGAGCGTGCCGTCCACCAGGCCCGGCTTGTTGCTCACGCGGGCATAGGCGTCCGCCGCGAAGGCGCCGGAGCGTTCGTCGTTGATCAGCATGTGCTGCACGCCGAGCGCGCGGCAGGCCTCGTAGAACGGCAGGAGTTGGAAGCCGCCCATGCCGAACATCGGCCCGGTCTCGTGCAGCTTCAGCATCTCGGCCAGGGCCTGGCCGCCGGTCATGCGGCGGGTGGCGTTCGAGGACATGGTCAGTGGTGCTCCAGGATCGCCGCGACGAAGTCGCGCGCGGATTGGCCGATGCGCCCGCCGCGCTGGACGGCGAGCGGGTTGAGGGCGGAGACGAAGCCATCGTTCCAGGTGGACATCGCGTCGCCGATGCGCGCGGAGAAGCAGGAGACGCAGGCGCCGGCGATCCCCCCGTCCTGCAGGGCCGGCAGGCGCGACACCCCTGCCCCGTCCACGCCGATGCCGGCGTCGTTGTAGAGCGCGGCGAGGACCGGCGCCTTCACCGCCGTCTCCGGCCTGCCGCCGAGCAGCCCGCCATGCGAGCCCGTCACGACGACCTGCCAGGCGTCGGCCGGCACGACCAACCCGTTCGAATCGAGCGCGAGGACGCGAATGCCGGCACGGCCGGCGCCCTCGATCTCGCGGCGCGCCTCGTCCATGTCGTCGGCGGCGGAAGCGGCGGGCAGGCGGGCCTCGGCCAGGATGCGCAGCGCCTCGGCGGCCGGCATGCCGGGCTCCAGGCCCAGCGCGGCGGCGGGCGCGTTGACGAAGGACAGCGTCCCCCGCGCCAGCATGTCGGCGCCCTCGCCGATCCGGGCGGTCATGTGGCCGACGCAGGCGCCGGGCACGCCGCGCGCGCCGAGCCAATCGAGCCCGCCGATCCCCGCCTGTTCCCGCCCGACCCCGGCATCGTGAAGGATCACGGACGACACGCCGCGCCGCGCCGCATACCAGGCCGCATAGACGCCGCCATGGCTCGCACAGAGGGCGGCGGGCCCCTCGGCGTCGCCGCTCCCGCGCGCCTCGGGCGCGGCCGGCAGATGCGTCACGCTGTCCAGCACCAGCGCATCCGCGCCCATGAATTCTCCTCCCCGGCTTGATTCCTTCGCCCGCTCCCGCATGCTCCGCAAGCCCCCGGAAGAGGGGCAGGGTTGGAGGGGGACGGTCAGCATGAGCGGCGACAACCGGGCGAGGCTGCTGGCGCTCTACGCCACGATGTGCCGCATCCGCGCCTTCGAGGAGACGGCGCTGGCCGCCCATCGCGCGGGCGAGATACCGGGACCGCTGCATGTCTCGATCGGCCAGGAAGGTGTGGCGGCCGGCGTCTGCATGAACCTGCGCACCAATGACCGCATCACCTCCAACCATCGCGGCCACGGGCATGCCATCGCCAAGGGTGCGGGCATCGCAGGGATGATGGAGGAGCTGTTCGGCCGCGCCGGAGGCCATTGCCGGGGCAAGGGCGGGTCGATGCACATCGCCGACTTCTCCGTCGGCATGCTGGGCGCGAACGGCGTCGTCGCTGGCGGCATCCCGATCGCAGTCGGCGCGGCGCAGGGGCTGAAGATGCTGGGCTCCGACGCCGTCGTCTGCTGCTTCTTCGGCGATGGCGCGATCAACCGCGGGCCCTTCCTGGAAGGGCTGAACTGGGCGGTGCTGTACAACCTGCCGGTCCTCTTCGTCTGCGAGGACAACGGCGTCGCCGCCTTCACCCGCGCCGACGCCGTGACCGCCGGGCCGGGGATCACCGCCCGGGCCGAGGCGCTCGGCGTGCCCTGCACCAGCGTGGACGGCAACGACGCGGCTTCGGTGGACGAGGCCGCGGCGCGCCTGGTGGCCGAGATCCGTGGCGGCGGCGGCCCGCGGCTGCTGCACGCCACCACCTTCCGCCTGATGGGCCACACCAGCACCGACCCCGCTTCCTGGCGCGAGACCGGCGAGGTGGATGCCGCGCGCGCGCAGGAACCGCTGCTGCGGCTGCGCGCCCGGTTGCTGGAGGAAGGGGCGAGCGTCAAGGCGCTCGACACCATCGAGGGCGACGCGCGCGCCGAGATGTCGGAGGCGCGCGCCGCGGCGCTCGCGGCCCCCTGGCCCGATCCCGCCATCGCCTGGGAAGACGTACAGGACAGCGGCGCCTTGCAGGAGGCCCACTGAGATGGCCGAGGTCACGCTGGTCGAGGCCGCGCGCCTTGCCGCCCTGCAGGAGATGCGCCGAGATCCCCGGGTCTGGGTGCTCGGCGAGGACGTCGCGCACGGCGGCCTGTTCGGCCAGTACCGCGGCTTCCTCGACGAATTCGGAGCGGAGCGCGTCGTCTCCACCCCGATCAGCGAATCCACGATCATGGGGGCGGGGCTGGGCGCCGCGCTGGTCGGCACGCGGCCGATCATCGAGATGCGCATCTTCGACTTCGTGATGTGCGCGATGGACGAGTTGGTGAACCAGATCGCCAAGATCCGCTACATGTTCGGCGGCCAGGCCAAGCCCGCCGTCGTGGTGCGCATGCCGCACGGCATCTGGCGCAACTCGGCGGCCCAGCATTCGCAGTCGCTCGAGGCCTGGTTCACCCACATCCCAGGCCTCGTCGTCGTCACGCCGGCGACGGCGGCCGACACCGCGGGGCTGCTGGTCCAGGCGATCCGCAGCGAGGATCCCGTGCTGTTCTTCGACCCGAAGAACCTGTTTCCGCTGAAGGGAGATGTCGCGCAGACCATCGCGCCGATCCCCTTCGGCGTCGCGCGGCATGCGCGCGAGGGATCGGACGTGACGATCGTCACCTGGTCCTCGGTCGTGCCGGCGGTCGAGGAAGCCGCGGCGACGCTGGCGGCGCGCGGCATCTCGGCCGACGTGCTGGACCTCCGCACGCTCTGGCCCTGGGACGAGGCGGCGGTCTGCGCCTCCGTCGCGCGGACGAAGCGGCTGCTGGTGGTCCAGGAAGCCGTGACGACGACAGGCTTCGGGGCGGAGGTGGTGTCGTGCGTGATCGAGAGGCTCGGGCCGGCGGCGGTGAAGGGCGTCGCGCGGCTGGGCCAGCCGCGCGTGCCGGTGCCCTTCGCGCCGCCGCTGGAGGACGCGCTGAAGCCGGACGCCACGAAGATCGTGGCGGCGGCGGAGAGGTTGGTGAAGGGGTAGGTCGCGCAGACCCCCACCCGGCCGCTGCGCGGCCACCAGCCTTCGGCGCTGTGGCAGTGCCCCAACCCCCGAATGCGCGAAAGGGGAATTGGCGCCACCGCTCCCTCTCCCGCGTGCGGGGGACGGTCGGGGCGGGGGTTGGCTTTACCGCTTCAGCACCAGATGCGCCGCCAGCCCGCCCACCCCCGCGCAAGCCACTACCGCCGCCATCGCCCAGGGCCCGCCGCCGAAGGCGCCCATCAGCGTCCCGACGACGGCGCCGCCGGCGAACTGGATGAAGCCGAGCACGGCCGAGGCGCTGCCCGCGAACCTCCCCATCGGCGCCATCGCCTGCGCCGAGGCCAGCGGCAGCACCGCGCCCATGATGGACATGAACAGGAACAGCGAGGCCAGCAGCGGCCACAGCCCGCCCGTCGCGACCGCGACCGGCACCAGAAGCGCCGCCGCCGCGCAGGCTGACAGCGACGTCAGCAGCAGCCGCGCGGGCTCGTGTCGCCGCACCAGGCGCGAGATCACCTGGCTCGCCAGGATCAGGCCGAAGGCGTTGGAGCCGAAGGCGATGCCGTATTGCGTCGGCCCCAGCCCATGCGTGCCCATCAGCGCCGCCGGCGATCCCGCGAGATAGGCGAAGAGCCCGACCATCGGCACCGCGCCCGCGAGCGCGTAGGACAGGTACCGCCGGTCGAGCAGGATCTGCAGGTAGACCGCCAGCACCTGCCCCGGCCCGTCGCGCCGGCGGCGTTCCGGCGCCAGGCTCTCCGGCAGCACCAGCCAGGTCAGCAGGAAGGTCGCGACGCCATAGGCCGCGAGCGCCCAGAACAGCGCCCGCCAGCCCGCCAGCGCCAGCAGGAAGCTGCCGAGCATCGGCGCCAGGATCGGCGCCGCCCCCATCACCAGCATCAGCGAGGCCATCAGGCGCACCGCGCCGCGTTCGTCCGCGACGTCCCGCACCACGGCGCGCGCGATCACCATCCCCGCACAGCCGCCGACGGCCTGCATCACCCGCAGCCAGGTCAGCACCTCGGCCGAGGCCGCCAGCGCGCAGCCCACGGAGGCCAGCGCGAAGACCGCGAGCCCCGCCAGCAGCGGCCGTCGCCGTCCCAGCCGGTCCGACAGCGGCCCGAAGACCAGCTGCCCGAAGGCCACGCCGATCAGGAAGGCCGCGAGCGTGCGCTGGATCGCCGCCGGCGAGGCCGCGAGGGCATCCTGCATCGCCGGGAAGGCCGGCAGATAGAGGTCCACGCCGAGCGGCGCCAGCGCCGTCAGCGAACCCAGCAAGGCGGCGAGCCGCCGATGGCCGTCCGGCATCCGCATCCAGGGGTTGTGCTCGGAATGCGAGTAGCGCCGTGCCGGGGCGCCGTCCAGCGATGCCGCCGTTGCGCGCCCGTGCCATGCGCGGTTGCGCTGCCACGCGCGCCCCTCTACGGTCCGCGCCGGACGTAGCCTCCGCGAGTGGGGCGCGTGGAGGAAGGCGTATGGCGAGCGTCTCGGTGCGGCAGGCCCTGAAGTCCTTTGGCAGCACCAAGATCCTGCACGGCGTTGATGTCGAGATCGCGGATGGCGAGTTCGTGGTGCTGGTCGGCCCGTCGGGCTGCGGCAAGTCCACGCTGCTGCGCATGATCGCCGGCCTCGAGAACATCAGCGGCGGAGAGATCGCGATCGGCGGCCGCGTCGTGAACAGGGTTCCGCCCAAGGACCGCGACATCGCCATGGTCTTCCAGAACTACGCGCTCTACCCGCACATGACGGTGCGGGAGAACATGGCCTTCTCCATGAAGCTGGCGAAGGCGCCGCGCGAGATCATGGACGAGGAGGTGAATCGCGCCGCGAAGATCCTCGGCCTCGATGCGCTGCTGGACCGCTATCCCCGGCAGCTCTCGGGCGGGCAGCGGCAGCGCGTCGCGATGGGCCGCGCGATCGTCCGCCACCCGCAGGTCTTCCTGTTCGACGAGCCGCTGTCGAACCTGGACGCGAAGCTGCGCGTGCAGATGCGCTCCGAGATCCGGGAGCTCCAGCTACGTCTCGCCACGACCACGATCTACGTCACCCACGACCAGATCGAGGCCATGACCATGGCCGATCAGATCGTCGTGATGAATGGCGGCCGGATCGAGCAGGCCGGCGCGCCGCTCGCGCTTTATGACAGGCCCGCCAACACCTTCGTCGCCGGCTTCATCGGCAGCCCCGCGATGAACCTGATCCCCGGCCAGGTCGCCGATGGCGGCTTCCGCGCCGAGGGCGGCGCGCTGCTGCCGCTGCCGCCCGGCGCGTCCACGCGCGCCACGACCTATGGCATCCGGCCCGAGCACCTGTCGCTCGCCGAGGACGGGATCGAGGCGCGGCTGGTGGTCGTGGAGCCCACGGGGTCCGAGACCCAGGTCGCGATGCGCATCGCCGAGACGCCGCTGACCGGCGCCTTCCGCGAGCGCGTCGCCGGCCGCATGGGCGACAGCATCCGCGTGAAGCCCGACCTGTCGCTGGTCCATCTGTTCGGCCCCGACGGGCAGCGCGTGTGACTGACGAGAACCGAGGAGGAAGCGAAGCTCATGGCTAACCTGATCACCCGTCGCACCGCGCTGGCGCTCGGCGGGTCCGCATTGGTCACCGGCCAGGCCGGCGCGCAGATCGCGACGCAGCCCGCGACGCCGCCGAACCTGCCGATCGAGCGCGGTGCGACGCTCCGCATGCTGCGTCCCGTGCGCTTCGTCCAGCCCGACGAGGACGTGTGGCGCGCGAACTGCCAGCGCTTCGCCCAGGCCAACGGCATCGAGGTCCGCGTGGACTTCGTGGGCTGGGAGGACATCACCCAGCAGACCGCGGTCACGGCCAATACCAATGCCGGCCCGGACATCATCGTCGGCTTCGGCGCGAGCCCGCATCTTTTCACCGACAAGATCCACGACATGACCGATGTCGCGACCTATCTCGGCACCAAGTATGGCGGCTGGCGGCCCTTGGCGCAGGTCTATGGCACGCGCGCCAACCGCTGGATCAGCCTGCCCTTCGGCGCTTCCGGCGGACCTGCCATGTGGCGCATGTCGGCGGTCCGCGAGGCCGGCTTCGACGCGGTCCCGGACGACCATGCCGGCTTCCTGCGCCTCTGCCAGGCGCTGAAGCGCATCAACAAGCCCGCGGGCTTCGCGCTGGGCAACGCGGTCGGCGACGGCAACGCCTTCGCGGAATGGCTGGTGTGGTCGCATGGCGGGTCGCTGACCGACGAGCAGGGCAACGTCTCGATCAACAGCCCGCAGACCATCAACGCGCTGAACTACCTGCGCGAGCTCTATCCGACCTTCGTGCCGGGGACGCTCGCCTGGGGCGACATCAGCAACAATCGCGCCTATTCCGCGAACGAGTGCTTCCTGACGCAGAACGGCATCTCGTTGTACTTCTCGCTCCTGAACGACCCGGCGCTGCGCCCGATCGCGGACGATACGCAGGTGACGCCGATGCCGAAGGGGCTGGCCGCCGCGCCGCCGAATGCGGGGCTGACGCTGAACGCCATGGTGTTCCGTCACAGCCGCTTCCCGAACGCCGCGAAGGCGCTTCTGCAGTTCCTGCTGGAAGCCGACCAGTACGACCCCTGGCTGCAGGCGAATGTCGGCTACTGGTCACAGCCGCTGAACGCCTATGCCGCCAGCGCCACCTGGACGCGCGACCCGAAGGTCGCCGTGCTGCGCGACACCATGAACAACCCGTTCTGGAACGGCTACAAGGGCCCGATCACCGAGGGCTCGGTCGCCGCGACGGCGGACTACGTCATGGTTCAAATGTGCGCCTCGGTGGCTTCCGGCCAGGCGACGCCACAGGCCGCGGCCGCCGAAGCCGAGCGCCGCGCCGCGCGTTACTTCCGACGCCGCTGAGCCGAACCGGCGGCGTCCCCGACCGGGACGCCGCCTTGCGGGAGGACCTCATGTCCACAGCCACCGCCGCCCCGGTCTGGACGAAGGCCCGCCAGGAACCCGGCGCGCTGACGCGGTTCTTCGACAACAAGGCGGTGCTGGTGATCCTGTGCCTGGCGCCGGCGGTCGGGCTGCTGATGACCTTCCTGACCTACCCGCTGGGCCTGGGCATCTACCTCGCCTTCACCGACCAGACGATCGGGCGGCGCGGGATCTGGGTGGGGCTCGAGAATTTCGAGTTCCTCTTCGAGGACCCGATCTTCTGGAACGCGGTCTTCTACAGCGTCTTCTACACGGCCGTCGCGACGATCGGGAAATTCGGACTGGGGCTCTGGCTCGCGCTCCTGCTGAACCAGCATCTACCCATGAAGTCGTTGCTGCGCGCGATCATCCTGCTGCCCTGGATCGTGCCGACGGTGCTGTCGGCGATCGCCTTCTGGTGGATCTACGACCCGCAGTTCTCGATCATCTCCTGGGCGCTGATCAAGATGGGCCTGCGCGAGACGAACGTCGACTTCATCAACACGGCCTGGCCGGCTCGCTGGTCGCTGATCGCGGCCAACATCTGGCGCGGCATCCCCTTCGTCGCGATCTCGCTGCTGGCGGGGCTGCAGACCATCTCGCCGTCTCTCTACGAGGCTGCGCTGCTCGACGGCGCGTCGCCCTGGCAGCGCTTCCGGCACATCACCTTCCCCATGCTCATGCCGATCCTGGCGATCGTCATGACCTTCTCCATCATCTTCACCTTCACGGATTTCCAGCTTGTCTATTCGATCACCCGCGGCGGTCCCGTGAACTCGACCCACATCATGGCCACGCTGGCCTTCCAGCGCGGCATCCCCGGCGGGCAATTGGGCGAGGGGGCGGCGATTGCGGTGGCGATGATCCCCTTCCTCGTCTTCGCGACGCTGTTCAGCTACTTCGCGCTGGCGCGGCGGAAGTGGCAGCAGGGCGAGGGGAACGACTGATGTCCGACGTCGCCGCGAGCCCGGGGAACAGCAACACCGCCTCCGCCACGCCGGAGCTGCTGGCATGGGACAGCAGGACGCGCCGCGTCGTGACGCTCTATGTCCCGCTGGCCTGCTTCGTGCTGATCCTGCTGTTCCCGTTCTACTGGATGACGGTGACGGCGTTCAAACCGAATGCGGAGCTCTACAACTTCGCGGATAACAACCCGCTCTGGATCACCTCACCGACGCTGGACCACGTCTATCACCTGCTGTTCCGCACCTCGTACCCGCACTGGCTGTGGACGACGATGATGGTGGCGGTGGCGGCGACCTTCCTGTCGCTGGTCGCCTCCACGCTGGCGGCCTATGCGATCCAGCGGCTGCGCTTCCAGGGCAGCCAGTATGTCGGGCTCGCGATCTACCTGGCCTATCTGGTGCCGCCGTCGATCCTGTTCATCCCGCTGGCGACGATGGTGGTGCAGCTCGGGCTGTTCGACACGCCCTTTGCGCTGATCCTGACCTATCCGACCTTCCTGGTGCCGTTCTGCACCTGGCTGCTGATTGGGTACTTCAAGTCGATCCCGTATGAGCTCGAGGAATGCGCGCTGATCGACGGCGCCACGCGCCTGCAGATCCTGCGCCAGATCACGCTGCCGCTGGCCATCCCCGGCCTGATCAGCGCTGGCATCTTCAGCTTCACGCTGTCCTGGAACGAGTTCATCTACGCGCTCGCCTTCATCCAGAGCAGCGAGAACAAGACGGTGCCGGTGGCGATCCTGACGGAGCTGGTAACGGGCGACGTCTACCAGTGGGGCGCGCTGATGGCGGGATCGCTGCTGGGCTCGCTGCCGGTGGCGATCTTCTATTCGTTCTTCGTGGACTACTACGTGTCCAGCCTGACCGGCGCGGTGAAGGAGTAAGGACCCACTGACCGAAGTCCCTCCTCTGCTCGCGGGGGAGGGAGCCGCTCACGAGGGGGAGGACGGCGCGCTAAAGCTTCCGCTCCATCGCCGCCACGTAGCTCCGGTTGTGCGTTGGCGCGATCCAGACCTCGTTCAGCACGACATGCGGCGGCAGGCAGGCGACGTAGCGGATGAGGTCGCCGACATCCTCGCTCTGCACCATCCTCGCGCGTTCCTCGGCACTCACGGGATTGGGCCGCTTGTCGAGGATCGGCGTCGCGACCTCGCCGGGGCAGATCACGGTGCTGCGGATGCCGTTGGCGCCTTCCTCCATGTTGATGCTGTGGCTCATCGCGACCACGCCGTGCTTGGCCGCGGTATAGCCAGCGCCGGACAGCGGCGAGACGATGCGCCCCGCCAGGCTCGCGGTGTGGATCAGCACGCCGTCGCCGCGGCTCCGCATGAAAGGCAGCGCCACCGTCGCGCAATACATCGCGGAGGAGAGGTTGCCCCGCACCAGCTCGTCCACGCCGTCGGTCGTCAGCACCGCCCAGCGGCGCGGCGTGATGTTGAGGCCGGCGTTGTTCACGAGGATGTCGAGACGCCCGAAGCGCTCGCCGATGAAGGCGCCGACCTTCTTCACCTGGCTCGCATCCATGAGGTCCGCGGGCTGCACCTCGGCCTTGCCGCCCGTCGCCTTGATGCGCCTGGCGACATCGGCGAGCGGCGGACGGCGGCGGCCGGTCAGCACCAGCGTCGCCCCTTCCTCCGCCAGCTTGAGCGCCGCCGCTTCCCCGATGCCGCTGCCGGCGCCCGTGACCCAGGCAACCTTCCCCTCGAGACGTGGCATCAGCCCCTCCCCTTGTCGCGCTGCGAAGCCTAGAGCAACGTCACGCCACGGCAAGCAGCGAGGAAACGATGAAGCCAAGGATCCTGACGCCAGCGGGCGCGTCCTTCACGACGGCCGGCGGCGGCTACGACCTCGAGCTCGAGGCGCTGGAGCGGCTCGGTGCCGAGATCGTGGAATGCCCGGCGACGGAGGACGGCTTCATCGCGGCGGCGCCGGAGGCCGATGCGGTCTACGCCAAGGGCATGAAGATCTCGGCGCGGATGATCGAGGCGCTGGCCAAGGCGAAGGTCATCACCTGCGCCACGGTCGGCGTGGATTACGTGGACGTCCCGGCGGCGACCGCGCGCGGCATCCCCGTGACCAATTGCCCCGACACCTTCATCGAGGAGGTGGCGGACCACGCCATGATGCTGCTGCTGGCAACTCATCGCCGCTGCATCGAGCAGGACCGCATGGTGCGCGAGGGCCGCTGGAGCGACGGCCGGCCGCAGCTGCTGAAGGTCCCGCGGCTGATGGGCAGCACGCTCGGCTTCGTCGCCTTCGGCCGCGTCGCGCGGCTGACCGCGATGCGGGCGAAGGCCTTCGGGCTTCGGATGATCGCCTATGATCCATTCGTGGACGAGCTGACGATGTCCGCGCTCGGCGTCGTGCCGGCGAGCCTCGACCAGGTACTGTCGGAATCCGACTTCGTGTCCATGCACGCGCCCGACACCGCGGAAACGCGTAAGATGCTGACGACGAAGCACTTCGCGCGCATGAAGAGGACCGCGATCTTCATCAACACGGGCCGCGGCCCCACGGTGGACGAGGCCGCGCTGATCGCCGCGCTGCAGTCGAAGCAGATCGCCGGCGCGGGGCTCGACGTGTTCGAGATCGAGCCGGTGAAGGCCGACAACCCGCTGCTGCAGATGCCGCATGTCATCCTGTCCCCGCACAACGCGAGCGCCTCCGCGCGCTTCGACGAGGCACGCAAGCGCCGCGCGGGGCAGGAGATGGCCCTGGTCCTGTCGGGGCGCTGGCCGATGAGCTGCGTGAACCCGACGGTGCTGCCGGGGTCGGGGCTGAGGCGGTGGCAGCCCTATGCGATGGAGCGCGGGCCGAACAGCTAGGGAGCGCATCGTAAGAGCCCTCCCTACCCGCAGGGGGGAGAGGGATGGGTGAGGGGGGCGCGGAGAACAACGAGCGCGCTTCTCACTTCGCACGTCCCCCTCACCCAACCCTCTCCCCCATGAGCGGGGGAGCGGGCTTTCTGCCCTGCGTCACACTGCCTCCTTTCGCAGCCCGTCCAGCATCGAAGCATCCGTGATCGGCGCGGTGTCCCAGGGCGCCTCCGGGGGCGGGTCCAGCGTCTCGAACACCGTGGCAAGCTCGATCGCCCCGGCCGCGGCCGGCCGCGGATAGGGCGTGGGATCGGGCTCCCCGGCCCGCTTCGGGCGGCCGATGCCGATGAAGAAATCCTCGAGCCCCGCCGGCACCAGCACCCACAGGAATCGGAACGGCTCCTCCCCGTCATTGATGAAGCCGTGCCTGACATGCGGGGGTGCGGCCATGAAGGTCCCGGCCTCGATCCGCCGCACGACCCCGTCCAGCCGGCCGAGACCCCTGCCCTGCACCACCCAGAACAATTCGGTCTGGGCGGGATGCGCGTGTTCCCGGATCTTGCCGAGCGGCGGCAGTTCCTGCAGCCCCGCCGCGACGCCCGCCGGCGCGCCCGCCCTGTGGGGCGAGGTCAGCACCTCGATCCAGCCATTGGCGGGCTGCGGCTGCCAGTGCTGGTCGCCCTCGCCCGGCTTCACGATCAGCATCGTGGCACGTCCGGTCATCGGCCTCCGCTCCCGGGCGGTTCCCTCCTTGCGCCGGGCGTGCGAGTGTCCGCCCCGAAACGCAGCTGGAGGAAGGCGCATGTACCAGGACACGCAACTCTTCATCAACGGCGAGTGGCGCGACGCGCGCGGTGGCCGGAAGGACCCCGTCCTCAACCCCGCGACCGAGGAAGTGATCGGCCAGGTCGCGCATGCCTCGAAGGCCGACCTCGACGAGGCGCTGGACGCCGCGGCGAAGGGCTTCGCAGCCTGGAAGACGGTCTCGGCTTTCGATCGCTCCAAGGTCATGCGCAAGGCCGCCGACATCCTGCGAAGCCGCGCCGACAAGGTCGCGCAACTCATGACGTTGGAGCAGGGCAAGCCCCTGCCGGAAGCGAAGATGGAGGTAATGGCGGCCGCCGACATCATCGACTGGTTCGCCGAGGAAGCGCGCCGCGCCTATGGCCGCGTCGTGCCCGCGCGTGCCGAGGGCATCTACCAGCTCGTCGTGAAGGAGCCGGTCGGCCCGGTCGCCGCCTTCACGCCGTGGAACTTCCCGATCAACCAGGTCGTGCGTAAGCTCTCGGCGGCGGTCGCGACGGGCTGCTCCATCATCGTCAAGGCGCCGGAGGAGACACCGGCAAGCCCGGCGGAACTCATTCGCGCCTTCGCCGATGCCGGCGTGCCGAACGGCGTCATCGGCCTGGTCTACGGCGTGCCGGCGGAGATCAGCGAATACCTCATCCCGCATCCCACCATCCGCAAGGTGACCTTCACCGGCTCCACCCCCGTGGGCAAGCACCTGGCGGCGCTGGCCGGGCAGCACATGAAGCGCGCGACGATGGAGCTTGGCGGGCATGCGCCGGCGATCGTCTTCGACGATGCGGACCTCGACCTCGCGGCGAAGACGCTGGCGGCGGCGAAGTTCCGTAACGCCGGCCAGGTCTGCGTCAGCCCGACGCGCTTCCTGGTGCAGGAAAGCCTGTACGAGCCCTTCGTCGAGAAGTTCGTGGCGGTGGCGAAGTCGCTGAAGGTCGGCAACGGCATGGAGCAGGGCACGCAGATGGGTCCGCTCGCGCATGACCGGCGCATCCCCTGGGTCGAGGGCCTGGTTGCCGATGCGCGGCAACGCGGCGCAGATGTCCGCGCGGGCGGCGAGCGCATCGGCAACAAGGGCTATTTCTACCAGCCGACGGTAATGACCGGCGTGTCGAAGGACGCGCGGATGATGAACGAGGAGCCGTTCGGGCCGCTCGCCATGATCTCGCCGTTCAAGGAGTTCGACGAGGTAGTGGAGGAGGCGAACCGACTGCCCTACGGCCTGGCGGCTTATGCCTTCACGCGCAGCGCCAAGACCGCGAATGCGGTGGCGGCGAAGGTCGAGACTGGCATGATGACGATCAACCACCTGGGCCTCGCGCTGCCCGAGGTGCCCTTCGGCGGCGTGAAGGACAGCGGCTACGGGTCCGAGGGCGGGTCGGAGGCGATCGAGGCGTATCTCAACACGAAGTTCGTCACGCAGGCGGGGTTGTAGGGGACGCACTTTCCCGCTTTGGCGCGGTTCCCTCCCCCGCTCGCGGGGGAGGGTCAGGGAGGGGGTGCTTCGTCCGAGGCGCCCCTTGCTTCCTTCAGCGCCCTGGCCATGTCCGCGAGCACTCCGTTCAGGTTCTCCAACACTTCGTTGTTCCAGTAGCGCAGGACACGCCAGCCGCTGGCGTTCAGCGCGGCGTCACGTGCTTCGTCACATTCTCCGCCGTGCTGGCCGCCATCGATCTCGAAGACGACGCGTGCTTCGACGCAAGCGAAGTCCGCGATGACACCGCCGATGGGGTGCTGGCGGCGGAAAGTGACGCCCAGGGCTGAACGACGGATAGCGCGCCAGAGGACCTTCTCGGCGGCCGTCGCATCACGGCGGAGGCGGCGGGCGGAGTCGCGGAGGACGGGATCGATCAGGGTGCGTCGCATCGTTTGAACGTCGCTCTGACGAAGCACCCCCACCCTGACCCTCCCCCGCGGGCGGGGGAGGGAATCTCCCGGGGCGGAGAAGCCGTGCGCCCCGCTACTCCGCCGCGTGCTTCACCTCGGGCTTCTGCTCCGCCAGCAGCTTCAGCAGCATTCGCCGCATCAGCACGCCCGGCCGGTCGCTCGGCATGTTCATCTCGATCCCCGCCTGGTCCAGCGGCACGTCCCAATCCGTGCTTTCCAGGATGTCGCGGTCCTCGTCCGTCACCAGGCGGTCGAAGGCGATGATGTCCTCGGCCCTTGCATCGGCCTCGCTGTCGTTGCGGAAGACGAACTGGACGACCTGGCAGGTCCGATCGTCGATCGGCGTGGCGGCGGTGACGATCGAATGGCTCAGCCCGTTGGGGTAGCGGATCCGCAGCTTGCGCAGGAAGGGCATGTACCAGCGGCCGCGCATGTGGCGGACCGTGGTGTCGCTGTCCATCCGCAGCACCTTCTTCTGGATCTCGGGGTTCCGCACGGGAACCTCCGTGATGAAGAGGAAGCCGTCTGCGTATTCCTCGACCTCCAGCTTCGCCGGCTCGGGGTGGCCCTGGTCGCCGAAGCTGGCGCGGTGGACGAAGGCGAAATGCGCGTTGTCGAAGCTGTTCTCCATCAGGCGCAGGCCCGCGCAGTTCCAGACCTCGTAGAACTCGTCGATGCGGCGGAAGCCCTCGGCCTCCTCCTCGAACTCGGGGATGTCGAAGAGCGGCTCCTCGAGCGCCACCCAGACATAGCCGTAGCGCGCCTCCGCGCGGTAGGATGGGACGCGCATGTTCGTCGCGCCCTGCCTGTCCACCGGGCGCTGCGGCACGCGCATCACGCGGCCGTCCCCGCCGAACTCCCAGCCGTGATAGCCGCAGGCGAGCCAGCCATTGCTGTAGAAGCCCTTAGACAGCTTTGCCGTGCGGTGGCAGCAGCGGTCGTCCAGCGCGGCGGGTTTGCCGTCTCCATCCAGCCACAGCACGATGTTCTGGCCGAGCAGCGTGAAGGGCTTCGGGCCGTCCTTCAGGTGCTCCACCGGGATCACGGGGTACCAGAAGCGGCGCAGCGCGGGGGTCTGGGTCTGCAGCATGTCGGTCCAACCTCCGGAATGGCGCGGCGAATCGTGCAAGCCTCGGACCAGCGGCGCAAGCCGGAGGCCTGCCGACAGCCGCGGCCGCGCCGCCCGCATCGCGGGCAGGCTGCCCATGCGCAAGGCAGGGAAGCGCAGCCCAATGGCGCCAGGCGCGTCCCGGGACCTCCCGCTCCGCCGCAGCCTCCCATATACGTGCCGCGCCCGAAGGAGACGATTGCATGAGCGCGCTGCCCACCCGCTACTGGCAGGACCTGCCCTGGCCGGCCTTCCGCGACCTGCCGTCCAACACCGTCGCGGTCCTGCCGGTGGCGAGCATCGAGCAGCATGGCCCGCACCTCCCCGTCGCGGTGGACACGGTCATCGGCAACGGCGTGATCGCCCGGACGCTTTCGGTCCTGCCGGCGGACTGCCCGGTGCTGGTGCTGCCGACTCAATGCGTCGCGAACTCCGTCGAGCATCTTCGCTTCCCCGGCACCATCACCACCACGCCGGAGACGCTTCTGAACCTCGTCGTGGACATCGGCGCCTCCGTCGCGCGGGCCGCGGTGAAGCGCCTGGTGATCTGCAACAGCCATGGCGGCAATGTCGGCGTGCTGGACATCGCGGCGCGGCGCATCCGCATCCAGTCCAACCTGTTTGTCGTCAACGCCATGTGGGCGCGCATGGGCAAGCCAGAGGCGCTGCGCGACCCCGTCGAGAGCGCCTACGGCATCCATGCCGGGCGCGACGAGACCTCCGTCCTGCTGGCGCTGCGGCCGGACCTGGTCAGGATGGACAAGGCGCGGAACTTCGTCAGCCGCTGGCAGGGTGTGGCGAACTCCGCGCCGATGCTGCATCCGCAGGCGGGCTCGCCGCTCGCCTGGCAGGCGCAGGATCTGCAGCCCGCGGGCGCGGTCGGCGACGCCTCGGCCGGGACGGCGGAGATCGGCGAGATGCTGCTGGACCATGCCGCCCGCAACATGTCGACGCTCTGGCAGCAGGTCGCGGCCTTCGACGCTGAGAACTTCCTGGCGAACGAGCCCAGCGATGCCTGACATCGCGGGGCTGCGCGACGAACTCGCTGACATCGAGCTGCAGGACGATCGCGCGCTCCTGAAGCTCAAAAGCCGCGACTTCTACTGGTACAGCCCGATCCTGAAGAAGCAGCTTGACGGGAAGACGGCGGAGCTGATCGCGCGGCCCAGGACGGAAGACGAGGTGCTGCGCATCCTGACAGCGTGTCGGGCGCGCCGGGTGCCGGTAACCGTGCGCGGCGGCGGCACCGGCAATTACGGGCAATGCGTGCCGCTCGAAGGTGGCGTGCTGCTCGACATGACGGCGATGGCCGCGCCCATCGCGATCGTGGACGGCGTGGTCGAGGTCGAGGCCGGGGCGAAGATGATCGACCTCGACCTCTGGTGCCGCGACCAGGGGTGGGAACTGAAGCTCTGGCCGTCCACCAAGCGCACCGCGACGATCGGCGGCTTCGTCGCCGGTGGCGGCGCGGGCGTCGGCGGCATCAGCCACGGCACGATGCGGGAGCGGGGCAACTTCCATGGCGCGCGCGTCGCGACGATGCAGGATCCGCCGCGGATCCTGGACCTGGAAGGCCAGGCCGCGAACCCCGTGAACCGGACCTACGGCACAACCGGCGTGCTGACACGCATCAAGGTGCCGCTGACGCCGGCGCAGGCCTGGCGCGACGTCGCCATCGTCTTCGACGACTTCACGCGGGCGTCGCGCTTCGCGCTGGAGCTCACGCATTCCGACGGCATCCCGAAGAAGATGTGCGCCGTCTTCGACAGCCAGCTCCCACCCTTCTTCAAGGGCCTCGCGGATGCCGTGCCGGCGGGGAAGGCGCTAGTGCTCTGCGCCATCACGCCCGCGGGCATGACGGCGCTGAAGGAGCTTGCCGCCGAGCATGGCGGCCGTGTCGTCGCAGAGCAGGATGCCGTCGCCGCGGAACGCGACCCCGAGCTCACGCCCTTCTACGAATATTGCTGGAACCACACGACGCTGCAGGTCCTGAAGAAGGACCGCGGCGTCACCTACCTGCAGTGCCGCATGCCCTTCGAGGACACGCTGGCGGCGCTGGAAGCCGTGCGCATCCCCTTCCGCGACGAGATCTGGATGCACATGGAATGCGTGCGCTTCGGCGGCCGCATCACCATGTCGGCGCTGCCCGTGGTCCGCTGGACCAGCGCCGAGCGCATCTACGAGATCATCGCCGCCTTCGAGAAGCATGGCATCGGCATCGCCAACCCGCATGTCCTGACGATCGAGGAAGGCAGCAACTACAGACGCGTCCCCGGGGACCAGTTGGGCTTCAAGCAGAATGTCGATCCGCTCGGCCTGCTCAACCCCGGCAAGATGCGCGATTTCACGCCGCCGGAGACTGCCGCCGCATGAGTGTGACGAAGGTGATGGAGGCCCTGCCTGGCCTCGACTGGACCACCGATCCCGCTTTGGTGCGGCAGAAATCGCGCGACTTCTTCTGGTATTCGCCTGTGCTGAAGCGCCAGCTCAACAAGGTCACCGGCGAGGCCGTGGTGACGCCGCGCTCCGAGGAGGAGGTGAAGGCCGTCCTCGCCGCGGCCTATGCGCATGGCGTGCCCGTCACGCCGCGGGGCGCGGGCACCGGAAACTACGGCCAGGCGATGCCGCTGAACGGCGGGATCGTGCTGGAGCTGATGGCGATGAACCGCATCCTCTGGGCGAAGCCGTCGGTGGTGCGGGCGGAAGCGGGCATCAAGCTGATCGAGCTGGATGCGCAGCTCAAGAAGATGGTGGGCGGCGAGATCCGCTTCCATCCCTCGACGCTGCGCACCGCGAGCCTCGGCGGCTTCGTTGCCGGCGGGTCGGGCGGCGTCGGCAGCATCACCTGGGGCGGGCTGCGCGAGCCCGGCAACTTGCTGGGCCTCAAGCTCATCACGATGGAGGCCGAGCCGCGCGTGATCGAGCTGCGCGGCCCGGAGATCACCAAGGCCAACCACGCCTACGGCACCACGGGCATCATCACCGAGATCGAGATGGGCCTGGCGCCGGCGCATGAGTGGGTGGACGTCGTCGTGTCCTTTCCCTCTCTCATGGCCGCCGCACGCTTCTCCGACACCTTCACGCGCATGGACGGCGTGCCGAAGAAGCTGGCCTGCGTCGTCCCGGCGCCGCTGCCGCAGAAGCATTTTCGTCAGTGGGGCGCCAAGGTGCCGGAAGGCGAGACCGTGGCCTGCCTGATGGTCGCGCCGGACTTCGTGGAGGTGCTGGGGCCCGTGATCGCCGGCCATGGTGGCAAGGTGATCCACCAGGAGCCGACGGCCGAGGCCGCGGTGCCGCTTTACGAGCACAGCTGGAACCACACGACCCTGCAGATCCTGAAGACCGACAAGACCATCACCTACCTGCAGGCGTTGTTCCCCGCGCCCAACCACCTCGAGCTCATCGCGAAGCTCGAGAAGCAGTTCGGGAATGAGGTTCTGTACCACCTGGAATTCGTGCGCTTCTCCGGCACGGTCTGCGCGGTCGGCCTGCAGATCGTGCGCTTCACGACGGAAGAGCGGCTCGAGGAGATCATGCGGCTGCACGAGGAAGCCGGCGCGCCGATCTTCAATCCGCACACCTACACGCTGGAAGACGGCGGCATGAAGCGGGTGGACGAGGAGCAGTTGGCGTTCAAGCGGCGGACCGACCCGAAGGGGCTGCTGAACCCCGGCAAGATGGCGGCCTGGGACGACCCGCACTGGACGCCGGGCCGGGCGAAGCAGGTCGCGATGTACGAGACCGAGTTCGAGGCGCCGGCGGAGGTGCTGGAGTAGGGCGTCGCCCGCTCTTCGCGGCTCCGTGCACGACGGCGAGCGGGCGAGCGATGCCCTACCCGCTGAGATACATCCTCTGAATCGCGTTCCCGAGTTCGATGTTCCGGTCGATGCGCGCGGTCAGCCAGTCGTGCAGGCCCTGCGCCATCACCATCTCGATGCCGACGGTCAGCCCGTCGCTGATCTCGGCCGCGATCTTCTGCGGCTCGCCGCGGCGCCCGCCCGTGGACTCCGCGATCCGCTCCAGCGCGCTCTGCACGCGGGCGTGGCAGGCGACCAGCGACCGCGGCAGTTCCTCGCGCAGGATCAGCATCTCAGCGACCAGCCGCGGCTCCAGCCGCTGGTGGTACATCCATTGGAAGGCGCGCAGCGCGGAGACCGAGCGCAGCAGCGCCTGCCATTCGGCATAGGCGACAGCGCCTTCGCTGCCCGGCCCGGCCAGCGCATGGTGCTTGGCGTCCAGCAGCCGCGCGGTGTTGTCCGCGCGTTCCAGCATCACGCCGAGATGCACCCAGAGCCAGCCCTCGTTGCGCATCATGGTGTCCGCGGCCGCCCCGTTGAACAGCAGCGTCCGCGCCCGCACCCAGTCGAGGAAGCCGGGCAGCATGTCCTCCCCGCTCGCGGATGCCGCGCGCACCCGCATCTCGCGCCAGGTGTCGTTCAGCGCTTCCCACATGTCCACGGTGAGCGCGGTGCGCACGGCGCGGCCGTTGCGGCGCGCGACCTCGATGCAGTTGGCGATGGAGGAGTGGTTGTCGGGATCGAGCGCGAGCCAGGCCACGACCGCGTCCGGCGAGACGGCCTTGCCGGCCGCGCGGAAACCGTGCTCGGCGCCGGCGGAGACCAGCAGGTTGCGCCATTCGTCATGCATGCTGCCGAGGGTGCCCGACACTCCCGCCATGCGCAGCGCCACCTGCATGCCGCGCGCGATGTTGCCGGCGCGCTCGACGTAGCGCCCCATCCAGAACAGGCTGTCTGCGGTGCGGGAGAGCATGGCCGTCAGCCCTGCGACTGCGACTGCGACTGGGATTGCCAGCCGGCAGCCGCGCCGTCGTCCACCACCCAGGTATCCTTCGTCCCGCCGCCCTGGGACGAGTTCACGACCAGCGAACCCTCGCGCAGCGCGACGCGCGTCAGGCCCCCCGGCACGATCCGCACCTCCCTTCCCATCAGCACATAGGGCCGGAGGTCCACATGCCGAGCCGCGACGCCCTGCTCGGCCAGGGTCGGCACGGTGGACAGCGCGAGCGTGGGCTGGGCGATGTAGTCGTGCGGCCTGGCGGTGATCCGCGCGGCGAATTCCGCCTGCTGCGCCCTGGTGCTGTGCGGCCCGACCAGCATGCCGTACCCGCCCGACCCGCGCGCCAGCTTCACGACGAGCTTGTCGATATTGGCCAGGACGTAGCGCCGGTCCTCGTCCCGCTCGCAGAGCCAGGTCGGGACGTTCTGCAGGATCGGCGCCTCATTCAGGTAGAAGCGGATCATCTCGGGGACATAGGGGTAGATCGCCTTGTCGTCCGCGATCCCCGCGCCCGGCGCATTGGCCAGCGTCACGTTCCCTGCGCGGTACGCCGCGAAGATGCCGGGCACGCCGAGCATGCTGTCGGGCTTGAACGTCCTGGGGTCGAGGAAGTCGTCGTCGATGCGGCGGTAGAGCACGTCCACGCGCCGCGGCCCCGCGGTGGTGCGCATGTAGACCACGTCGTCCTCGACGATGAGGTCGGCACCTTCCACCACCTCCACGCCCATCTCGTCGGCCAGGAAGCAGTGCTCGTAATACGCGCTGTTGAAATGGCCGGGCGTCAGCACCGCGACGCAGGGCGTGCCCTTGCAGTTCGGGGGTGCGGCTTCCTTCAGCGTCTCCAGCAATTCCTCGGGGTAGTGGCCGACGGGCTGCAGCCGGTGGTCGGAACAGAGGCCGGGAAACAGCCGCAGCATCGCCTCCCGGTTCTCCAGCATGTAGGAGACGCCCGACGGCGTGCGGCAATTGTCCTCGAGCACGTAGAAGTTGTCGGGGCCGGTGCGCACGAGGTCGATGCCGGAGATGTGGCTGAACACGCCGGCGGGCGGCAGGAAGCCGACCATCGGCCTGCAGAAGGCCTCGTTCTCCGTGACGAGCGCGGCGGGCACCCTGCCCGCCCGGATGATCTCCTGCGCGTTGTAGACGTCGCCGATGAAGGCGTTCAGCGCCTTGACCCGCTGCGTCAGGCCGGCCGCGAGGCGGTTCCATTCGCTGCGGGCCAGGATGCGGGGGATGACGTCGAAGGGGATCAGGCGCTCGGGGTCGCCACCTTCGCCATAGACCGCGAAGGTGATGCCGACGCGGCGGAACAGCGCCTCCGCTTCCTTGCGCTTGGCCGCCAGCGCGCCGAGGCCGTGCTTCTCGATCCAGGCCGCGACGCCGGCATAGGCGGGCCTGATGCCGGAGGCGTCCTGCATCTCGTCGAAGGCGCGGATGGGCTGGAGCACGCTGAGCTCGGTCACGTCGGGCTGTCCGGCTTCCTCATTCCCTCCGTTGTCGCGGAAACGGGACCGGCTGGGAAGGGGAACCGTTCCGCGGACGGGCAGCCGTTACGGACCGGTGCCCAGAAGCTGGGCGCCCCTTGCCTCGCCGCTGGACAGAGCGCGTCAGACCGGGCTCGCATCACCCGGAACACGCCCCTGCGCGATCTCCCGCACCAGCTTGGCGCGCATGGCGCGGGCGATGTCGCGCCGGTCCTCGGCCCGCATGACGAAGGCGCCGGGGCCGCCGATCACGTCGCGCTCGAACAGCGCCGCCAGACGGCCGTCCCGCCAGTTGGACGAGACCTCGATCGCCAGGCCGTTGATCACCACGCCCTGCGCGACCAGCGCGTCGCGCGCGTCCGGCGCCGGGGTGCGGCTGCGCATGTCGGGCCCGTCGCCGGAGACGTCGATCGTCCGCTCATCCGCCCGCCAGGGGGCGGCGGCCAGGAGCGCGCCGGCATGGACCAGCGCGTCGCCGATCGCGTTCCAGGACTGCGGCGATCGCGGCGCCGCGCGCATTGCCTCGGCAGCGGCCTCGGCCGAGGCGGCATCGGCGATCCGCAGCCATTCCACGACGGTCGCCGCCCCGCCTGGCGATCCCCATTCCACCATCGCGACGCCGATCGCCCGCCGCGGCCTGGACCGGATCACGGCCAGGACCGAGGGATGCGCCAGCGCTTCGGCGATGCCTTCGCGCTGCAGGGCGAATTCATCCGCGTCGATCGAACCGGAGGCGTCCACCGCCAGGACCAGCAGCAGGTCCACCGCCGCGGACTGCGGCAGCGCCGGCGCTGCCAGCGCCGTCGGCACGGCAAGAAGCACGCGCCGCTGCATCGCCCTGGTCATGGCGGCCTCCGTTCCGTTGCGCAGCAGTGGTGGTGGCGGTCCCGCGCCCGTCAAGCCGGAACCGCCTGGCCCCCCGCGCGTCTCGCAACGGGGGCATCCATGTTCGAAGACACCATCACCCTGCCCGCCCATGGCACGGCGCTGTTCCCGGGGCTGCGGCTGGACGCCTACAGCCTGGACCTGCCGGAGCGCAGCGGGCAGCAATTCGGCGACCGCGCGAGCCACCGCGCCTTCGACGCGATCCTGGCGCAATGGCGTCGACGCGCCCGGGCGGAGGGCCATGATCCGCTTGGCTCTGACCCCGATCCGGATCGAGCCGCGCTGGACGGGGCGCTCGCCGGGCCGCCGCGTGCAGCCGGCCTGGTGCAGGCCACCATCGAGGACTACGCCGGCGCGCTGGCGCAGGTGGTGCGCCGCTTCCTGCTGCTGCCGGATTGGCAGGGCACGCAGCGCGTCGTGGTGGGCGGCGGCCTGCGCGCCAGCCATGTCGGCGAGGTCGCGATCGGGCGCGCCGCGGCGCTGCTTCGTACGGCGGAGGCCGGCGTGCGGATGGGCCCGATCCGCCACCACCCCGACGAGGCCGGGCTGATCGGCGCCGCCCATCTGATCCCGCGCCCACAGCTGGAGAGTTGCGACGCCGTGCTGACGGCGGATCTCGGCGGGACCTCCTTCCGCGCCGGCGTGGTGCTGCCGAGGCTCGGCGTCGCGGCGGACCTGAGGGCGGCGGGCGTCTGGCGCAGCCGGATCTGGCGCCATGCCGAGGATCCCCGCGCCGACCGCGCCTCATCGCTCGGGCGCCTGGCGGGGATGCTGGGCGACCTGGCCGGAGAGGCCGCGGCGGCCGGCATTGCGCTCGCGCCGGTTGTCGCGGTCGGGGTGCCCGGCGTGCTGGATGCCGAGGGCCGCCTGCTGCGCGGCGCGGAGAACCTGCCAGGCGACTGGCAGGCCGAGACCTTCCGCCTGGCCCCGGCGCTGGCCCGGCTGCTGCCGCTCGAAGGCGGCGGTCATCCCGCGGTGCTGCTGCACAACGACGCGGTGGCGCAGGGCCTGTCGGAGGCGCCCTTCGCGCGCGAGGTCTCGCGCTGGGGCGTGCTGACAATCGGGACGGGCCTGGGGAACGCCCGCTTCACCAACCTGCCGAGGCGCTGAACTGAACCCAGCGGAAAGCCCTCTCCCCCCGCTTATGGGGGAGAGGGTTGGGTCAGGGGGACGCGGAGGATTTTGGACAGACTTGCCAACTTCGCCGCCCCGTCACCCTGACCTCTCCTCCCGCGGGTGGAGAGGGTTCAGTCGCGCGAGGCAGCGAGAGCCTTCACGCATTCCTCGAACGCCGCGAGGTCGGTCCAGCGATCCACCTCCGGCACGTCGCGGCGGATGAAGAGCCCGCCGGCTTCCTTGATTCCGCCGTCGATCATGAGGTTGTCGCCGAGCCCGAAATCCTCGACCGCCATCTCCTGCCCGTCGCGCCAGCGGCCCTCCGTGTCGCGATGCGCGGCGGGACCGAGGAAGCCCAGCGTGCGCGGCACCAGCCCCGCCGCGACGTTGCTGTAGCCCAGCACCCTGCGGCCCAGCGCGCGCATGAAGCCGACCTCGTAGACCGTACCCGCATCCGCCGACGGCCCGCGGAACGGCGTGAGGTTCGCGATCACCGCATCGGCGTCACGCATATGCGCCTCGTTCCGGCGGTAGATCCAGAGCCAGCGCGGGATGTCGGCCTCCTCGGGATGCTGCGGGTGCGCGTCCACGGGGAAGATGCCGGTCAGCCCATGCGCGGCGCAGATCTCGCGCTTGCGGTCGGCCATCGCATGCGGGTCGGGCAGAAAGACGTCGGGGCCGGCGAGATAGACCTTCATCGCGCCCTTGTGCCCGATAAGGCATGGGTTGAGGAACATGGGACTTGCCGCACGCATGACGGGCGGTCTTGCATGGGCCGATGGACCTGGAAGCCGAGTACAACAACCGCCTGCGCGTGCCCGACAGCGCGGCGCTGATCGCCGGCTGGGCCCGGGACGCTGCGGCATGGCGGGAGGCCTGCCCGGGCGCCGAACTCGGCCTGGCCTACGGCGCGGGCGAGAGGGAGAAGCTGGACCTGTTTTCCGCCGGCGTCGACGCGCCGGTCGCGGTCTTCATCCATGGCGGCTACTGGAAGGCGCTGGACCGCAGCTTCGCAAGCCATTGCGCGCGCGGCCTCGTGCTGCGCGGCGTCAGCGCGGCCGTCCCGTCCTACGATCTGTGCCCCGTGGTCGGCATCGGCGATATCGTCCGGCAGATACGCGCAGCCTGCCGGTTCCTGTGGGCGCGGACGGGACGCCGCATCCTGGCGGTCGGGCATTCCGCGGGCGGGCATCTCTCAGCGATGCTGTTGGCGACGGACTGGCGCGCCCTCGATCCGGCGCTGCCGGCCGACCTGGTGCATGCGGCGCTGCCGGTCTCCGGCGTGTTCGAACTGGAGCCGCTGCTGCCGACCACGGTCGCGCAGGGGCTTAACCTGGACGCGGCGAGCGCCCGCGCCTTGTCGCCGCGCTTCATGCCCTCGCCCGCGCGGCCGCTGTACTGCCTGGTCGGCGGGGCCGAGAGCGACGAGTTCATTCGCCAGACCCGCGACATGGCCGCGGCCTGGGGCGGAAGCTGGGAAGCGTTGCCGGGCGCCGACCATTTCACGGTGATCGCGCCCTTCGCCGATCCGGATTCGACCATCGTGGCGCGGGCGCGGGCGATGGCGCGATGAGCCTCGGGGACCGCATCGACCAGGGGCGCGGCGCCGCGCCGGCCGAGCTCGTGCTGAAGGGCGGGCGCGTCTTCGACCTCGTCACCGGTGCGCTGGTGGAGACCGACGTCGCGGTCAGCGGCGACCGCATCGTGGGCACGCATGGCGTGTTCCAGGGCCGGCGCGAGATCGACGTCGGCGGCCTGGTGCTGGTGCCCGGCTTCATCGACACGCACCTGCATATCGAGTCATCCCTGGTCACGCCCTTCGAGTTCGAGCGCTGCGTCGCGCCGCGTGGGGTGACCACCGCGATCTGCGATCCGCACGAGATCGCCAATGTCGCGGGGATCGAGGGCATCGCCTGGTTCCTGCAGGCCGCCGAGCGGATGGTGATGGACCTCCGCGTGCAGCTGTCGTCCTGCGTGCCGTCATCACCGCTGGAGACCTCCGGCGCGCGGCTCGAGATCGCGGACCTCCTGCCGCTGCGCGGCCACCCCAAGGTCATCGGTCTCGCGGAGTTCATGAACTACCCTGGCGTGCTGGCGAAGGATCCGGGCTGCCTGGCAAAGCTCGAGGCCTTCCAGGACGGGCACATCGACGGGCACGCGCCGTTGCTGCGCGGAATGGCGTTGAACGGCTACCTCGCCGCCGGCATCCGCACGGACCATGAGACGACCGGCGCGGAAGAAGCGCTGGAGAAGCTGTCCAAGGGCATGGCGGTGCTGATCCGCGAGGGCTCGGTGTCGAAGGACCTGCACGCCCTGCTGCCTATCCTGACGGAGCGGCATTCGCCCTTCCTCGCGCTCTGCACCGACGACCGCAATCCCCTCGATATCGCGGAGCACGGCCATCTCGACCA
Organism: Falsiroseomonas sp. HW251; assembly: GCF_050563545.1. Classification (NCBI taxonomy): domain Bacteria; kingdom Pseudomonadati; phylum Pseudomonadota; class Alphaproteobacteria; order Acetobacterales; family Roseomonadaceae; genus Falsiroseomonas; species Falsiroseomonas sp. HW251. The sequence continues at coordinate 48,560 of NZ_JBNXUM010000003.1, forward strand.
CATGATCCGCACGGCCATTTCTGTCGGCGTGGAGCCGCTGGCCGTCTATCGCGCGGCGAGCCATTCGGCGGCTCGCATCTTCGGCCTGCGCGACCGCGGACTTGTCGCACCGGGCTGGCGCGCCGACATCGTCGCGCTGGACAGCCTGGAGGGCTGTCACGCACAGCTCGTGCTGGCAGGCGGCGTGGTGGTGGAGGAAGCCGCCTTCGCACGGCGCGAGTCGATCGCTCCGGTCGCACGGCGTTCCGTGAAGGCGCGCCGCGTCGCCGCATCCCATTTCCGCAGGCCCGCGCCGAACGCTGCCACGCCCGTCATCGGCATCGTGCCGGGCCGCATCATCACGGAGCGGCTGGAGGCGGTGCTGCCCGTGGTGGACGGCGCGGCGGCCTGTGACCTCGCGAACGACTGCCTGAAGGTCGCGGTGCTGGAGCGGCACGGCCGCAACGGCAACCTGGCTGTCGGCTTCGCGCATGGCTTCGGGCTGAAACGCGGCGCCATCGCGTCCACGGTCTGCCACGACCACCACAACATCATCGTGGTCGGCGCCGACGACGCGGACATGGCGCTGGCCTGCAACCGGCTCGGCGAGATCGAAGGCGGCTTCGTCGTGGTGGAGGCGGGCCGCGTGCTGGCCGAACTGCCACTACCGGTCGCGGGACTGATGAGCCTGGAGAGCTTCGAGACCGTGCGCGACGCCCTGGTCGGCCTGCGCGCCGCGGCGACGAGCCTCGGCACGACGCTGGAGGAGCCGTTCCTCCAGCTCGCCTTCATCGCGCTACCGGTGATCCCCCACCTGAAGATCACTGACCGCGGCATGGTGGACGTCGATCGGTTCGAGCTGATCCCCTGAACCCTCTCCCGCTTGCGGGGGGCCGACGCACTGCGTCGGCGCCGGAGCGGTCGGCTTCAGCCGACGGCGCGCAGGCTGGTGCCTAGCAAAGCGAGGCGGGTGGGGGTGAGCGCGCCCTACTCGGCCGCCCTCGGCAGTTCCGCCGTGGCCGGCGCATGGCTCTTAGGCCGCGCCTTGATCCGCAGGTCCCGCAGATCCGCCTGGTTGCGCGCCTCGTTGCGCAGCAGCGCGTCCTTGCCCCAGCGGTATTGCGGCGGGCAGGCGACGTCGCGGACGCCATACTGCGCCGCGGCCTGCATGGTGAAGAACGGGTTGGTCAGATGGGGCCGGGCCAGCGCGACCAGGTCGGCGCGTCCCGCGCCAAGAATGGTGTTCACCTGGTCGGCGGTGGTGATGTTGCCGACGCACATGCTGGCGATGCCGGCCTCGTTGCGGATCATGTCGGACCACGGCACCTGGAACATCCGGCCGTAGACGGGCTCCGCGTCGTGCACGGTCTGGCCGGTGGAGACGTCGATGAGGTCGGCGCCCGCGGCGGCGAAAGCGCGCGCGATGGCCAGGCAATCCTCATCGGTCAGCCCGCCATCCTTCCAGTCGGTCGCGGAGATGCGGACCGACATCGGCTTGTCGGCGGGCCATACCGCGCGGATGGCATTGAAGACCTCCAGCGGAAAGCGCAGCCGGTTCGCGACGCTGCCGCCGTACTCGTCGATGCGGATGTTGGTCAGCGGCGAGAGGAACGACGCCAACAGGTAGCCATGGGCGCAATGCAGCTCGACCATGTCGAAGGCGGCTGCAATGGCGCGCCTGGTTGCCGCGACGAACTCCTCGCGCACCGCGTCCATGTCGGCGCGGGTCATCTCGCGCGGGGTCTGGCTCTGCGTGAAGTAGGGGATCGGGCTGGCGGAGATGATGGGCCAGCCGCCGGTCTCCAGCGGCTGGTCGATGCCTTCCCACATCAGCTTGGTCGCCCCCTTTCGCCCGGCATGGCCGAGCTGGAGGCAGATCTTCGTGGCGCTCCGGGCGTGGACGAAATCGACGATGCGCTTCCAGGCCGCCTCCTGCTCGTCGTTCCACATGCCCGTGCAGCCCGGCGTGATCCGCGCCTCGGGAGAGGTGCAGGTCATCTCGGTGAAGACCAGCCCGGCGCCGCCCAACGCGCGCGACGTGTAGTGCTGGAAGTGGAAGTCGTTCGGCAGACCGTCCTCGGCGGAATACATGTCCATCGGCGAGACCACGACGCGGTTGGCGAGCTGCATGCCGCGCAGCGCGAAGGGCTGGAACATAGGCGGCTTGGCGTCGTCTGCCTTCAGCCCCTTCGCCCGCGCTTCCCGCGCGAACAGCGTCTGCGTCTCCGCCACGAACTCTGGCGCCCGCAGCGCCAGATTGTCCCAGGTGATCGCCTTGGACCGCGTCATCACGCCGAAGGCGAACTGCGTGGGATCGAAGTGCCAGAAACGCTTCACATGCTCGAACCAGACCAGCGAGACGTCGGCGGCGTGCTGGATCTTCTCGACATCCTCGCGACGCGCGGATTCGAAGCGCGCGAGGCAGGTCGTCACGTCGCCGCCGGCCCGGAAGGCCTGGTGCAGCGCGATCGCATCCTCCATCGCGAGCTTGGTGCCGGAGCCGATGGAGAAATGCGCGCTGGCCTTGGCATCGCCGAGCAGGACGATGTTGTCCTTGACCCACGACGCGCACTTGATCGCGGGAAAGCGGCGCCAGTTGCTGCGGTTGATCAGCAGCTTGTGGCCTTGCAGGTCCTCCGCGAAGACGCCTTCGAGGTAGCGCGCGCTCTCCTCCTCGGTCATGTGTTCGAGGCCGGCGCGGGCGAAGGTCTCGGGGTCGGTCTCCAGCACCCAGGTGCTCGCGCCCTGCTCGTACTGGTAGCAATGCGCGATGAAGATGCCCTCGGGGCGCTCGCGGAAGAAGAAGGTGAAGGCGTCGAAGGGGCGCGTGGAGCCCATCCAGGCGAAGCGGTTGGGGCGCAGGTCCACCTCGGGCCTGAAGTGGTCGCGCCAGCGTTCGCGGATCGGTGAGTTGATGCCGTCGGCCGCGACGATCAGGTCGGCGTCGGGGAAATCCTCGGGCTTCGCCTCGCGGCGGTATTCCAGTTCCACGCCCAGACCGCGCGCGCGTTCCTGCAACAGCAGCAGCAGGGTGCGGCGTGAGCAGCCGCAGAAGCCGTTGCCGCCGATGCGGTGGACCGATCCCTTCGCGTGGATCTCGATGTCGTCCCAATAGGCGAAGCTCTCGGTGATCGCGCGGTAGGAGGGCTCGTCCGCGGCCTGGAATATGTCGAGCGTCGCGTCGCTGAACACCACGCCGAAGCCGAAGGTGTCGTCGGCGCGGTTGCGCTCCACGACCGTGATGCGCGCGGCCGGGAAGTCGCGCTTCATCAGGATGGCGAAGTAGAGCCCGGCGGGCCCGCCGCCGATCACCGCGATGCGCATGGCACCTCTCCTCCAGATGTGATACTTTAGGCCTAAAGGATTTTCGCGGTCCAGCGGATTCAGCGCTTGCCCCCGCACGGCGCGATGTTTTAGGCTTCAAGCATCGGAGGGTCCATGCGGCCAACGCTTTCCGGGATCGAGGCTCTCGTCACGGGCGGCGGCACCGGCATCGGCGCGGCCTGCGCGGCGGCGCTGACCGAAGCGGGCGCGCGCGTGACCGTGATGGGGCGGCGCGAGGGGCCGTTGCGGGCGGTCGTGGAACGCGGCCATGCCGCAGCCTTCGTCCAAGGCGACGTGACCGCGCCCCCTGCCCTGCCCACCTTCGCGATCCTGGTGAACGCCGCGGGTGCCGCGGAAAGCGCGCCTTTCCTGAAATCCGACGATGCGCTGTTCGAGCGGATGTGGCGCGTGAACGTGATGGGCGCCGTCGCGGTCACGCGCGCCGTGCTGCCCGGGATGCTCGATGCAGGCTTCGGGCGCGTGGTGCACATCGCCTCCACCGCGGCGCTGAAGGGCTACGCCTATGTCACGGCCTATGTCGCGGCCAAGCACGCGCTGCTCGGCCTGACCCGCGCCCTGGCGCAGGAAGTCGCGAGCAGGGGCATCACGGTCAACGCGGTCTGCCCGGGATTCACGGACACCGACATCGTCGCGGAGTCCGTCGCGCGCATCGTCGCCACGACCGGCCGCAGCGAAGCCGAGGCGCGCGCCGAGCTCGCCAAGCACAACCCGCAGCGCCGCCTGGTGACACCGGACGAAGTCGCGACCGCCGTGCTCATGCTCTGCGTGCCGGGGGCATCGGCCATCAACGGCCAGGCCATCGCCGTGGACGGGGGCGAGACATGAACGACATCTCCCCGATCGCGGTGGATGCCGAGACCGCGCTGGCCCATGCCCCGCCCGGCCACAAGGACGAGCTGCGGCTGTGGCTGCGCCTGTTGACCTGCACGACGCTGATCGAGGGCGAGATCCGCACGCGCCTGCGCCGCGACTTCGACACCACCCTGCCCCGCTTCGACCTGATGGCTGCGCTGGATCGCGCCAGGGACGGGATGACGCTGGGCGAGATCTCGCGCCGCATGATGGTCAGCAACGGCAACGTCACGGGCTTGGCCGCGCGGCTGGAAGCCGAGGGCCTGGTGGAACGCCGCGCCCAGCCCGGCGACCGGCGCGTCCAGCTGCTGCGGCTGACGCCGAAGGGCCGGCGGGAGTTCGCGCGGCAATCTGCCGCCCACGAATCCTGGATCGCCGAATTGCTGGACGGCCTGGCGGAGACGGAGAGCACGACCCTCTTCCGCCTGCTCGGCCGCGCCAAGGCCTCGGTCCGCGCCGCGCTCTCGCCGGAGGAAGCATGATCACCGCCATCAGCGGCCCGCTCGCCGCCTACCGCGCGAAGCACCTGAAGCTGGAGGTCGCGGGCGCCGTCGCGACGCTGACGCTTGACCGGCCGGAGCGGAAGAACCCGCTGACCTTCGACAGCTACTCCGAGATGGCGGCGATCCTGCGCACCGCGACGCATGACGACGGCGTGAAAGCCTTCGTCGTCACGGGCTCGGGCGGCAATTTCTGCTCGGGCGGCGACGTGCACGAGATCATCGGCCCGCTGCTAGAGCGCGACACCAAGGGGCTGATGCAGTTCACCTCCATGACGGGCGAGCTGGTCAAGGCGATGCGCGCCTGCCCGCAGCCAATTGTGGCCGCGGTGGACGGCGTCGCGGCCGGTGCCGGCGCTATCATCGCGATGGCCTCCGACATCCGGCTCGGCACGGCGCGGGCGAAGGTGGCGTTCCTGTTCAACCGCGTCGGGCTCGCGGGCTGCGACATGGGCGCCTGCGCGATCCTGCCGCGCATCATCGGCCAAGGGCGGGCAAGCGAGCTTCTGTATCTCGGCCGAAGCCTCGGCGGCGAGGAAGGGCTGGCCTGGGGTTTCTTCAACCGGCTGCACGCGCCGGAGGAATTACACGCCGCTGCAGCGGCGATGGCGAAGGAGATCGCTGAGGGACCCTCCTTCAGCCATGCCATGACCAAGCGCATGCTGCAGATGGAGTGGGCGATGTCCATGGACCAGGCGATCGAGGCCGAGGCCGTGGCCCAGGCGCTCTGCATGACCACCAACGATTTCCGCCGCGCCTACGACGCCTTCGTCGCGAAGCAGCGACCCGTGTTCAAGGGCGACTGATGCCGGACCGGACCTTCCTCGACTGGCCCTTCTTCGAACCGCGCCACAAGGCGTGGGCGGCGGAGGTTGAGGCCTGGGCGGCCGCTCATGCCGAAGCGCTGGTCGACGAGCACGACGCCGACGGCAGCACCATCGCCCTGGTGCGCGCGATGGGCGAGGCGGGGCTACTGCGTGTCCCCTGCCCCGAAGATGGCAGGCTCGACGTGCGCAGCCTCTGCCTGGCGCGCGACATCCTGGCGCGCCATGCGGGCCTCGCGGATTTCGCCTTTGCGATGCAGGGCCTTGGCACCGGGCCCGTGGCGCTGTTCGGCACCCCTGCGCAGCGTGACGCCGTGCTGCCTGCCGCGCGCGCGGGCACGGCGCTCGCAGCCTTCGCGCTGTCGGAGCCCGACGCCGGCAGCGACGTCGCGGCGCTGGCGACCGTCGCGGAGAAGGACGGCAACGGCCATTACCGGCTCACCGGCCGCAAGACCTGGATCAGCAATGGTGGCATCGCCGCGACCTATGTCGTCTTTGCCCGCACCGGCGAGGCGCCGGGTGCCAAGGGGCTCTCCGCCTTCCTGGTGCATGCCGACACGCCCGGCTTCAGCATCGAATCCCGCATCGAGGTTACCGCGCCGCATCCGCTGGCGACGCTGGCCTTCGACGCGGCACGCATCCCCGCGGACGCGATGATCGGCAAGCTCGGCGATGGCTTCAAGGTGGCGATGGGCACGCTCGACGTCTTCCGCTCCACAGTCGGCGCCGCGGCGCTCGGCTTCGCGCGGCGGGCGCTGGACCTTACGCTCGATCGCGCCACGAACCGCCGGCTGTTCGGCGCGACGCTCTTCGACCAGCAGATGTCGCAGGCCGCCATCGCGGACAGCGCGACGGAGGTCGAGGCCTCGGCGCTGCTCGTCTACCGCGCGGCCTGGCTGAAGGACGCCGGCACGCCCCGCATCACGCGTGAGGCCTCCATGGCGAAGCTGCATGCGACCGAAACCGCGCAGCGCGCGGCCGATCGCGCCGTGCAGATCCATGGCGGCCTCGGTGTCACGAAGGGCCACAAGGCCGAGGAACTCTATCGCGAGGTCCGGGCGCTCCGCGTCTACGAAGGCGCCTCGGAGATCCAGCGCGTGGTGATCGCCCGCGCCGAGAAGGAACGCCGCACGTCAGCCTGAACCAAGGGAGACGGGAGATGGACGGGATGATGACCGCGCAGCTCGCGCCCAGTGCGCATGCCGACACCTTCGCGCGCGACAACCTGCCGCCGCGCGAGCAGTGGCCGGATTTCCTGCTCGACCGGCCGGAATACCGCTACCCCGCGCGGCTGAACTGCGCGGTGGAACTGCTGGAACGCAACATCGAGCGCGGCCGCGGCGACCACCCCGCCATCGTCACGCCGGCCGAGACGCTGACCTACGGCCAACTTGCCGCGCGCGTGAACCGCATCGCCAACGTGCTGACGACGAAGCTCGGCTTCGTGCCGGGCAACCGCGTCCTTCTGCGAAGCATGAACAATGCCTGGATGGTCGCCTGCTACTTCGCCGTGCTGAAGGCCGGCGGTGTCGTAGTCGCCACCATGCCGCTGCTGCGCGCGAAGGAACTCGGCCAGATGTGCCGCAAGGCGCGGATCAGCCACGCTTTCTGCGACATTCGCCTGGTAGAGGAACTGCGGAAGACGGACGCGCCCGACCTCAAGCACCTCGTTACCTGGGGCGACGGGCAGCTGGAGGCACTATGCGAAGCGGCCTCGCCGAACTTTACGGCCTGCGACACCGCCGCCGACGATGTCTGCCTCTTCGGCTTCACCTCCGGCTCTACAGGCGAGCCCAAGGCGACGATGCATTTTCATCGCGACATGATGGCGATCTGCGACGGCTATGCCATGCAGGTGCTGCGGCCGGAGCCGACCGACGTCTTCCTCGGCACGCCGCCGCTGGCCTTCACCTTCGGCCTCGGCGGTCTGGTGCTGTTCCCCTTCCGCGTCGGCGCCACCGGCGTGCTGCTGGAACGAGTGACGCCGGAGGAACTGCCGGCCGAGATCGCCAGGCACAAGGCGACGGTGACCTTCACCGCGCCCACGGCCTATCGGATCATCGCCGGCCTGGCGAAGCAGCACGACCTGTCGTCCCTGCGCAAATGCGTCAGCGCCGGCGAGACGCTGCCGAAGCCCGTCTTCGAGGCCTGGCAGGCCGCGACGGGCCTCAAGCTGATGGACGGCATCGGCGCGACGGAGATGCTGCACATCTTCATCGCCGCGCGGGAGGATCAGATCCGCCCCGGCGCCACCGGCATCCCGGTCCCCGGCTACCGCGCGAAGGTTGTGGACGAGAACGGGAAGGAGGTGCCGCGCGGCACCCTTGGGCGTCTCGCGGTTCAGGGGCCGACGGGGTGCCGCTACCTCGCCGATCCGCGCCAGGCCAACTACGTGCAGGACGGCTGGAACATCACCGGCGACACCTATGTCCAGGACGAGGACGGCTATTTCTGGTACCAGGCGCGCAACGACGACATGATCATCACCGCCGGCTACAACGTCGCCGGGCCGGAGGTCGAGGTCGCGCTGCTGACGCATCCCGCCGTCAAGGAGTGCGGCGTGGTCGGCGCGCCGGATGCGGATCGCGGCATGGTGGTCCGCGCCTATGTCGTGCTGCATCCCGGGCACACGGCGGGTCCCGACCTCGCCAAGGCGCTGCAGGACCACGTGAAGGCCGAGATCGCGCCCTACAAATATCCTCGCAGCATCGTCTTCGTGGAGACGCTGCCGCGCACCGAGACCGGCAAGCTGCAGCGCTTCGCGCTTCGTAAGCAGGCCCAGCAGGAGCCCGCGGCATGACGCTGACTGCCCTGCAGCCACCGGGCTGGCCGGCGCCGCGCGGCTACGCGAACGGCATGATGGGCCGTGGCCGCGTCGTGCTGGTCGGCGGCATGATCGGCTGGGACGAGGCGGGGCGCTTCCCCCAGGGCCTGGTCGCGCAGGTCCGTCAGGCCCTGCTCAATATCCTGACCGTTTTGAAGGAAGCCGGTGGCGGGCCGGAACATATCGCGCGGCTGACCTGGTATGTCACCGACATGGAGGAATACCGCGCCAGCCTGAAGGAACTTGGCCCCGTCTATCGCGACGTCATGGGTCGCCACTTTCCCGCCATGGCGCTGGTGCAGGTCGTCGCGCTGGTCGAGCGCGACGCCCGCGTCGAAATCGAGGCGACGGCGATCCTGCCGGATCAGTAGGCCTCGGCCGGCGGCTCCCCCGTGTCCGCCGGCGCGGCGGCGGCGTCGGAGGCGCCCTCGCGCCAGCCCTTCCGCTCCTCCCGCATGCGCTTGACCAGCATGGCCGCGCCGATCAGCCCGGCGCCGGCCGTCGCGGCCACCGCGACCGCCCCCACCGCCGCCAGGCCCGCGCCCACCATCACGGGGGCCGCCATCATCCGTCCGGCGCAGCGCATCAGCATGGGCATCTCCTCATCCGGCCCGGGATGTGGGCCCGGGCGGCGGCGGCACAACCGCCAGCGACCGCTCCGCCGCGCAGGAACAGACCACGCTGCCGTCCGACAGCAGGTTCGGGACGGTCGGTTCCCCGCAATGCGGGCACTCCACGGCCTCCCTGATGGGCAGGGTCGTTGCAGTCACATCCCTGCCCTAGCCCGGGCGCATCCCCGGCGGCAAGCCGCGGACTTGCCCGCCCGCGGCCCCGTTGGCATGTTCCGCCGCCCGCAAAGGGTTGCGGCGCCGTGGGCGTCGGCGAGGAAGGCAGCAGGTCCCGCCTTGGGACCCAAGAGGATCGGCATGGCCAAGATCAAGGTGAAGACGCCCGTCGTGGAGATGGACGGCGACGAGATGACCCGCATCATCTGGGGGTTCATCAAGGAGAAGCTGATCCTCCCCTACCTCGACATCGACCTGAAGTACTACGACCTCGGCGTCGAGTACCGCGACCAGACCGACGACCAGGTGACGGTGGACGCGGCGAACGCGACCAAGAAGTACGGCGTCGGCGTGAAGTGCGCGACCATCACGCCTGACGAGGCGCGGGTGAAGGAGTTCAACCTGAAGAAGATGTGGCGGTCGCCCAACGGCACGATCCGCAACATCCTGGACGGCACGATCTTCCGCGAGCCCATCATCTGCAAGAACGTCCCGCGCCTGGTGCCGCACTGGTCGAAGCCGATCGTGGTCGGCCGCCACGCCTATGGCGACATCTACCGGGCGGTGGAGATGAAGGTGCCGGGCGCCGGCACGGTGAAGATGACCTATACGCCCGAAGGCGGCGCCGCGCAGGAGATCGGCGAGTTCGTCTTCAAGGGCCCCGGTGCGGCGATGATGCAGCACAACCTCAACAGCTCGATCGAGGGCTTCGCGCGCGCCAGCTTCAACTACGGCCTGCAGCGCAACTACTCCGTCTATTTCAGCCACAAGAACACGATCCTCAAGGCGTATGACGGCAACTTCAAGGACATCTTCAAGGCGATCTTCGACGCCGAGTTCGCCGACAGGTACAAGGCCGCCGGCCTCACCTATGAGGACCGGCTGATCGACGACATGGTGGCCTCCGCGCTGAAGTGGGAAGGCGGCTACATCTGGGCCTGCAAGAACTACGACGGCGACGTGCAGTCCGACATCGTGGCGCAGGGCTTCGGCTCGCTTGGCCTGATGACCTCCGTGCTGCTGTCCCCGGATGGCTCGACGGTGGAATCCGAGGCCGCGCATGGCACGGTGACCCGCCACTACCGCCAGCACCAGAAGGGCCAGGAGACGAGCACGAACCCCATCGCCTCCATCTTCGCCTGGACGCGGGGGCTCGCCTATCGCGGCAAGTTCGACAACACCCCTGATGTCGTGGAGTTCGCGGATGCCCTGGAAGCCGTCTGCATCGAGACGGTCGAGAGCGGCGACATGACCAAGGACCTCGCGATCCTGATCAGCAAGGACCAGCCCTGGCTCAACACCCAGGCCTTCCTGAACAAGCTCGACGAGAACCTGAAGAAGAAGATGAAGCTGGCCTGAGCGGCGGCCTCGCGATGACCGGCCCGGGCCTTCGTGCTGCGGCGGCGCTCCTCGCGCTGACCGCGACCGCGGCCCGGGCCGATTGCTTCGACTGGGACATGGCCGGCGCGCTGCTGCATCAGGGCACGCTGCGCGGCCTGCCGCCGGGCCCGGTGCAGTGGCGGGCCGGCACGCGCCCCGTCGGCGGCGACCACAGCGAGACGGCGGTCGAGCTGCGCTGGACGCAGGGCGGCCGCAGCGTCCGCCAGTCCATCTTCGCCGAGCTTCAGGACGGCACGCCGGCGCTGCGCGTCGTGGACGGGCAGCTCCGTCTCCGCGTCTCCTACTGCGAGCGCTACGGACGCTGCCGCCAGGTCACCCTGCCCTATCGCTGGGACCGTGCCGCCGGCCGCTTTGCCGGTGCCGACCGCAACGCACGGGAATCGCTCGAGGCCGTGGCCTGCCAGCCCGACGAGACGGGCTGACCATGCCGTTCAGCCTGCTCGACCTGCTCGCGCTCGCGGTCTTCGCGGCGTGCTGGCTCGGCTATGCGACCGCCGTGGACCGCATCCCCTCGATCCGCGCGCGCAGCGTGATCACCGCGATGGATGAGCACCGGCGCCGCTGGATGTGGGCGACGCTCTCCCGCGAGAACCGCATCGCCGACATGTCGGCGATCGGCAACCTCATGAACTCCACGAGCTTCCTGGCGACGACCAGCATCTTCATCCTGGGCGGCCTGGTCGCGATGCTGAGCGCGTCGGATCTCGGCCGCCGCGTGGTCGCGGCGCTCCCGTGGTCCGAGGTGCCGGGCGAGGCGGCGTGGGAGCTGAAGATCGCGCTGCTGCTGCTGATCTTCGTCAACACCTTCTTCGAGCTCACCTGGGCGCTGCGCCAGTTCAATTACGGCTCGATCCTGATCGGCGGCTTCCCGCCACCCGCCGAGGGCGAGAAGGGCGCGCGGCAGGTGGAGGCCGCGGCCGCGGTCCTGAACCGTGCCGCGCGGCACTTCAACACGGGGCTGCGCAGCTACTACTTCGGCCTGGCCGCGCTGGCCTGGATCCTCCACCCGCTTGCGCTGATCGCGGCCAGCCTTTTCGTGGTCCGCGTGCTTCACCGCCGCGAGTTCCGCTCCGCGGTACACGACGCCGTCCGCACCTGAGCTGGCGTCCCTCGGGGCGCTGGTGCGTTGGCGGCGCGACAGACAGCAGGACGACGCCTGATGGCCGACGGCCAGACCGCCCCCATATCGATTCCCATGCCGCAGGAAGCCGCCGCAGCGCTGCCCACGACACGGCCGCGGCGCGAGTTGTGGCTGGCGCTAGGCGGCGCGCTGCTGACGATGGCGCTGGCCGCGCTCGACCAGAACATCGTCAACACCGCGCTGCCGCGCATGGTCGGCGACCTCGGGGGGATGGCGCATATCTCCTGGGTGGTGACAGCATTCATGCTGACGGCGACGGTGACCTCGCCGCTCTACGGCAAGCTGTCGGATCTGTATGGGCGTCGCCGCCTGTTCTTCCTGGCGATCTCGCTGTTCCTGTCGGGCTCGCTGCTGTCGGGTCTGGCGCAGTCCATGGGCCAGCTCATCACGTTCCGTGCGCTGCAGGGCCTGGGCGCCGGTGGCCTGCTCGTGCTGGCGCAGGCGGCGATCGGCGATGTCGTCGCGCCGCGCGACCGGCCGCGCTACCAGGGGCTCTTCACCGGGGTCTTCGCGGTGGCGTCCGTCGCGGGGCCGCTCCTCGGCGGCGTGATCACCTCGGCGCTCTCCTGGCGCTGGGTGTTCTACGTCAACCTGCCGCTCGGGCTTCTTGCACTGGTGCTGATCGCGATGGGGCTGCGCACGCCGACCGAGGTGCGGGTCCGCCGCATCGACATCGCCGGCGCCGTGCTCTTGGCCGGCATGACGGCCGCGCTGCTGCTGCTGCTGGCCTGGGCGGGGATCGAGTTCCCCTGGGTGTCCTGGCAGGCCGCGGCCATGCTCGCACTCGTCGGCCTGCTGCTCGCGCTGTTCCTTCTGCGCGAAGCACAGGCGCCCGACCCGCTGATCCGGCTGCGCCTGTTCCGCAACGCCGTCTTCGCGCGCGGCGTGACGGTGGGCGGGATGATGGTCTTCGCGATGCTGGGCTCGACCGTCTTCATCCCGCTCTATTTCCAGCTGGTCTTCGCCATGAGCCCGGCGCTTGCCGGCGCGATGCTGCTGCCGCAGGTCGTGGGAATGGTCGCGACCTCCGTCGTCGGCGGCCGCATCGTCTCGAGGCTCGGGCGCAACAAGCCCTTCCTCCTGGCCGGCATCGGGCTGGAGGCGGCGGCGTTGGCGATGCTTGCGCTGCTCGCCTGGTCCGGCGCGGCGCCGGCCTGGTTCCTGGTCGCGATGGGGCTGCTCGGCATGGGCATGGGGATGGGCATGCCGAACCTGACGGTCGCGGTCCAGAACGCGGTGTCGCAGAAGGAACTCGGCGCGGCGACGGGGGCGATGACCTTCCTGCGCTCGCTCGGCGGCGCGCTGGGCGTCGCGGCATCGGGGGCGATCATGACGTCGCGTCTCGCCGCGGCCTCGGCCGCGATCGGGCCGACGCTCGACGTCGGGGCGATCACGCGGCAGGGCGTGCAGGCGATCGCGGCTCTGACGCCTGCGCAGCATGCCGTGGTCGGCGACGCGTACCGCACGGCGCTGACGGGCTGCTTCACGCTGAGCGGCGTGGTGATGAGCGCGGCCTTCCTGCTCGTGATGGGCCTGCCGGAGCAGACGCTGCGCGCGCGGATCAAGGGCTAGCCCGCGATCGGCCCGAGTGTGCTCACCGAAGGTGGGTACGCCAGGCCGTGAATCGCCGGGCCAGGGAAAGCTGGACCCGTATCGGGCTGACGACAGTCAGCCCCATACGGGTCTAGCCTGCCGACGCATTCCCGGTCGCTGCGCGCAGCGCGACAACGCGGTCCAGCGGCAGGGCGCGGCCGGTGACGCGGCGGCCTCCGAGCCGGCTCTCGACGGTGGTCGCCATCGTCAGCGCGTTGAGCACGGCTTCCTCCGTCGCCTCGATTGCCGCGACGAAGAGCGGCGACATCCGGTCGTTCGGCCAGTCCGCATAGCGCGCCTCCGTCGCGCGGCGTTCCGGCGTGCGCAGCACCTCGGGATGCGTCGCGAAGGCGATGGCGTAGTCGCCGGAGCCGTCGGAGAACGCGGCACCGGTGCGCGCGATCCCCGCCATGGCGCGGCGCGCCAGGCGCTGGAGGTTGCGGTCCGACAGCGGCGCGTCGGTCGCGACGACGACCACGACGGAGCCGTCGGCGTCGGCCTGCCGCGCCACTTGCTCGGCCAGGAAGTACCTGCCGAGCAGCTTCCCCACGGGCAGGCCATCCATCACCAGCGCGCCGCCATAGTTCGCCTGCACCAGCGCACCCACGGTCCAACCGCCGAGCGCCGGCGGCAGCAGGCGGGACGACGTCCCGATCCCGCCCTTCCAGCCGAAGGCCATGGTGCCGGTGCCGGCGCCGACGCTGCCTTCCTCGACCAGGCCGGTCGTGGCGGCCGCCAGCGCGGCGCGCAGGTGATCCGCGGTCACGCCGCGGGCACGGATGTCGTTGAGGCGGCCATCGTTGGTCTCGCCCACCACCGCGTTGACGCTGCGCACGGCCTCGTTGCCCGGCAGTGCCAGCGTCCAGTCCACCAGCGCCTCAACGGCGCGGCCGACGGCGAGCGTGTTGGTCAGCAGCACTGGCGTCTCGATCTCGCCGAGCTCCTGCACCTGCGTGACGCCTGCCATCTTGCCGAAGCCGTTCATCGCGAAGACCGCCGCCGGCACGCGATCCGCGAAGGGATTTCCCCCGTGCGGCAGGATGGCGGTGATGCCGGTGCGCGTCGCCTCGCCTTCTGTCACCGTGACCTGGCCGACGCGAACCCCAGCGACATCGGTGATGGCGTTGAGCGGACCCGGTGCCAGGATGCCGGGGGCGAAGCCGAGGTCGCGGGCGCGGGGCATGGGATCCTCCTCGGCGCCTTCTAGTGGTCGGCGCCTTGCACGGCGATAGTGGCCCAGCACGCGACAGGAGATGCGATGTCCCCCTTCGTCCCCGGCCCAGCAATCCGCGTCGAAGGCCGGTCCGGCGGCCCGCTCTCGGGCCTGACCTTCGCCGCCAAGGACCTGTTCGACGTCGCGGGATATCCGACCGGCGGCGGCAATCCCGACTGGGCCAGGCAGAACCCGATCCCCGAGCGCCATGCCTGGGCGGTGCAGACGCTGCTCAATGCCGGGGCGACGCTGGTCGGCAAGACGATCACGGACGAGGTCTCGCTCGGCATCCTCGGCGAGAACGCCTTCGACGGCACGCCCGAGAACCCCGCGGCACCAGGGCACGTGCCGGGCGGGTCGTCCTCGGGCAGCGCCAGCGCCGTCGCAGCGGGGCTCTGCGACACCGCGCTCGGCACCGACACCGGGGGCTCTGTCCGCGTGCCCGCGAGCTTCTGCGGGCTCTACGGCATCCGGCCGACGCATGGGCGGCTCGACCTGACGGGCATGATGCCGCAGGCGCCGAGCAGCGACACGACGGGCTGGTTCGCGCGCGACGCCGGGACATTCGCGCGCGTGTCGGACGTGCTGCTGAGCGAGGCGATCGGCCCTGCCCTGCCCACGAAGCTGGTCATCGCCACCGACGCCTTCGGCTTCGCCGAGCCCTCCACCGCCGCGGCGCTGCAGCCACTGCTGGGGAAGCTGACGCGCCTGGTCCCTGATCATCGCGAGGACCTGCTGGCCCCGCCCGGCCTGACCGCCTGGGCTCGCGCCCAGCGTACGCTGCAGCCCGTAGAGGCCTGGGACACCTTCAAGGCCTGGGTCGAGCGCGACAACCCGCGCTTTGCCTTCTCCGTCGCGCGGGGGCTGGTGATGGCGGCGATGACGCCGGAGGCGGAGCGCGGCTGGGCCGCGATGGTGCGGCAGGAAGCGCGCGGGCGGATGCGCTGGCTGCTGCCGTCGGGCACGGTGCTGGCCATGCCGTCCACGCCCTTCCCCGCGCCGAAGGCCGGGCTTCCGGTCCCGGCGCTGACGCCGATCCGCGACGCGATCCTCGGCCTCTGCGCCGTCGGCGGGTTGGCGGGGCATCCACAGGTGAACATCCCCGGCGCGCTGGCGGAAGGCCGCCCCGTCGGCCTGTCGCTGATCGCCGCGCGGGGCGCGGATGCGTTGCTCGTACGCACCGCGCTGGCGCTGGAGGACGCGTGATGGAGGTCAACATCCCCGAGGTCGTGGAGGAGGTCCGCGCCCTTTTCGAACGCTACGAGCAGGCGCTGATCGACAAGGACGTCGAGGTGCTCGACGCGACCTTCTGGAACTCGCCGCACACCATCCGCTACGCCGTCCACGAGAACGGCTACGGCTTCGACGAGATCCACGCGCACCGCGTCCGCCGCCCGCCGGGACCGGGGACGAAGCTGAAGCGCCGGCGGCTGGTGATCACCACGCTCGGCCGCGACATCGCGACGGTGAACCTGGAATACGACATGCGCGGGCGCGACATGCCCGGACGGCAGACCCAGACCTGGGTGCGGTTCCCCGATGTCGGCTGGAAGGTGATCTCCGCGCATGTGTCGGTGACGGAGAAGGCGCCGCCATGGTGAGCAGTGGAGTGCTGCGCCCACCCTGACCTTCACCCGCAAGCGGGGGAGGGGAGGGATGGGGTGGGGGCGGCGTGCCTTCCGCTCGCGTCTCACAACCCCCGCCCCGGCAGCGCCCCGTCCGGCCGCACCGCGCACCAGCGCCGCCGCGCGGCCTGGTCGGGCTGGTCGGCTTCCGCCGCGGCCTCGCAGGACTCCACCTTCCCGTCCTCGGCGTAGCGCAGCCCGATGCTGAAGGCGGGCACCAGAGTCCCGGCGATGCTGAAGCGGTGGAAGGCGTAGGTCGTCTCGCAGCAGCCGTTGCGCGCCATGGCCACGAGCCAGGCGCCGTCGCGGCGGAACTGGAAGCCGCTGATCGTGCCGGCCGGCACGAAGCGGCCCGTCGCGGGATCCATGCGCCAGAGCTCGTATTCGGTGTTGGCGTTGCCGACCATCGACGGCACCCAGAGATCCTGTGCACCGTCGCCATCGGCATCGCGCAGGCCAGGCCGGCCCTGGTCGGGATCGCCGGCCTCGATGCGCTGCACGGCGCGGCCATTGGCATCGAGAACCCGGATGCGCCAGGTCGCGTCAGCGGGCTCGGCGCGCAGCACCACCGGCGGCCGGCCGGGCCGCGTCGCGCGCAACGTGATCTCCGCCGCCGCGGCCGGCACCGCGCTGCCGAGCAGCACGGCGCCGATCACCGCGGCAAGAAGCCTAGGCGGCGACACCATGCGCCAGCGTCTCGCGCACCGCGGCGAGCGCCTCCGCGGACTTCGCGGCGTCGGGCCCGCCGGCCTGCGCCATCTCCGGGCGGCCCCCGCCGCCCTTGCCGCCGACCGCGGCGGCCGCCGCACGCACCAGCGCAACGGCATCCGCCCTGCCCTTCGCAGCTTCGGCCAGGCCCGCGACGATGCTGGCCTTGCCGCCTTCGGTGCTCACCAGCACGGCGACATCCGCCGTGCCGCCCTTCAGGATCGCCTCGGCCAGGCCTTTCAGGTCGCGCGCCGGCACTTCGCCCACGTCGCGCAGCGCGACGCGCAACCCGCCGATCGTCTCGACCTCGGCCGCCGCGCCGCCGGTCGCAAGCTTCTTCCGCAGGTCCGCGACGTCGCGTTCCAGCTTGCGGCGCTCCTCGACCAGCGCGGCGATGCGCTCGGCGAGTTCCTGCGGGCGGACCTTCAGCGCGGCCGCGGCCTCGTTCAGCTGGCGGTCGCGCTCCTCGATCACCTTCAGCGCGGCCTCGCCGGTCACGGCCTCGACGCGGCGGACGCCGGCGCTGACCGCGCCCTCGCTCACGATGCGGAAGAGCCCGATGTCGCCGGTGCGCCGCACATGGGTGCCGCCGCAGAGCTCCAGCGAATAGACGCCGTGCTTCTCGGTCGCGTTGGGGTCGTGCGCCATGCCGACGACGCGGACCTCCTCGCCATACTTCTCGCCGAAGAGGGCCATGGCGCCGGCCGCGACTGCCTGCTCAGGCGTCATCAGCCGGGTCGTGACCTCGGCATTCTCGCGCACGCGGGCGTTCACCTCCGTCTCGACCCAGGCGAGGTCCTCGTCGGTCATCGGCGCGTGGTGGGAGACGTCGAAGCGCAGCCGGTCCGGCGCGTTCAGCGAGCCCTTCTGGGAGACATGCGTGCCGAGCCGCCGGCGGAGCGCCTCATGCAGCAGGTGGGTCGCGCTGTGATGCGCGCGGATTGCGCCGCGGCGGGTGTGGTCCACCTCGGCCTGCACCGCGAGCCCGACCTTCGCCTCGCCATGCGCGACCACGCCATAATGCACGAAGAGGTCCACGAGCTTCTTCTGCGTGTCGCGCACGATGATGCGCGCGGCTTCGCCGGCCGAGATCAGCCCGGTGTCGCCGACCTGGCCGCCGCTCTCGGCGTAGAAGGGTGTCTGGTTCAGCACCACCGCGACCTCGGCGCCGACGGGCGCGCTGTCCACGAGCTTGCCGTCATGCACGATGGCCAGGATCTCGCCCTCGGCGGTCTCGGTGTTGTAGCCCAGGAACTCGCTCGCCCCGACCTTCTCCTTGAGGTCGAACCAGAGCGTCTCCGTCGCGGCCTCGCCCGATCCGGCCCAGGCGGCGCGGGCGCGCTTCTTCTGCTCGGCCATCGCGGCGTCGAAGCCTGCGGTGTCCACGGACTTGCCCTCGCCGCGCAGCGCGTCCTGCGTGAGGTCGAGCGGGAAGCCATAGGTGTCATAGAGGCGGAAGGCGACCTCGCCGGGCAGCACGCCCTTGTCGCCGAGCTTCGCCGTCTCTTCGGACAAAAGGCCCAGCCCGCGGGCGAGCAGGCTGCGGAAGCGGCCTTCCTCCAGCTTCAGGGTTTCGGTGATCAGCGCCTCGGCGCGGATCAGCTCGGGATAGGCGGTGCCCATCTGGCGGATCAGCGTCGGTACCAGCCGATGCAGCAACGCGTCCTGCGTGCCCATGAGGTGCGCGTGGCGCATTGCGCGGCGCATGATGCGGCGCAGCACGTAGCCGCGGCCCTCGTTCGAGGGCAGCACGCCATCGGCGACCAGGAAGGAGGACGCGCGCAGGTGGTCGGCGACGACGCGATGGCTGGCCCGGAAGGGCCCGTCGGGGTCCTGGCCCGTGGCCTCGGCGGACGCCAGGATCAGCGCGCGCAGCGTGTCGGTGTCGTAGTTGTCGTGCTTGCCCTGCAGGATGGCGGCGAAGCGTTCCAGCCCCATGCCGGTGTCGATCGAGGGCTTGGGCAGCGGCACGCGCGTGCCGGGCGGCCCTTCCTCGTACTGCATGAAGACCAGGTTCCAGATCTCGACGAAGCGGTCGCCATCGGCGTCGTCGCTGCCGGGGGGCCCGCCGGGGATCGTGTCGCCGTGGTCGTAGAAGATCTCGGAGCACGGGCCGCAGGGGCCGGTGTCGCCCATGCGCCAGAAATTGTCGGAGGTCGGGATGCGGATGATCCGGCTTTCCGGCAGCCCCGCGATCTTCTTCCAGTAGGCCGCGGCGTCGTCGTCCTCGGAATAGACGGTGACGAGCAGCTTGTCCTTCGCCAGTCCGAAATCCCTGGTCACCAGCTCCCACGCATAGTGGATGGCCTGTTCCTTGAAGTAGTCGCCGAAGCTGAAATTCCCCAGCATCTCGAAGAAGGTGTGGTGGCGCGCGGTGTAGCCGACGTTGTCGAGGTCGTTGTGCTTGCCGCCGGCACGAACGCATTTCTGCGCTGTGGTCGCGCGCACATAGGGGCGGCGTTCCTGGCCGGTGAAGACGTTCTTGAACTGCACCATGCCGGAATTCGCGAACATCAGCGTGGGATCGTTGCGCGGAACCAGCGGCGAGCTCTCGACGACTTCATGGCCGTTGCGCCGGAAGTAGTCCAGGAAGGTCGCGCGGATGTCGTTGCTGCTGGTCATGGGCGGTTATGCCGTTGGTCTCGCGGGGGAAAAGTCGTCTCCCCTAGCGCGCGCGTAGCGCTGCGTCGAGGGCCGCGGTGCCGGAACCCTCCCCCCCGGCCCGCCGTTCCGTCGGGGATGCCGGGCCAAGGGCGCCGGTTTCCACTGCCACCGATCGGAGGGACACCCCCATGGCCGAAGACTTCAAGTCGCTGCTGGGCGAGCTGCTGCAGGACACCTACAGCGCCGAAACCCAGCTTCTCGAGGCGCTGCCGGAGATGGCGGAAGCAGCCGCAACCCCGCAGCTCAAGCAGGCCTTCCAGGAGCACCTGGCCATGACCCAGCGCCAGGTCGAGCGGCTGGAGAAGGTCGCCGAGATGCTCGGCGTGGATCCCGAAGGCGAGGATTGCGAGGCGATGGAAGGCCTGATCGCCGAGGGCGAGGAGATCGTGGATGAGCACGATGAGGGCCCGGTGCGCGACGCCGCGCTGATCGTCGCCGCGCAGAAGGTCGAGCATTACGAGATCGCTGCCTACGGCTCCCTCGTTACCATGGCCAAGGCGGCCGGGATGCGGGAAGCGGCCGACCTGCTCGCCCAGACGCTGCAGGAAGAGAAGGACACGGACGAGTTGCTGACCCAGGTCGCCGAGCAGCAGGTCAACCCTGCGGCGCTGCGCGGCGCGGCGGCGAACGACGCGACCAAGGGCCGGAAGGGCAGCGCGGCATAGCGGGCCCCTAGGCCGCGGCCGACGCGCCCCGGTACGGGCAGGCGCGCGCGGCGGCTGACACCGACGGCTCCGGCACGGTGCGTCCGTCCCCTGCAACCGCAGGGGACGGACCCTGCCGACGCCGTCGCCGTGCCTCGGCGGCGTAGCGCCCCTGCCGATGTGCGGGGTCCTGGTTCGGGGCGACGACGTCGCGCTGGAAGTCGTACCAGTCATCCGGCGCCCATGATTCGAGCTCCTCGACAAACCCGGCCCCGTTCAGCACGGCATCGGCATAGGCGGCCTGCGGGATGGGCTGGACCTGCAGGAAGGGCTCGTCGCCGCGGAACTGCACGGGACGATCGGTGCGGGTGAGGCGAAGGTTGGTGAAGAGCGGGCCGAACCAATGGTCGGCCTCCACCACGCCCTCATAGGGCTCGAAGCCGGGATGACGCGGCAGGTTGGCGAGCGGGCGGACCAGCAGGCTCCAGCCCGGAGTCGTGCGCGCAGCCAGCCCCGTCCAGACCTGGACGACGCCGGGTTCCTGGATGGCGGTCAGGAACGGCGGGGAGTGCTCCCGCGCAGCCTCCGGCGCTGCGGCGTCGAAGCGGGCGCGGAAATGCGGGAACTGCGCCGCACCGAGCGGCATCCAGTCGGCAAGCCCCTCGCAGGTCCACCAGGCCTGGCTGCCGTCCCAATGCAGATCGAAATCGAGCGGCGGCCGGACGTGCCAGCCGAAGCCGGACGCCGTGCTGACGGCGTCGCAGTAGCGATAGGCCCGCGTCGGCAGGCTGCCGAGCGCCGAGCGGTCGGCGCGTTCGGGCGCCGGCGCCTGGTCGATCATGCGGTAGAAGGTGACGACGGGGGAAGTCGGCCGGTCCATCGCTGGGTCCCGCGATCTGGCGGTTTCGGACAGGGGTGGTCGGGGCGGAGGGCTCACCCCCTCCGCCCTGCCGGTCAGCGGCGCAGTCCGGCGCCGAGGCGCACCTTGCCCGCATCGGCGATCGCGGCCGGCAGCGGCTTCGGCGCGCCCTTCAGGCCGGCGCCGAGGCGCACCTTGCCCGCATCGGCGATCGCAGCCGGCAGCGGCTTGGCCGCGGCGCGCAGCCCGGCGCCGAGGCGGACGCGGCCGTGATCCGCGACGTCGGCGGCGGAGAGCGGGGGGGTGATGGTCGGCATGGGCGGAATCTCCTTCCGGGGGGAACATGGCCCGCAGGACATGGCGGGGGGGCGAGGGCGCCGCCGCGACATGGCTTATATTCCTTGTTCTGTTTCTGTTCAAGTATTTTTTCTTAGGTGGATCTGAACGTAGGGTTAACGGCTTCTCGCGATGGCGGGTGATCGCACGCTCCAGGGTGCGCCGCGCCGGCGCCAGGCTCGGCAGAGGCGATCGGGCGCGATCTGCTGCCTTTTGAACCGGAAACGAGCGGACCAAAGTGCCGAGACGGGCGGTGGCAGTGATCGCGTCAATGCAACCGAAGAGAGAGCAGACTTGGAAATCGTTTGGTAAAGCCTCCTCCGCAGCGACGCCGTATCTCTTTTTATCAACTGGTGGCTGTATCGGCGGCATAAATTAGCTACTATTTGGGGATGGTCGGGACGATGTCTGCCATCCTGCCGCTCCGCACGCCCCACGGCGACACCCCGTCGCCGGATGCCTTCCCGCGCCTGCGTCTCGTGCTGATCGGACGGATGGAGGCCTGGAGCCTCGCCGCGCTTCCGGTCCTGCCCCGGGCGCGGAAGACCCGTGCGCTGCTCGCCGTGCTCGCCATGGCGAGGGGCCAGCCCGTGCCGCGCGGGCGCCTGGCGGAACTGCTCTGGTCCCGGCGCGGCGAGGAACAGCAGCGCGGCTCGCTCCGCCAGGCCGTGCATGAGCTGTCCGAGAGCCTCGCCCCGATCGGCGTGCCGCTGCTCGTCTCGACGCGGGAGACGGTCGCGCTGCGCGGCGATCTCGTCTGGACCGACGCCGTGGAGCTGATGCGCGCCCGCCCGGGCAAGGCCGACGCGCTCGACCTGCTGACGGACGAACTGCTGGTGGACATGGACGGGCTCGACGCCGCCTTCGACGCCTGGCTGGCGGAGCAGCGCGCCCGCCTGCGCCAGGCCGCGGCGACGCGTGCGGCCGCCATGCTTGCCACGGCGGAGGGGCCGGCGGCCGTCGCCGCGGCCGCTCGGCGGCTGCTCGAGCTCGACATGCGGCATGCCGAGGCCTGGCGCGCCCTGATCTCCGCGCTGCGCGAGGCCGGCGACCGCGCCGGTGCCCTAGCGGCGGAGGAGCAGCATCGCGCGCTGTCGGCCGCGCCCGGCGTCGCGGCGGCGACGGAACGCGGCGCCGCGCCCGCTGCCCGCGGCGGCGACCCGACCACCCCCGCAGCCCCCCTCGCGGCCTCCGCCAGGCCGCGCAGCGCGCGCGGCGCGCGGCTCGGCGTGCTGCCGCTGCGCGTGCTCGGGACCGAGACCGAGGCGCATCTCGCCATCGGGCTGGCCGAGGAGATCGCGACCGCGCTCGCGCGGTTCCGCTGGCTCTTCGTCGCGGACGGCGCCTCGCTCGCCGCGGCCTCGGCACGGCTCGGCGAGACGAAGGCGGCCGAGGAGCTCGGCCTGGACTTCCTGCTTGGCGGCACCGTGCAGCGCAGCGGCGCGCGGGTCCGCGTCTCGCTCCAGCTCACGGACCTCCGCCCGCCCGCCACTATCGTCTGGAGCCAGCGCTTCGAGAGCGAGACCGGCGACATGCTGGCGCTGCAGGACCAGACCGCCGCCGAGCTCGTCGCGCGCATCGACCCGGAGATCCTGCTGATCGAGGCCGAGCGCGCGACGCAGCGGCGCAGCGTGGCGCCGACCGCCTACGACCTGCTGCTGCGCGCGATTCCCGCCCTGCACCGGCTGGACCGCGACGGATTCCTGGAAGCCGGCGCCCTGCTGGAACGCGCGACGGCGCTCGACCCGGATTATGCGCCGGCCTTCTCCTGGCACGCCTATTGGCATCTGTTCCTGGTCGGCCAGGGCTGGTCGCGGAACGGGCAGGCCTTCGCCGAGGCCGAGCGGCTGGCGAGCCGCGCCATCGGGCTCGACCCGCAGGACGCGCAGGCACTGACCATCCACGGCCATGTCCGCGCCTATCTCCACCACAGCCTGCCGGAGGCACGGGCGCTGCACGAGCGCGCGCTGGCGCTGAACCCCAACCTCGCGATGGCCTGGGTCTTCTCCGGCATGACGGAGAGCTATCTCGGCGAGCATGAGCGGGCGCTGCAGCGGCTCGATCGCTACAAGCAGCTTTCACCGCTGCACCCGCATGCCTTCTTCTTCGACGCGGCGCGCGGCATCCCGCTGCTGCTGCTCGGCCGGCACGAGGAGGCCGCGGAGGTCGCGCGCCAGGCGATCGCGCTGCAGCCCGCCATCAGCTATCCCTACAAGGTCGTGCTCAGCGCACTGGGGCACATGGGCGCGGCGTCGGAGGCCGCGGCCTGGCGCGCGCGGCTGGCGGAGATCGAGCCGGACTTCACCCTGGCGCGCGCGATCGCGCGCAACCCGATGGCCCGCCTCGAGGACCGCACGCATTACGAGACGGGCCTGATGCTCGCCGGCGTGCGCTAGGGCCCGTCATGCAATGCCCGCGGCAGCGGGACGCGCCTCCCCCTCGATAGGGGGAGGCGCTTGCGCTACTCCGCCGCCGCCGCCTCGCTCTCCTCGCCGGCGAGCATGGCATTGGCCAGGCCCGCGGCCTGGTCGCGGATGCGCTTCTCCACGCTTTCGGCGACCGCGGGGTTGTCGCGCATGAACTGCTTCGCGTTCTCGCGCCCCTGGCCGATGCGCTGGCTGTCGCAGCTGAACCAGGCACCCGACTTCTCGACGACGCCGGCCTTCACGCCGAGGTCGATGAGCTCGCCGACCTTGGAGATGCCCTCGCCATACATGATGTCGAACTCCACCTGGCGGAACGGCGGCGCCATCTTGTTCTTCACCACCTTCACGCGGGTCTGGTTGCCGGTGACGGTGTCGCGTTCCTTGATGGAGCCGATGCGCCGGATCTCCATGCGCACGGACGCATAGAACTTCAGCGCGTTGCCGCCCGTGGTGGTCTCGGGGTTGCCGAACATCACGCCGATCTTGAGGCGGATCTGGTTCAGGAAGATCAGCAGCGTGTTGGAGCGCGACACGCTGCCCGTCAGCTTGCGCAGCGCCTGCGACATCAGGCGGGCATGCAGGCCGACATGGCTGTCGCCCATCTCGCCCTCGAGCTCGGCGCGGGGCACGAGCGCCGCGACGCTGTCCACCACCAGCACGTCCACCGCGCCGGAGCGCACCAGCGTGTCGGCGATCTCAAGCGCCTGCTCGCCGGCGTCGGGCTGGCTGATCAGCAGGTTGTCCACGTCCACGCCGAGCTTGCGGGCATAGCCGGGGTCGAGCGCGTGCTCGGCGTCGATGAAGGCGCAGGTGCCGCCGCGCTTCTGGGCTTCCGCGATGGCGTGCAGCGCGAGCGTCGTCTTGCCCGAGCTTTCCGGACCGTAGATCTCCACGATGCGGCCCTTCGGTAGGCCGCCGATGCCGAGCGCGAGGTCGAGGCCGAGGGAGCCGGTCGAGATGACCTCGATCTCCTCGTCGGCGGCCTTGTTGCCCATGCGCATGATGGAGCCCTTGCCGAAGGCCCTCTCGATCTGGCTCAGCGCGGCGTCCAGGGCCTTCGTCTTGTCCATGGGATGGCTCTCCGGTCTCAATTGAAGGACTTATCAACCAATAAGCGCATTCTGAGCAGACGTTACCACTGCTGGTAACATCTGCGCCACATCGAAGTCGAGCGCGGCGACGCGCCACAACCGCACTGCGGCCTGGACGGAATATGACCCAATCCACCCCGCCATACAAGAACATTTAGGAAACACGCAGGTGGAACGCTGGGTTCCACGCCCGCCTTACCAGACGCGCGGAGTCGCCCCCTACCCCGCCGCGGCGGGCGCGTCGGCCGGCAGGATGGCGCGCAGTTCCGCCACCAGGTCCGAAAGCCCATAGGGCTTGGGCAGCAGCCGCAGCTTCTCCGCCGCGAGGTCGCGGCCAAGCGCGGCCTCGGCGTAGCCGGAGACCAGCAGCACCGGTAGGTCGGGGTCGCGTTCGCGCAGCCTGGCGGCGAGGCCGAGCCCGTCCAGCCCCGGCATCACGACGTCGGAAACCAGCGCGGCCGGCTTCACGGCCTGGGTGTCCAGCATCTCCAGCGCCTCCTCCGCCGAGGTCGCCGTCATCACCTCGAAGCCGGCGCGGCGCAGCGCGCGTTCGGCCAGCCGCAGCAGGGGTGGCTCGTCCTCGACCAGCAGCACCGGCGCGCCGGACGGCAGCGCCGGCGGCGCGGCGGGCACGGCGGCAACCGGGGCGGCTATGAGGGGCGCGGCGGCGTCCGCCGCACCTTCGTGGCGGGGGAGCCAGATGCGGAAGGTCGAACCCTCGCCGGGCCGGCTCTCGGCGGCGATGAAGCCGCCGGACTGGCGGACAATGCCGTGCACGGTGGACAGGCCGAGCCCACTGCCGCCCTGCTCCCGCTTCGTCGTGAAGAAGGGGTCGAAGATGCGCGGCAGGAGTTCCGGCGGGATGCCGCCGCCGGTGTCCGAGACCTCCACCGTGACGTAGCGGCCGGGCGGCAGTTCCTCCTGCCCCAGCGGCTCGGGCTGCAGCACCACGGCGTGGCCGGTCGCGATGCGCAGGCTGCCGCCGCCCGGCATGGCGTCGCGCGCGTTGAGCGCCAGGTTCATGATGACCTGGTCGAGCTGCGTAGGGTCTATGCGCACGCGCCGTCCGGGCTCGTCGAGCTCGAGGCTGAGCCGCACGCGGCTGCCGAGCAGCCGGCGCAGCAGCGCCGCCATCGCGCCGACGGCGTCGTTGAGCTCGACGACGCGCGGCTGCAGCGCCTGCTGGCGGGCGAAGGCGAGGAGCTGGCGCACCAGCGCCGCGCCGCGCGCGGCCGATTCCATGATCTGGCGGAGATCCGGCGCCGCAGGTCCGTCGGGCTCGCGCGCGAGGGCGGCTTCCGCGCTGCCGCCGATGGCGCTGAGGAGATTGTTGAAATCATGCGCGATCCCGCCGGCCAGCGCGCCGACGGATTGCAGCCGGGCGGCGGCGGCGTTGCGCACGGTCTGCTCGGCGGCGGCCAGCGCGCTGACGCGCAGCAGCGCGAGATGCTCGCGCCCGGGCAGCGGGCGGCGTTCCACCTGCACCTGCGGCGCGCCGGCCGAGGCGAGCGCGGCCTCCACGCGCCGCCCGGCATCAAGCGCCGCGGCGGTGCCGTCGCGCAGGCTGGGCTCGATCAGCGCGACCGCCGGCATGCCCGCGCGCAGCGGCAGCGTCGGGCCACAGAGCCGCGCGAGTTCCGGATTCCAGGCGACCAGCCGGTCCTGGTCGTCCAGCAGCGCGAGCCCGGGCGAGGACGCGTCCAGCACGGCGCGCAGCAGCGGACCCGCCTCGGTGCGGCCAGCAACGCCGCGCAGCAACGCATCGAGCCCCCATCGCGATTCCGCGCGGTCACCCATGCATGCCCCCTCCGGTTGTGGCGGAACCCGCGCTTATCAACCCATACATGTGGGCGCCGCTTCGGGGATCAAGATCGTTGCGGAGCCGCGGCGCCGGCGCGTCGCCAGACGAAGGCGATGACCTCGGCGACCGCCTGGTAGTGCTCGGCGGGGATCTCGGCACCGACCTCGACCCGGTGCAGCGCGCGGGCCAGCGGCGGGTTGGCGACCAGGGGGACGCCGGATTCCTCGGCCCTGGCGCGGATGCGCGCGGCAAGCTCGTCCACGCCCTTGGCGACGACCGTGGGCGCGGCGTCGCCGCCTTCATAGGACAGCGCGACGGCGTAGTGGGTGGGGTTGGTGATGACGACGGCGGCGCGCGGCACGGCGGCCATCATTCGCACCCGCGCACGGCTTTCGCGGATCTGGCGCCGCTTCGCGCGCAAGGCCGGATCGCCCTCGTTCTCCTTCACCTCCTCCCGCAATTCCTGCCGCGTCATGCGGAGCTGGCGCATCAGGCGCAGCCTGACCCAGAGCAGGTCCAGCACCGCGACGCCGGCGAAGGCGAGGAGCGTCGCCACCATCAGCCGCCCGGTCTGCCGCGCGGCTTCCAGCAGCATCGCGCCGGCGGGCAGGTGCAGCGCGCCCTGCAGCGAGGCGGGATCGCCGAGCGCCACCCATAGCGCGGCGCCTACGACGCCGAGCTTGAGCAGGCTGCGGATGAACTCGATCGCACCCTCCGCGCCCAGGATGCGCTTCAGCCCCGACCAGGGATCGAGCTTGTCGAGCCGGGGCGCGAGCGACTGCGCCGAGACGAGGCCGCGCGTCTGCAGCAGCGTCGCCGCGACGGCGGCGAAACCCGCCGCGCCGGCGACCGCGCCGACCAGCAGCAGCGCGCGCCAGCCCAGCGCCGCGGCGCCGTCCGCCATCTCGATCTCATGCGCGCGCGAAAGCAGGGCGCGCATCGCCTTCATCAGCTCCGTCCCCTGCGCCGGCAGCACGAGCCAGGCCGCGAGCGCGGCGGCGAGCAGCGCGGCGAAGCCCGTGGCCTCGCGCGAGAGCGCGACCTGGCCCTGTTCGCGCGCGCGCTCGATCCGCCGCGGTGTGGCGGCTTCCGAGCGGTCGGCGGCGTCGGGGGCGTCCTCCTCTGCCATCAGCGCGCGCCGGGCAGCGCCATGAAGGCCTGGCTCAATGCCGCGCCATAGGTCAGCAGCATCGCCGGCGCGAGGAGCGCGAGCAGCGCCAGCCCCGCCAGGATCTGGCCGGGCACCACGACGAAGAAGGTCTGGACCTGCGGCACCAGGCGCGACAGCAGGCCGAGCGCGATGTTCAGCACCACGGCGGCGATGACGAAGGGCGCGGCGAGGCGCAGCGCGAGCGAGAGCGAGGCCGCGCCGGCCTGCGCCACCGAACCCGCGACGGTGCCGAGCGGCAGCGGCGCGCCGGCGGGCAGCACGACATAGGTGTCGGCCAGCGCGCGGAGCGCGACGGCGTGCAGCCCGGTGCCAAGCACGAGCACGGCCGAGACCAGGCCGAAGGCGCGCGCCATGGCGGTGGCCTGGCCGCCGATCTCGGGGTCGGAGACCATCATCCCCTGCAGCCCGATCAGCGCCGCGATAGCCTGGCCGGCGATGGCGAGCGCGAGCGCCGCGAGCCGCGCGAGCCCGCCGAACCAGAGCCCGGCGACGACTTCCTGCGCGACCAGCCGCGCGGCCTCGGCCGTGTCGTCGGGGGCGGAGGGCAGCCCGGGCAGCAGCGCGGCGGTGATGGCCAGCGCAAGGGAGAGCCGGATGCGGGCGGGGATCTCCTGCTCGCCGAGCCCGGGCAGCAGCATCGCCGCTGCGCCGATGCGGGCGAAGACCAGCATGGCCTGGAAGGCGAGCGCGGGCAGATCGCGGACGAGCTGGAGATCGCTCTCCGTCACTTCATGCCGCCGATCTCGACGGCGCGGTCGAACAGCATCTCGGTCCAGCCGCGCATGGCGCCGAGCGTCATCGGCCCGAGCAGCAACATGACCGCGCCGCAGACGATGAGCTTCGGCAAGAAGGCGAGGGTCGCTTCCTGCACCTGCGTCAGGGCCTGCAGAATGGAGACGGCGAGGCCGACGACGAGCACCGCCAGCAGCGGCGGGCCCATGGCCTGGAGCGCCACGATCAGCGTTTCGCGCAGCGACTGCGCCAGGGCTTCTTCCGTGCTCACGGAGGTTTTCTCCGGTGGAGTGCTGGGTCCGGCGGGGAGCGCCCGCGGGAAACCGGCGCAACGCTCCCTCCCCCGCTTGCGCGGGGGCCAGGGGTGGGGGTCGGCGCTAGATCGGCATCCTCATGACGTCCTGGTAGGCGGCGACGACGCGATCCCTGACCGCGACCGTCGTCTGCAGTGCGAGCTCCGCGCGCGAGATCGCCAGCACCGCGTCGGTGACACTGCCCTGCCCTAGCATCGCCGCGGTGGACGCGGTCTCGGCACTGCGGCCGACCTCCACGCCCTGTTCCAGCGCGCGCTGCAGCATGCCGCCGAAGCCGCCTTCTCCCGCGGGCGGCGCGGCCCCGGCGCCCGCGGCGGCGCGATAGGCGGCGGCCGCGGCGGCGGCGACGCTCGTCATCAGCGCAGCGCCTCGATCGTGCGGGTCAGCATAGCCCGCGTCGTCTCCAGCACGGACAGGTTCGCGCTGTAGCTGCGCTGCGCCTCTCGCATGTCCATGACCTCGATCAGGCTGTCCACATTGGGGGTCTTCACGTAGCCCTCCGCATCCGCGGCGGGATGACCGGGCTCGTAGCGCGTGGGGAAGTCGCCGGGCTGGGTGCCGATGCCGGCGACGGCGACGGTCTGCGCGCCGAGCATCCGGTCCATCGTATTGGCGAAGGTCACGGTGCGGCGGCGATAGGGGTCGGCACCCGGCGATTCGCCGGTGCTGTCGCGGTTCGCCAGGTTCTCCGCCACCACTCTCAGCCGCGTCGCCTGCGCCGCCATGCCGGCGGCGGAGATGCGCAACGCCAGATCGAGGTACATGACCTAATCCTCCTCTCCGCCCGCACCGTCAGCGCCCGAGCGTCGTGCGGAACATGCCGGTGAATCGCTGGTGCACCGCCATGGCGAGCTGGTGCGCCGTATCCGTCTCCGCGATGCGCACCGCCTCCCGGTCCAGGGAGACGGCGTTGCCGTCCGGCGAAACCTCCGCCGGCCGGCGCTCCGGCCGCGCACCCGAGGCCGAGGCCGGGCTGCCCGCGCCGTGCCCAGCCTGCGTCCGGGCAAGGGCGAGCCGCATCTGCCCCGCGAGTTCCTGCGCGAAGGGCGCGAGGTCCGAGGGGCGGAAGCGCGGCGTGTCGGCATTGGCGACGTTCTGCGCCAGCACCGCCTGCCGCCGGTCGAGCCAGTCCAGCCGCCGCGCCGCGAGCGCCAGCGGGTTGCCCGCTGCCTGCCCGGCCGGCGCGCCGCCTATCCCGACGCCGCGCGGGTGCACCCCGCCGCGCTGCCGCCCACCTGTGAAGCCTGCGATGCCATCCATGCGCGCCGCTATGGGCCGGCGTTGGTAAAGGAAGGGTAAGAGCGCAGCGCGCAATGTTCCCTTCATTCCTTCCCTCTACACCCCTGGCGCATGGACCTGACCCAGCCTTCCGCCCGCCATGCCGAAGCCGTGCTCGCCGCGATCGAGACGCTGGGCGGCACCGTGGCCGTGGCGCGCGCCCTCGTCGAAAGCGGCCGGATGATCGAGCTCGCGGGGCTGGAGCGCGATTGCGCGATGCTGTGCGCCGCGATGATGGCGCTCGACCCGCCCGAAGCGAAGCGGCTGCGCCCGGCGCTCGAGGAGCTGCTGTTCCAGGTCAATCGGCTGGCCTCGCAGCTGGATCCGGCCTGACCCCGTCACCCACCGCGCGTCCCAGGATGGAGACCGCATGCAAGAGATCGGCTGGAACGGCCTGTTGACCGCCGCACTCGCCCTCGCCGGCGTGCTCGGCGCGCTGGTGCTGGCGTTGCGCGGTTTGCGCGCGGCGGGCATGGCGCGCGGCGGCGCGCGGCTCGGCATCGAGGAGGCGGTCGCGCTCGACGGGCGCCGGCGGCTGCTGCTGGTGCGCTGCGACGGGAAGCACCTGCTGTTGCTCACCGGCGGCGCGCAGGACCAGGTCGTGGGCTGGCTGCCGGAGACGCAGGCATGAGGATCGCGCTGCTCCTGCTCCTGCTCCTGCTCCTGCCGGGGACCGCGGCCGCCCAGGGGATCAGCCTCGATCTCGGCGCGACGGGCGGCGGTTCCACCGCGCGGCTGATCCAGCTGACCGCGCTGATCGGCGTGCTGTCGCTGGCCCCTGCCCTGCTGGTGATGGTCACGGCCTTCGCGCGCATCATCATCGTGCTGTCGCTGCTGCGCAGCGCGATCGGCGCGCCGGCCATCCCGCCCAACCCGGTGCTGATCGCGCTCGCGCTGTTCCTGACGCTGTTCGTCATGGAACCGGCGCTGGTCGCGAGCTGGGAACAGGGCATCCAGCCGATGTCGGAGGGCCGGCTGGACGAGGTGCAGGGCGTGATCGCCGCGGCCGAGCCCTTCCGCCGCTTCATGGCGGCGCAGGTCCGCGACGCCGACCTCGCGCTCTTTCTCGACCTCGGCGGCATGCCGGCGGCCCCGGCGGCCGAGGCGCCCTGGCGCGCGCTGATGCCGGCCTTCCTCGTCGGGGAACTCCGCCGTGCCTTCGAGATCGGCTTCCTGCTCTTCCTGCCCTTCCTGGTGATCGACCTCGTGGCGGCAAGCGTGCTGATGTCGCTCGGCATGATGATGCTGCCGCCGACGGTGGTCGCGCTGCCGTTCAAGCTGGCCTTCTTCGTGCTGGTGGATGGCTGGCGGCTGGTGGCGGGCAGCCTTGTGCAGGGCTTCGTGCAGTAAAGGCAGGCGAGACCGGGGCGCCGCCGTCCTTGTTGTTGCGCTCGCGCGAAGTCCCTCCCCGGCGCAGCAAAGCGCTTCGCGGTTCCGTGCGGCCGGGCATAAGCTGCGCCGGGCGGGGCCGGAGGGACGGATGCGCTGGTCGAGGATCGGGCTTCTGGCAGCGCTGCTCTGGCACGGCACGGCATCCGCGCAGGACACCCTGGCGAGCTGCGCGGGACTTGATGCGCGGGCGCTGCTCGACGCGACACTGGACGTCAGCGCCCGGGTCCGGCCGCCGACACAGCTGGTCGGCCGTATCGACCGTTCCGCGCAGGACGGCGCGGCAACCGGGTTCGGGGTGCTGCTCGTCGTCCAGGCGCCGACGGGCATGTCGCCGCGGGAGTGGTCCGAGGTACGCTTCATCGCGGCGGCAAGAAGCCAGGAGCGCCTGATCAGACGCACCGGCCGGGAGGACGACTACGCCCGGGCGGCCGTGCTGGCCGAACTCGTCCGGCGCGACGATACGACCGCCCTGCTCCGGGTCTTCACGCCGGAGCGCACCCGCCGTTCAGTGTTCTTCTCGGAAGGCTGGCAGCTTGTCGTCCTGGCCTGCCGCCCCGACTTCCAGCCCGTCGGCTTCGCGGCGGTGCCGGTCAGGCTGAACGACTGGGGCTTCGCGGTCGCTTCCACGGTGGCCTTCGCCGTCGCGGGCTGGCTCTTCCTCGCGTTCTGGGCGTGGCGGCGGAACGCGAAGCGAATGCAGGACGCGTGGCGGCGCGCCCACCCCGGCATCGCCTCGCCCGACGCGCCGACACCCCTGCGCGAAGCGCTGCGCACGCCGCTGCACCGCGGCCGCGTGCTCTGGAAGCTGTTCCGCGCGGCCGACCCGGTCTTCATCAGCCAGGACGGCCTTGGCAACGGAAGCCTGGGCCGGCTGCAGCTCCTGCTGTTCTCGACCGTCGTCGCCAGCCTCCTGCTGTATGTCTACATGCGGACCGGTATTCTGGTCGGCTTCTCCACCGACCTGCTGACGCTTCTCGGCATCACCGGCGCCAGCACGGCGCTTGCCAGACTGGCCAGCGCGAAGCGGGCCGTGTCCTACGAGACGGAAGCGGTGCTGCTCCGGCTCGGGGTGGTGGACGTCAACGACAACATGCCGAACTGGGGCGACGTGATCGCGTCCGACGGCGAGATCGACGTGACACGCATCCAGGCCCTGCTGTTCAGCGTCGTCGTGCTGTTCGCCCTCGTGCTGACGGGCTCCGCCGATCTCGCGGGCTTTACCCTGCCGCGCGAGGTCAACTGGCTGCTCGGCATCAGCCAGGGCGTCTACGTCGCGGGCAAGCTGGTCCCGAGCGAGGCCTGCGGCCAGCTGGACACGGGCGTGCGGGAACTGATCAAGGCTGCGGTCGAGAAGCAGCACGGCGTGGACGGCGCCGATGTGCGCTTCACGGCGGCGAAGGAGGCGGTGAAGCGCACCTTGCGCGAGGTCTATGGATCGCGCGCCAGGCTCAATGTGATCACCAACGCCAAGGCGTCGCAGATCGCCTCCGCCGAGGCCTGACCCACCGGGCGCTCCGGCGTCGACTCACCGCCGTGGCAGGTGCCGCGCGATATAGGGCGGCAGATTGAACGCGCCGAGATGGATTTCGGGCGTCCAGTATCCCGTGGTGTCGAGCACGCCCGCGACCTCCGCCCGGCGGCGAATCTCCTCCACCGGCACCTGGCGCAGCGACGCGTCCTTCGCCGCCCAGCCCAGCGTCATGAAGCCGCCGACATAGGTCGGCACCGCCGCGACATAGGCCGAGACGTCGGCGAAAGACTTTGCCCGGCGTAGCGAGGTCTCGCGCAGCTCGTCGGCCTGCATCGCGGGCACGCCGCACTGGTTCACGACGACGCCGCGATCGGTCAGGATACGCGCGCAATTCCCGTAGAACTCGTCGGTGAAGAGCACCTCGCCGACGCCGATGGGATCGGTGCTGTCCACGATGATCGCGTCGAAGGACTCGGCCGGCGCCTGGCGAACGTGATCGATGCCATCGCCGACGATCACCTCCGCCCGCGGGTCGGTCCAGGCGTCGCCGGCGATGCCGGGGAGGAATTCCTTCGCGAGCCGGATCACCTCGCCGTCGATCTCGACCATGACGGCCTTCTCGACCGTTCGGTGCTGCAGCACTCGCTTCAGCACGCCGCCGTCGCCGGCGCCGATGATCAGCACGCGCCTGGCCGTGCCATGCGCCAGCAGGGGGACGTGCGCGATCATCTCTTGGTAGACGAACTCGTCCGTCTCCGTGATCTGGACAACGCCGTCGAGAAGCATGACGCGGCCATGGCTGTGGCTTTCGAACACCATGATGTCCTGGAAGCCGGACTTCACGCGGGCGAGCTCGCGCTTGACCAGGAAACGCTGGCCCCAATCCGCGTAGAGCGTCTCGTTCACCCAGGAATCGGTCGGCATGGTGTCATCCGATTGTCATGGAAAAAGGGCCGGACCTTGCGGCCCGGCCCCTCTACACCGTCGAGGCGTTGGCGTCAGCCGATCAGGCCGCGCTTGTGCTCGGCAAGCTGCACGCGCTCGGGCTGGAAGCCCTTCTTGATCGCAGGCAGGGCCTTCGCGGGGTCGCAGTCGCCGCACATGAAGATGTCGATCGCGGCATAGTCGCGCTCGGGCCAGGTGTGGATGGAGATGTGGCTTTCCGCCAGCACCAGCACCCCCGACACCCCGCCATTGGGCGAGAAGTGGTGGAAATGCCCGTGCAGGATCGTCGCCCCCGCGGTCAGCGCGCCTTCGCGCAGCACCGCATCGATGTGGTCGGGATCGTCGAGCCGCGTCGCGCCCCAGAGATCCACGATCAGATGCACGCCGGCATAGCGAAGGCCGCCGCGATTGATGAAATAGTCGCGCTCCACTTCGGGCAGCACGGTGTCGATCCGGGTGTCGCTCGGCAGATCCGAGACCATCCCCGGTTGGACGAGAGATTCCATTCTCTGGACCCCTTCCAGCCAGCAGATGACCTTGGTGGCCGCGGGCGCGGCACCTCGTGGGGTCAACGGCGGGCGCATATGGGGCAAGGGGGTCGGGGGCGCAAGCCATAATCGCCCCCCGGGGACGGAAAAAACGCGGGTGACCCCAGCCGGCCACGCGGGGCTTTACCGGCGCCCCCCGGGGGGCAGCCGGTGACTTACCTTGCCGCCGCGGGTGCTGTCCGCAAGGTCTCCAGCCGCTGCGGCAGCAGGCGGGCGAGTTCGAGCTGCTGGCGCAGCCGCGGCAGGTCTGCAACACC
This sequence comes from Falsiroseomonas sp. HW251, assembly GCF_050563545.1. Lineage (NCBI taxonomy): Bacteria > Pseudomonadati > Pseudomonadota > Alphaproteobacteria > Acetobacterales > Roseomonadaceae > Falsiroseomonas > Falsiroseomonas sp. HW251. Next base: position 83,279 of record NZ_JBNXUM010000003.1, read on the forward strand.
GCCCGCGCGGCCGGCCGTCAGCAGGTCGAAGGTCTCTGCCTCCGGCGTACCGGCCATCCGGTCGGCATGCGATTCGCGCAGCGCCGCGAGGCCCGTCTCGTCGCCGGCCAGCGCCAGCAGCGCCGCGCTGCGCGCGACCAGGCGGCGCGCCGCGTCGGAAAGCGGCCCCGGCGCCAGCGTGTCGAGATGGGCGCGCAGCACGGCCGCGGCGGGCGCCCAGTCCTGCCGCGAGGCGAGGAATTCGGCGAGCTCCGGTGCCGCCTCGGGCCCGGCCTCGCGAAAGCGCGTGACGGCCTGCTCGGCCGCGCCCATCCGCGCCAGCGCGCGCGCATCGGCCAGCGCGCGCGCGGCGCGCAGCGCGTCCGGCAATCCCGGAGCGTCGGTGTCCGCCAGCGCGGCGCGGGCCGCGCCGGGATCGCCGCCCTCGAGCGCGAGCGCGGCCAAGCGCAGGCCGATCGCGGCGCGCGCCTCGGGCGCTTCGGCGCGCGCCAGTGCCTGTCCCAGAAGCGAGCGCGCGCGATCCGGCAGGTCGAGCGCGGCGAAGCGTTCCGCCAGCGCGGCCAGCACCTCCGCCGTGCGGCCGCCGTTCGGCAGCAGATTGCGATTCGCCTCGAACAGCGCGACGGCGGAGAGCGGCGGTTCGGCCGAGAGCGCGGCGAGCAGCGCGTCGCCCTGCAGTGGCCTCAGCGTGGCAGCGAGATCGGGGAAGAGCCGCTCGGTATCGCGCAGTGCATCCAGTGCGCCACGGGGATCGCCGGCCTGCCGGCGAAGCTCCGCCAGGCGCAGTCGTGCCGCGCTTTCCAGCGCGTCGCCGCGCCAGGCCGCGAGCACCGCCTCCATCGCGCCCGCCGCGCCGGCCGCGTCTAACGTGCCGGCGGCAAGCTTCATCTCTGCCGCGCGGCGCATCGCGATGGCGCGCGCCCGGCGGTCGCGGCCGCGCGCGATCGCCTCATAGGCGTCCAGCGCCGCGGAATCGCCTGACGAATCCAGTAGCCGCGCGCGGGCCAGCGCAAAGGCCGGGTTCTCGTCTTGGCCCGCAACCAGGCGGCGCGCGGCGGCGGTCTCGTTCGCCTCCGCCAGCGCCTCGGCGGCGAGCGGCGCGAGGCGCGCGCGCAGCGGCTCCGGCCAGGCGCGGAGGATCGGCAGGCCGGCCGCGATTCCGGGCGCGCCCCGTTCTGCGTCGTTCCGCGCGGCGAGCAGCAGGCCACGCCACAGCGCGGCCTCGTCGCTGTCGGGCAGGCGCGGGTTGAGCAGTGCCTCGGCCTCCGCGAGGCGGCCGGCGACGAGGGCGGCGGCGGCCTGCAGGGCCTGGGCGCGCGGCTCCTCTGCCAGGCGCGGATCCTCGCGCAGCGCGAGCGTCGCCATGGCCTGGGCTTCCGCGCCGAGGCCGAGCGCAAGCAGCGCCTCGGCGTGGCGGATGCGCGCGAGGCCGCGGCCGAGCGGCGGCGCGCCGGCGACGTCGAGGCCGGCATTGCGCTCGCGCTGCAGAAGTGCGGGCAGCGCTTCCGCCGGCAGGTCGAAGAGGCGGGAGAGGTGCTGCGCGTCGTCCGGCGCAGGATCGGCGCCGAGGCCGAGCGCCGCGCCCGGACCCGGCGAAGCCACGAACCCCATTGGCAGCGCGCGCAGCGCGACGGTGTCGGCCCGCGGCAGGATGGCGGCGCCGAGGCGCGTCGGCAGGATGTCGAAAGTCGCGGCGCGGCGGCCGCGCGGCGTCGCCTCGTTGCCGTCGCGCATGGTCCCCACCAGCAGCGCGCCGCCGGTCTCGGGATCCAGCACGACGACAGTCTCGGCGGCGCGCGCGGCACGCAGCAGCAGGCGTGGCGGCGGGCCGCGCTCGATCTCGGGCTGGATTGCGCGGAGCGCGGCGTCCTCCGGCGCGTCGTCGAGCAGCCAGGCCGCGCGCTCGCGACGCAGGCGCGGGCGGGCTATCGCCTCGGCGGGAATGCGCAGCACGGTCGCGCGCGGACCGGCAGCGAGTTCGGCATGGGCAAGGCGCGTGTCGCGCAACCCCACGGGATCAAGCGTCAGCGGCTCGTCGAGCACGACCATCCAGGTATCGCCACGACGCAGCAGGGCGGCGCCGGTCTCGGCCGCGACAGGGATGACGAGGGCGCCGTCCTGCAGGCGAAGTGGCGTGGCGCGCGGCGGCGCCGGAGCGACGGGCGCCGCCTGCTGCACGGCGGCCGGTTCGGCAAGCGGCGGTGCGGCGACGGGCGGCGACGGCAGGGCCAAGGCGGGCGCGGACGATTGCGGCGTTGGCGCGGGCGCAGGTGCTGCGCGTGCCGTCGTTGCGGGGGCCGGCGCCGGCCGCGGCGCCGCGGCGCGCGGTTCGGGTCGCGGCGAAGGACGCGCCTCGGCCTGGGCAGGCGGTGGCTCCGTTCCATCGAGCAGGTCCACCACCACGCGCGGCCCGAGGCGGAAGGCGCGCGCGCGGGCACCCGGCGCGAGCGCGATGGTCGCGCTGTCGCCCGCGGCCTCTATCCCGCGCGCGTTGCGCGGCAGGCGGCGGGCACCGAGGTCGAACTCGGCCGCTTCCGCGAAGCGGATCACCACGCGGCCTTCCTCCTCCTCCAGGAGGAAGCCGGTCTCGCGGGGAAAGTCGAAGACGACGCGGCCGAAGGTCGGATGATCGCCGGTCCGCACGCCCACCCGCGACTGCCCCAAAGCGAGACCCGGCGCCAGTAGCAGGATCAGGAGAAGGGCCGCACGGACCATCAGAGATCTGCCAGCAGGCGGTCGATGTCGGCCTGGCTGACGCCGGCACCGGGCAGCTGCGGGCCGTTGGCCAGCGCGCGGCCCTCGGTGGTCGGCGCGTCGTCGGCCGCGGCGGGATGGTAGCGGCCGGAGACCGCGGCGACGCGCTGCTCGATCGCCTTCAGCGCCGCGACAACCTTCCCGATGCGCTGGCCCGTGATGTCCTGGAAGGAACAGGCCTCGTAGATGCGCGTGATCACACCCTGCAGGGCGGCCGCCTGCGCGGCGCCGACGTCGCCCGCGACCTTCTCCAGCACCTCGCAGCAATCCAGGATCTCGTTCGTCGCCTGGGCGGTGTGGTCCACGATGGCGTCGAGCTCGTCGGTGGCGGAGGGGATGTGGCTGTCGGTGATGTCCTCCACCTTCAGGCGCGCCACTTCCTCCTTCGCGCGCACCACGGTGCGGCCGAGCGCCTCGAGCTCGGCGAGCAGCGCGGCCTCGGTCGCGGTCAGGTCGCCGGCCATGCTGCCGAGCACGGCGCGCACCGCGGCCTCGATCCGGGGATCGGGGGTCCCGTCAGGCATGCACGAGCACCTTCTCGATCTTCTCGCGCAGCGTCTCCGCGTTGAAGGGCTTGACGATGTAGTTGGAGACGCCGGCCTGCTTGGCGGCGACCACGTTCTCCGTCTTGCTCTCGGCGGTGATCATGATGAAGGGCGTGTGCTTCAGCCTGGCGTCCGCACGGACTTCCTTCAGCAGGTCGAGCCCCGTCATCGGCGCCATGTTCCAGTCGCTGATGACCAGGCCGAAATTCCCGTTGCGCAGCTTGGCCAGCGCTTCCTGGCCATCGGTCGCCTCCTCGACATTCTCGATGTCGAGCTGCTTGAGCAGGTTGCGGATGATGCGGAGCATCGTCTTGTAGTCGTCCACGATCAGGACGGGCGTGTTCTTGTCCATTTCCGGGGTCACCCTGTTGTGGTCGCCGTCCTGGCGGGACGCGCGCGCAGCCTGCCGCACCCGCATGAAGGCTTCGCGAACGCGTTCACCGCGACGCCTGCTGGGACGAGCGGCGTTCCTGTTCGACCCTTTCGGCGCGCAGCCTGGCCAGCTCGCCGGTCAGAGCGCGGGCCCGGTCGGGCTTCATCGCGGCCAGGATCGGCGCCGCCTTGGCCTCGCGCATGCGGTCGGCGATGGGCAGCAGGACCGGCATCTCGAGCTCGTCGAAGATCACCGCGGCGTCGCGCGGTCGCATGCCCTCGTAGAGCCGCACCAGCCCGCGCAGCCCCGCTTCCTCCCGCGCGGCGCGGTCCCGTTCCAGGGTTTCCAGGCGGGACTGGAGCTGGGTGAGTTCCTCGATCCGCTGGGTCAGGCGGCGTTCGGCGGCAGCGAGGATGACCTCGCGCTGCGACGCCACCTGTTCCCGCGCCTCGAGCTCCGCCCGGCGGGCGCGCAGCGTCTCCAGCACCGCGCGTTCCGCAAGCTGCTCGGCGGTGGGTTGTGGCGCGGCCTGGGGCACCGGCGCGGGCTGCACGGCGGGTGCCGCGGCCTGGCGCGGCGGCGGCGGCGCATCCGCGGCACGGGCGGCGAGCATGGCCCGCGGCGCGGCCGGCGGCGCCATCACCGCCACTTCCAGCGGCGCGACCGCCGAGCCCAGCAGCCGTTCCGCCTTCACCAGCACCAGCAGCGCGGCGGTCGCGATCGCGAGCGGCAGCAGGCGCGGGCGGAACCGCTTCATCTCAGCGCAGCCCCTTGAGCGCGCGCAGCAGGTCGCGCTCGGCGTCGCTGCGCACGGATGGCGCCGGCGCGGCGGCGACGGGCTCGGCGCCAATCGGCCGGGCGGCACGCACCAGCCGGTCCATCCGGTCGGCCAGCACCTCCGACCGCTCGACCAGAAAGGCCAGGTCGTCGCGCAGCTTCTCGGCCGTTGCGATGCGCTCCGCGACCAGGCGGCCGGATTGCTCGGTGGTGGCGCGCAGGCGCGCGAGCGCGGCCTCCGCCGCCTCGGTCGCCTCCGCCATCCCGCGCGCGCCTTCGGCCAGGCCGCCGCCTTCCGCGCGCAGCACCGCGATGCGCCGTTCCAGCCGCCAGGCGAAGGGGATCAGGCCAGCAAGCAGGACCAGCAGAAGCCCTTGGAAGATCCACTCGATCAGCGTCATGCCGCTTCCTCCGGCAGCAGCGGCACCGGCCGCGCCTTCTCGATGCGGACCGCCAGGCGGCTTTCGCGCCTGCCGAGCTGCGCCTCGAACAAGGCAACCTCACCGCAGCGCAGCTTCACGGGCGCGCCGGGCGGCGAGGCCAGCAGGATGCGGTCGCCGACGCGCAGGTCCAGCACCTGGCTCAGCGGCATGGTCTGCTCGTCCAGCACGACGTCGAGCGCGACGTCGGTCTGGCGCAGCTCCTCCGCCAGATGGGTCTCCCAGATGCTGTCGCGGCCGAAGCGCTCGCCCATGAATTGCTGCAACAGCAACTCGCGCACGGGCTCGAGCGTGGCATAGGGCAGCAGGACCTCGAGCCGGCCGCCGCGATCCTCCATCTCGATATGCATGCGCGACAGCACGGCGGCGTTGGACAGGCGGGAGATCGCGGCGAAGCGGGGGTTCACCTCCAGCCGGTCGAAGTGGAAATCCACCTCGCAGAGCGGCTCGAAGGCGGCCTTGAGGTCGCCGAGCACGACGGTGATCAGGCGCTCGACGAGGGTGCGCTCGATGGTGGTGTAGGGGCGGCCCTCGATGCGCATCGCCGCGGTGCCGCGCCGGCCGCCGAGCAGGACGTCCACGACGGAGTAGATCAGCGCCGAATCCACGACGATCAGGCCGTAATTGTCCCACTGCTCCGCGCGGAAGACCGCGAGCATGGCCGGCAGCGGGATGGAGTTGAGGTAGTCGCCGAAGCGCTGCGACGCCATGGCGTCGATCGAGATCTCGACATTGTCCGATGTGAAGTTGCGAAGCGTCGTCGTCATCAGCCGCACCAGGCGGTCGAAGACGATCTCCAGCATCGGCAGGCGTTCATAGGCGACGAGGCCGGAGGAGATGATGCGCTCGATCCCGCTCTGCGCACGGTCGGAGGCGGGACCGCTGTCGAAGCCGAGCAGGCTGTCGATCTCGGCCTGGTTCAGCACGCGGGTGCTTTCCGGCGCCGCGGGGGGCGCGCCGGCGGCTTCCTGTTCCAGCGCGGCCCCCCAGGCGGCCGCCATGTCGTCGTCGGTCCCGCTCACTGCACCAGGATCTCCACGAAGAGCACGTCGGTGACGCGGGCCGGCGCGGCCGCGAGGCTCGCGCGCGCAATCAGTTCCTCCCGCAGGCGGTGGGATCCGGCGCTGCCGCGCAGCTCCTCCGGCCGGACTTCCCGCAGATAGGTGGAGAACAGGTCGATCAGCCGCGGCATCGCTGCCTGCACGGTGGCGACGTCCTCCTGCCGGGAGACTTCCAGCTTCGCCTTCACGCGCACGAAGCTCGCGCGGCGGCCCGGCGCATTCAGATTGGAGACGATGTCGGGCAGGTCCACGAAGGCGGGCTGCGGCGCCGGGGGTGTTGCGGCCTCCGCCGTTTCCTGCGCGTGGTCGCCGCCGAGCAGCGGCTTGAGCACGCCGGAGAACCAGAGCCCCGCGCCGATCGCGGCCACCACCACGGGGAGCGCGAGAAGCATCAGCTTCTTCCTGCCGCCCTTCTTCGTCGCCGGCGTCTCGCCGCCTTCCGGTTTCGCCTCCTCGGCCGACATGCCGTGCCCGAACGCCTCCTGCAGGGGTCGCGACGTTTCTGGGGCCGGGTCGCTTAAGGAAGGCTTGAGACGCAGCACGGTGTTGCCGGCCGGCGGCAATTTCTTCCGCTCGGGCTGCAGCGGAGGGCGCAGGACGCGTCGGGAAGCCTGGCACGCCGGTTGCGCAGGCGTACCCGATCTGACCTGCAGGAGCATGCCGCATGGACAGCCCGGGCTACATTGTCCTCTCCCGCCTCGTTGCCGCGCAGCGGATGACGGCGGTGACCGCCAACAACATCGCGAACGCCGACACGCCGGGCTTCCGGGCCTCGCGGCCAGTCTTCGGCACCATGCTGGAGCGCCAGGTGGATGCGGATGCGCCGCGCGGCGGGCGCGAGCTCGCCTTCGCGCAGGACCGCGCGACCTGGCGCGACGGCAGCGCCGCGCCGCTGCAGCGCACCGGCAATCCGCTCGATGTCGCGCTGTCCGACCAGGACGCCTTCCTCGCTGTCGCGACGCCGCGCGGTGAGCGCTATACCCGCGCCGGCCGCTTCAGCCTCGACGTGCAGGGGCGCGTGGTGGACCCCGACGGCAATGCGGTGCTCGGAACCAACGGCCAGCCGATCCGGCTGGAGCCGGGATCGAGCCGCATCGAGATCAGGGGCGACGGCAGCGTCTCGACCGAGGCAGGGCCGGTCGGGCAGCTCCGCATCGTGCGCTTCGACGATGTGCAGCGGCTGCGCGCGGAAGGCGAGCGCAACTTCGCTGCCCCCGAAGGCCAGCAGGCCCAGCCCGTGGAGCGGCCGGGCGTCGTCCAGGGCACGGTGGAAGGCAGCAATGTCCGCCCCGTCCTGGAGCTCACGCGCCTGACCGAGGACCTCCGGCAATTCCAGTTCGTCTCTCAGATGGCGGAACGCGAAGGCGAGCGGCTCGGTACCGTCGTCGAACGCGTGCTGCGGCGGCGCTGAGGAGACTGACCGATGCGCTCTCTCCACATCGCCGGCACCGGCATGATGGCCCAGCAGACCAATGTCGAGGTCATCTCCAACAACATCGCGAACATGAGCACCACCGGCTACAAGCGCCGGCGCGCGGAGTTCCAGGACCTGCTCTACCAGAACCTCCGCCGCGTGGGGTCGCAGTCCGCCGATACGGGATCGGTGCTGCCGTCCGGCGCGCAGGTCGGCCTTGGCGTTAAGACCGGCGCGGTCTACCGCATCGCCGAGCAGGGCAGCCTGAGCCAGACCGGCAACCGCTTCGACCTCGCGATCCGGGGCAACGGCTATTTCCAGGTGCAGCTGCCCTCGGGCGAGACGGCCTATACGCGCGACGGCACCTTCTCGCTCTCGCCGGAAGGCGTGATCGTGACCGCCGACGGCTTCGTCGTGCAGCCCGGCGTGACCATCCCGGCCAATGCGACGGACGTCACGATCAATGCCAGCGGCGAGGTGCTGGCCAAGATCGACGGCCAGGTGCAGCCGCAGAACGTAGGGCAGATCCAGCTCGCGATCTTCGCCAACGAGGGCGGGCTGGAAGCGGTTGGCGACAACCTGCTGCTGGCGACGCCGGCCTCCGGCCAGGCGCAGCAGGCCGCGCCGGGAACGGCGGGCTACGGCCAGGTGATGCAGGGCTTCATCGAGACGTCGAACGTCAACGTGGTGCAGGAGATCACCTCCCTGATCACTGCGCAGCGCGCCTATGAGATGAACAGCCGCGTCATCTCCGCCAGCGACGAGATGCTCTCCACCATCTCGAGGCTGCGGTGACGGCGATGCGGTGGCTCGTCCTGGCCTTCGCGCTGCTCGCCGCGCCGGCGCGCGGGGAGCTCGCGACGCTGCGCCCCTTCGCGGTCGTGGACGACGCCGTCGTGCGGCTGTCGGACCTGTTCGACAATGCGGGGCCGCGCGCCGCGGTCGTGCTCGGCCCGGCGCCGGCGCCGGGCGGCCGGCAGGTCATCGAGACCGCGCAGATCGCCGCCATCGCACGCGCCAACGGCATCGCCTGGCGGCCGGTCGGCGGCGGGGAGCGCGTGGTCCTGGAAAGACCGGGCCGGCAGCTCTCGCGCGACGAGATCGTGCTGGCGCTGCGCGGCGCGCTGCGCGGCCAGGGGCTGGAGGAGGAGGCGGAGCTCGAGATCCAGGCCTTCGCGCCGCCCATGGTGCCTGAACGCGCCTTCGTCCAGCTCGCGGTGGAAGGCGCTGTGCTGGACCTGCCGGGGGCGCGCTTCGCCGCGACGCTCGCGATCGTGGCGGAGGGCATGCCGACGCAGCGCGTGCGGCTGGCCGGTCGCGTCGTGGCGACGGTCCCGGTGCTGGTCGCGACCCGCCGGTTGGCGCTGGGCGAGGTGATGCGTGCGCAGGATGTGCGACAGGCCCGCATTCCCGCGGGACGGCTCCGCCCGGGATCGGCGCAGGAGCCGGAGCAGGTGGTGGGCCAGGCGCTGCGCCGCCCCGCCGCGGCGGACCAGCCGATCATGCTGGCCGACCTCTCGACGCCGCTGGCGATCGAGCGCGGGCAGACCGTGACGATGATCTACGACATCCCCGGCATGGCGCTGACCGCGCAGGGCCGCGCGATGGAAGGCGCGCCGCGCGGCGCGAGCCTGCCCGTGATGAACCTGGTCAGCCGCGTGGTCGTGGAGGCGCAGGTCGTAGGACCAGGGCGCGTCCGGGTGGGGAGCCTGCGATGAGGAGCATGGCGTTGCTGCTGGCCGGCCTGGCGCTGGCGGGGTGCCAGAGGCTGTCGGACCTCGGCCGGCCGCCGGCGATGGCGGCGATCGAGAACCCGACGGACGACCCGAACTGGCGGCCGGTCAGCATGCCGACGCCGGCGCTGAACCAGCCGCCGGCCTCGGCCAATTCGCTGTGGCGCCCGGGCAGCCGGACCTTCCTGCGCGACCAGCGCGCGGCGCAGGTCGGCGATCTCGTCACCATCCTCGTCGCGATCCAGGACGAGGCGCAGTTCCGCAACAACACCGAGCGGCAGCGCAACGGCACCGACGAGATGGGCATCCCGCGCCTGTTCGGCCTGCCGAGCTCCTTCCCGACGGTCTTCCCGAACACGATCGACCCGTCGCGCCTGGTGACCACCAACGGGTCGCAGAACGCGACCGGCACGGGCCAGACCCAGCGCAACGAACGCGTGACGGTGAACGTCGCGGCGACGGTCGTGCAGCTGCTGCCGAACGGGAACCTGGTGGTGAACGGGCGCCAGCAGGTGCGGGTCAATTCGGACCTGCGCGACCTGACGGTCAGCGGGATCATCCGGCCGCAGGACATCGCCTCCGACAACACGGTGCGCCACGACCGGCTGGCGGAGGCCCGCATCGCCTATGGCGGGCGCGGCGTGATCGCCGACATGCAGAGGCCGCGCTGGGGGCAGGAACTGCTAGACACGCTGTTGCCGTTCTGATGTCCCGGCATCGCTGCGGAACCGCGGGCGCCGCCCTATATCGGGTCGATGTGCGGACGCTTCTTCCTCCAGCGCGACCCCGCGGGCCTCGCGCGCTACTTCGAGACGGTGAACCCCACGCCCAACCGCGCGGCGTCGTGGAACGTGGCGCCGACGCAAGAATCGCTGGTCGTGAGGCGCCACCCCGACAGGGGCGCCAGGCACCTCGATCCGCTGCGCTGGGGGCTGGTGCCGCGATGGGCGAAGGACACGAAGGACGCGGCGAGGCTGATGAACGCCCGGGCCGACGGGCTGGCCGACAAGCCGTCCTTCCGCGACGCCTTCGCGAAGCGCCGCTGCCTGGTGCCGATGGATGGCTTCTACGAATGGCGGAAGGACGAGGAGGGCGGCCGCCAAGCCTATGCCGTCGCGCTCGCGACCGGGGAGCCGATGGCGGTCGCCGGCCTGTGGGAGGGCTGGAAGTCGCCGGACGGCGAGTGGCTGCGGACCTTCACGGTTATTACCACCGAGGCGAACGAGAAGCAGGCGCTGGTGCATCACCGCATGCCCGCCATCCTGCCGCCTGAGACGTGGGACGCGTGGCTCGGCGCGGAGCCCGCTACGCCGGAGGAACTGCTGGAGCTGCTGCTGCCCTGCCCCGCGGAGGAGCTGGCGATCTGGCCGGTGGACAACCGTGTCGGCCGCGTGGCGGAGAACGATGCCCGCCTGCTGCAGCGCGATCCCATGGCGACGCCGCCACCCGGACTGGACGATCCGCCGCCTGATCTCGGCGGCTGAAAAGCGAACGGCCCGCCTGGTCGGCGGGCCGTCGGAGGGGCTCGGGAAAGAGCGACCGCAGAAGCGGTCTCAATCGTCGCGGTGGACGCGCTCCATCCGCTCGTGGCGCTCCTGCGCCTCGATGGACAGCGTCGCGATCGGCCGGGCTTCGAGGCGGCGAAGGCCGATCGGCTCGCCGGTCTCCTCGCAATATCCGTAGGTGCCGTTCTCGATGCGCTCGAGCGCCTGGTCGATCTTGCTGATGAGCTTGCGGGCGCGGTCGCGGGTGCGGAGTTCGAGGGCGCGGTCGGTCTCGACGCTTGCGCGGTCGGTGAGGTCGGCCTCGGCGATCCCGCCTTCGCCCAGGCTGTTCAAGGTCTCGCCGGCCTCGCGGAGCAAGTCGCCCCGCCACTTCAATAATTTCTGTCGGAAGTACTCGAGCTGGAGTGGGTTCATGAACTCTTCGGCGGACGACGGTCGGTAGTCCGGCGGCAAGGTCACGAGCATGATACGTTCTTCCCCAAGCCCACCACGGCAGGCCCGGCGCCCGGCCATCGAAGGCGGGCGGACCATAGTGGCGGGATCGGGGCCGACACAAGACCCTGATTTGCGACAAGTTTCTGATGGTCGCCAGAATTTGCGGGCGTGCCGCGGTCAGGCCACGGCGCGGCGGCGCCTGGCCAGCTCGATGCGGGCCCGCAGCGCAACGCCTGCAACGGCTTCGCGGAGGCCGGGATCGAGGGGGATGTCCTCCGACTCGGCGAGGGCGGCCAGGCGCTCGAGCCTCGCGAGGTCGTTACCTCCGCGCAGCAGATCGAGTTGAAGGCCGCGCAACTCCTCCAACGTGGAGTGAGCGCGTCGGCCAGCGCGGGCCTCCGGCGGCTCGGGTGGCGTAGCGTCCGGCAGCCCCAACAGCGCGCCGACCGCGCCGGCGCCGGCGGCGACGCTGGGCCCGGCGGCCTCGCGACCGGCGGGCAGCGAGAAGCCGCCCCCAGCCCTGCCCGCGCGCCGCGGCGGCATTCCGCGTCCGACCGACCCCACCCTGACGACCACCAGCACCTCCTGCGCCATGACGGCCAGGGCTGCCGCCCGGCGGCAGCCCCTGCCCCGACCCGGCAAGCCCTGCCGGTCGCGGGGCCACCGGATCCTGGCACGCGGGTTGCGCTGTGCCCCCCGCGGCCGATTTGGCCGGCCCGGAGGAGAGCGTGGCGGAAAATCCTTGCCCGAGGATGAGGACGGCATGGCGCCGGCTGGCGGCAGCGGTCGTCGCCGTGCTGCTGGCCGCTCCGCCCGCCCTGGGCCAGGTCCGCATCAAGGACATCGCCGATATCGAGGGCGTGCGCGACAACCAGCTCGTGGGCTACGGGCTCGTGGTCGGGCTGAACGGGACGGGCGACCGGCTGCGCTCCTCCCCGTTCACGCGGCAATCGCTGATCGGCGTGCTGGAACGGCTCGGCGTGAACACGCGCGACCAGGAAGTGCGGCTGGATACGCGCAACGTGGCCGCGGTGATGGTCACGGCGAACCTGCCGCCCTTCGCCAGGCCGGGCAGCCGGATCGACATCGCGGTGTCCACCTTGGGCGACGCCAGCAACATCACGGGGGGAACGCTGCTGGTCACCCCGCTGCTCGGCGCGGATGGCGAGGTCTATGCCGTGGCGCAGGGCGCGGTGACGACGGGTGCGATCGCGGCGCGCGGCCAGGGCAGTTCCGTCGTGCGCGGCGTGCCGACGGCGGGCCGCATCCCGAGCGGGGCGACGGTGGAGCGCGAGGTGCCCTTCCAGTTCGCGCAGGGCGGGACGCTGCGGCTGTCGCTGCGCAACCCCGACCTGACGACGGCGCGGCGCGTGGCGGCGGCGATCAACCGGGCCTCGGGCGGCGGCGTGGCGAATGCGACCGATCCGCGGACCGTGGCGCTCAATGTCGGCGGGCGCGATCCCATCGCCTTCCTGACGGAGATCGAGCAGCTTCGCGTGCAGCCCGACCAGGTCGCGCGCGTGGTGATCGAGGAGGCGTCGGGCACCATCGTGATGGGCGCCAATGTCCGCGTCAGCACGGTGGCGATCGCGCAGGGCAACCTGACGATCCGCATCACGGAGACGCCGCAGGTCAGCCAGCCTAATGCGCTGTCCAATGGGCAGACCGTGGTGACGCCGCGGACCAACATCGAGGTGGACGACCAGGCCGAGCGGCGCATGGGCATCCTGCGCGGCGGCGTGACGCTCGAGGAGTTGGTGCGGGGGCTGAACAGCCTCGGGGTCGGGCCCCGCGACCTCATCAGCATCCTGCAGGCCGTCAAGGCGGCGGGGGCGCTTCAGGCGGAGTTGGAGATCCGATGATCAGCACGGTGGCCTCCGCGCCGGCGGCCTCGCATGGCCAGATCCGGCGGGTGGCGCAGGAATTCGAGGCGCAGGCCGTCTCCGCGATGTTTCAGCCGGTCTTCGCGGCGCTGCCGACTGATGGCCCCTTCGGCGGCGGCAAGGCGGAGGCGCAGTGGCGCCCCATGCTGGTGGACGCGATCGCACGCGACCTCGCGCGGGCCGGGGGCCTCGGCATCGCGCCGGCGGTCGAGCGCGCCTTGCTGCGCGCCCAGGAACTCAGCCGCAACCCGACGGGAGAGACCGCATGATCGAAGCCGTGATGACCGCCGCGCGCCGCCTGATGGAAGCGCTGAGGGCAGAGAACGAGGCGCTGGCGCGGCTCGACCTGGCTGCGGCGGGGCCGCTGGCGCGCGGCAAGCGCCAGGCGGCGGATGCCTTCGAGGCCGCTTATGCCGCCGCACACCGGTCTGGCGCCAAGGCTGCCGGGGCGGAGCGCGACGCGGCGGAGCACATGGCCGTCAGTCTGCGCGACCTGACCGCGGAGAACCGACGGCTGCTGGAACGCGCGATCGATCTGCAGTCGCGGGTGATCGAGACGATCGCGGGGGCGGCGAAGCCCGCAGGGCCCGGGACCTATGGCGCGCGTGGCCGGCAGCGCGAGGGGCGCGCGGGGGCGGTGTCGGTGCTGTCGCGGGTGTAGGTCGGTGCGCTCGCCCCCTCCTCATCCCTCCGCAGCATTGCGGGGGACGCGGACCAGGGCGTGAAGTTCGACAGCGACTTCTCCTCCCCCGCGGTGCGGGGGAGGCTGGGCAGGGTCTACGGCGAAACCTCCGCCCCGCATTGCCCCCGTCGCCCCACTTCGGCATTAGGGGCGCATGGCCGATGCGCCCCCTGACGACTGGACCGCGCTGCTGGAGGCGCGTCGTGGCCGCGAGAACCGCAGCGCGCATGGCAGCGCGATGCCGGACACGCCGCTCGTGCGGCTCTTCGCGCCGGTGCTCGCCCCGCCGACGGCGCCCGATGGCTGCCGCGTCGTGGGGCGGCTCGCGCAGACGCTGGATGGGCGCATCGCGACGGAAGGCGGGTCCTCGCAGTGGATCGGTGGGCGCGAGGACATCGTCCACACGCACCAGCTCCGCGCGCTCTGCGACGTCGTGCTGGTCGGCGCCGGCACGGTGCAGCACGACGACCCCCGGCTGACGACGCGCGAGGTGCCGGGCCCGAACCCGGTGCGCGTCATCCTCGACCCCGGTCGCCGCCTGCCGGCGACCCACGGCGTCTTCCGGGACGGCGCTGCACCGACGCTGCTGGTCGCCGCTGCGGACGGGCCCGCGACACATGGCCAGGCGGAGGTGCTGCGCATCCCGCGCGACGGCGCCGGGCTCGATCTGCCGGCGCTGTTGCGCGCGCTCGCCGCGCGCGGGCTGACCCGCATCTTCGTCGAGGGTGGTGGGCGCACCGTCTCGGCCTTCCTTGCGGCGGGGCTGCTGGACCGGCTGCACCTGACCGTCGCGCCGGTGATCCTGGGATCGGGCATCCCCGCCTTCTCCCTGCCGCAGGCCGCGCGCATCGCGGACGGGCTGCGCGTGCAATGGACGGTCTGGCCGCTGGGGCAGGACATCCTCTGCGACGTGGCCCTGGACCGCGCTCGGCCCGAGGTCTGCCTCGGCACGCCGCGCAAGGTGCATGCATGAAGGCGCGCGCGCTCTGGACCGTGGCACCCGGGGTCGCGGAGATCCGCGAGCAGGCGCTGCGCGCGCCGGCGCCGGACGAGGCCCTGGTCAGGACGCGTGCCAGCGGCATCTCGCGCGGGACGGAGCGGCTGGTCTTCACGGGCCGCGTGCCGGAAAGCCAGTGGGGCGCAATGGCGGCGCCGCTGATGCAGGGCGCCTTTCCCTTCCCCGTTTCCTACGGCTACGCCGCGGTGGGCGAGGTGCTGGAAGGCCCCGACGCGCTGGTGGGCAGCCGCGTCTTCTGCCTGCATCCGCACCACGATGCGTTCCTCGCGCCGGCGGCAATGTGCGTCCCCGTCCCCGACGCCGTACCCGATCGCCGCGCGGTGCTGGCCGCGAACATGGAGACCGCGGTGAACATCCTGTGGGATGCGCGGCCGCTGGCGGGGGAGCGCGCGCTGGTGATCGGATCGGGGGTGGTCGGGCTGCTGGTGGCTTTCCTGCTCTCGCGCATCCCGGGGATCGAGCTGGACGTCTGCGACATCGACGGCTCCCGCCGCGGGATCGTGGAACGCCTCGGCGCGCGCTTCTGCCTGCCGGAGGAGGTGCCGGGCGGGCGCGACCTCGTCGTTCATGCCTCCGCCAGCGCGCCGGGGCTGCGGATGGCGCTGGCCCGCTGCGGCTTCGAAGGGCGGATCGTCGAGGCGTCCTGGTTCGGCGACCGCCAGGTGGAGCTGCCGCTCGGCGAGGATTTCCACGCGAAGCGCCTGCAGCTGATCTCGACCCAGGTCGGCGCGGTCGCGCCCGCGATGCGCGGCCGGCGGTCGCATGCGGAGAGGATGGCGCTGGCGCTGGCGCTGCTCGCGGACGACCGGCTTGAAGCGCTGCTCGGGCCGGACATCCCGTTCGAGGAACTGCCGCGACGGATGGGGTCGGTGCTGGTCGCGCCGGCCGGCACGCCGCAGCCCCTCTGCCCCGTCGTCACCTATATATAGAGAGAGCGAGCACGCCCCGATGTTCAGCCTGACCGTCGTCGACCACATCATGATCGCGCACAGCTTCCGCGGCGAAGCCTTCGGCCCGGCGCAGCGGCTGCACGGCGCGACCTTCGTGGTGGAGGCGGAGTTCCGCGCCCCGAAGCTGGACGACCTGCACCTGCTGATCGACATCGGCCTGGCGAAGGACGTGCTGCGTGCGGTGCTCGCGCCGATCGACTACCGCAACCTGGACGCGGAGCCGGTCTTCGCGGGGAAGAACACGACGACCGAGTATCTCTGCCTGCACATCCAGCAGGAACTCGCCGCGGCCTGCCGCGACGGGCGGCTCGGAGACGGCGGCAAGGGCGTCACCGGCATCAAGGTCCTGCTGCGCGAGAGCCACATCGCCTGGGCGGCCTTCGAGGGTCCGGTCGCCGATCCCACGACCGCGGCGCCCTCAGGCGCACCGGCCTGACCGGACCAGCCAGCATGGACGTGGCGCTGCTCGTCCCCGGTCCCTTCGACACGATCTCGGGCGGCTACATCTACGATGGCCGACTGGTGGAGGGGCTGCGCGCGAACGGGCATGACGTGCAGGTCGTGGAACTCGCCGGGCGCCACCCGCTGCCGGACGACGAGGCGCTCGCGAGCGCGCGGCACGCGCTGGACGCGGTGCCCGCGGGGGCGCGGATCGTCATCGACGGGCTCGGCCTGCCGTCATTCGGACCGCTGGTGGAGGAGCTGGAGCGCCGCCGTGCCGTCGGGCTCATCCACCACCCCACAGCGCTCGAGCACGGCAACCCCGGCGAGGTGCGCGATGCGCTGCGCGCCGCGGAACTCCAGCTGTTCCCGCGGTTGGCGCGGCTCGTCGCGACCAGCAACCTGACCGCGCAGCGCCTCGCGCCGGAATTCGGCGTCGATCCCGCCCGCGTCGGCGTGGTGGAGCCCGGCACGGATCCCGCGCCGCGCAGCACGGGGTCGGGCGATGGCTGCTCGATCCTGGCGCTGGGCTCCCTGATCCCGCGCAAGGGACACGACGTGCTGCTGCGCGCGCTGGCGATGCTGCCGGACCTGGAGTGGCGGCTCACCATCGCGGGCGGCGCGCGCGATCCCGTCTATGCGCATGGGTTGCAGGCGCTGGCCGAGGAGCTCGGCATCGCGCAGCGCGTGGACTTCCCGGGCGAGGTGGACGGCGCGGTGCTGGAGGCGCTGTGGCAGGGCGCGGACATCTTCGCGCTGGCGAGCCATTGGGAAGGCTATGGGATGGCGGTGGCCGAGGCGCTGGCGCGCGGCCTGCCGGTGGCAGTCAGCGCGGGCGGCGCGCTGGCGGACCTCGTGCCGGTCGAGGCAGGCGTGGTCTCGCCACCGGGCGACGTGGTGTCGCTGGGCAAGGCGATGCGGCGCGCGATCTTCGACACGGAACTGCGGGCTGAGATGGCGGAGGCGGCCTGGCGGGCCGGGCAGCGACTGCCGCGCTGGGAGGACCGCGCGGCCGCCTTCGTGGCCGAACTGGAGAGGGCGTGAGTGGCTGAGACCTTCGACGGCGACTGGCTCGACCAGCGCGAGCCCTTCGACGCGGCCGCGCGCGATGCGGGCCTCGCGGCGCGACTGTCACAGGTGCTGCCGCAGCGGCCGCGGATCATGGACCTCGGCGCCGGGACAGGATCGCTGCTGCGCTGGCTCGGCCACTTCATCGGCCGGGCGCAGGCCTGGACGCTGGTGGACGCCGACGAGGCGCTCATCGAGCGCGCCTTCGAGACCATCGCCGACCGCGCGGAGCAGGCGGGCTGGGGCGTGACCTTCCCGGGCAGGCGGGTGCTGCTGGTGCACAGCCCGCGCGGGGCCTGGCGGGTGGAGGGCCTGGTCGCCGACTTGCGGGAGGCGCCGGACAACCTGCCGCTGCACCAGGTGGATGCGGTGGTGAACACGGCGCTCTGCGACCTGGTGAGCCAGGACTGGATCGAGCGGATGGCGGCAGCGTGCGGCGCGCGGCGCCTGCCCTTCTACGCCGCGCTGAACGTGACGGGGCGCGAGCGCTTCGGCCCGCCGCACCGCGCCGACGCGTTGGTCGCGCGCGGCTTCGCCCGCGACCAGGCTCGCGACAAGGGGTTCGGGGGCGTCGCGCTCGGCGCCAGGGCGCCGGCCGCGATCGCCGGGGCCTTCGACGCGCGGGGCTACGAGGTGCTGCGCGCGCCATCCGACTGGATCGTGCCGCGGCGCGACCCGCTGATGGCGCTGGAACTCGCCGAGGGCCATGCGCGCGCGGCGCTCGCCTGGGAACGCCGGTTTGAAGACCGGATCGCGCAGTGGGTGATGGACCGGACGCGCCAGGCGAGCGAGCGTCGGCTTTCCGCGCGCGTCGGGCATGCCGACCTGCTCTGCCTGCCGCGCTGAGGAGGAGCCGGTCATGGCCGAGAAGCCGATCGCCATCGTCGCGCTGGACGCGCCGTCCAAGGGACCGTCGGGCTACCCCGAGGATCTGCGCCGGAAGGTAGCGGGACGCGAGAAGCAGGTCCTGGGCGACGTCTTCGGCCTGAGCAATTTCGGCGTGAACCGGACGGTGCTGGCGCCGGGCGCGCAATCTGCCTTGCGGCACGCGCACCGCGCGCAGGACGAGTTCGTCTACATCCTGGAAGGCGAGCCGACGCTGGTGACGGATGCCGGCGAGACGCCGCTGAGGCCCGGCATGTGCGCGGGCTTCAAGGCCGGCACGGGCGATGCGCATTGCCTGGTGAACCGGACGGACGCGACGGTCGTCTATCTCGAGGTCGGTGACCGCTCGCCCGGTGACGCGGTCGTCTATCCCGACGACGACCTGGCCGCCGCGATGGGCCCGGACGGCAAATGGCGCTACAGCCGCAAGGACGGCACACCTTTATAGAGGGGACGCGCATGGCCCTGCTGCTCGGCTGCGTCGCGGACGACTTCACCGGCGCGACGGACCTCGCCTCCATGCTGGTGAAGAACGGCATGAGCTGCGTGCAGGTCATCGGCGTGCCGGGGGGAGAGCTGCCGGAGGCCGATGCGGTGGTCGTCGCGCTGAAGTCGCGGACGGCGCCGGTGGCGCAGGCGGTGGCGGAGAGCGTGGCGGCGGCCGACGCGCTGGTGGCGGCAGGGGCCAGGCAGCTCTTCTTCAAGTACTGCTCGACCTTCGACAGCACGGACGAGGGCAATATCGGGCCCGTCGCCGATGCGCTGCTGAGGCGGCTGGGATCCGGCTTCGCGATCGCCTGCCCGGCCTTCCCGGCCAATGGCCGCAGCATCTACCAGGGGCACCTCTTCGTCGGCGCGCGGCTGCTGAACGAGAGTGGGATGGAGAACCACCCGCTGACGCCGATGAAGGATCCCGACCTCGTGCGCGTGCTGTCGCGCCAGACGGATGGAGGGGTCGGACTGGTGCCCTTCGCTGTGGTGGACCAGGGCGCGGCGGCGATCCGGCGGGAAATGACTCGGCTGGCCGAGAGCGGCCGGCGCTACGCGATCGTGGATGCCGTCGGCGACGCGCATCTCCAGGCGATCGGCGAGGCCTGCGCGAGCCATGCGCTGGTCACCGGCGGCTCGGGCGTCGCGATGGGCCTGCCCGGGAATTTCCGGCGCGCCGGGCTGCTGTCGCAGCGCAGCGACGCCGCGGTGCTGCCGAAGGCCAGCGGGCTCTGCGCGGTGGTGGCGGGGTCGTGCTCGCGCGCGACGCTGGGGCAGATCGGCTTCGCCCGCGACCATGTGCCGGTGCTGGAGCTCGATCCGCTGGCGACGCCGGACGCGGGCACGCTGGCGCGGCAGGCGCTGGACTGGGTCGAGGGCAAGCTCGCCGCGGACCGGCCGGTGGTGATCGCGGCGAGCGCGCCGCCCGAGAAGGTCGCGGCGCTCCAGCAGAAGCTCGGCCGCGATGCCGCGGGGGTGCTGGTGGAGCACGCGCTGGCAGAGGTCGCGCAGGGGCTGACGGCGCGAGGCGTCAGGCGGCTCGTGGTGGCGGGCGGCGAGACCTCGGGCGCGGTGGTGACGCGGCTCGGCGTGACAAGCTTGCGGATCGGGGCGGAGATCGACCCCGGCGTGCCCTGGACCTTCGCCGAGCCCACCGGGATCCACCTGGCGCTGAAGAGCGGGAATTTCGGCGCGCGGGACTTCTTCCTGAAGGCGTTCGCGCCGGCATCCGTGGAGGGCTGAATCGGATGGCCGACAGCATGGACGAGGCCGCGATCCGGCAGGAGCTGGCCGCGCTCGGGAAGTCGCTCTTCGACCGCGGCTACTCCGTCGGCACGGCAGGGAACATCAGCGTGCGGCTGGCGGACGGCTACCTCATGACGCCGACGAATTCCTGCCTCGGGCGGCTGGATCCCGCTGGGATCAGCAAGCTCGGGCCGGATTGGTCTCACCTGTCCGGCGACAAGCCGTCAAAGGAAGTGTTCCTGCACCGCGCAGTGCTCACGGCGCGGCCGGAAGCGGGGGCGGTGGTGCACCTGCATTCCACCCATGCGACGGCGGTGTCCTGCCTGGCGCCGGAAGGGGGCGACGCCGAGATCCCGCAGCTGACCCCCTACTTCGTCATGCGCATCGGGCGCCGCCTGCCCTGCGTGCCCTATTATCGGCCGGGCGATGCGGCCATGGAGCCTGCTGTCTTCGAGGCCGCGAGATCGGCGAAGGCGCTGCTGCTGGCGAACCACGGTCCGGTCGTCAGCGCCGCGACGCTGCGGGATGCGGTGTACGCGTCGGAGGAGTTGGAGGAAGCGGCCCGCCTCGCGCTGATGCTGCGCGGCGTGCCGGGCGTGCGGCGCCTGACGCCGGCGCAGGTGGACGACCTGCTGACGACCTACGGGTGAGCTACAGAGACGCCGCGGGGTCCAGGCGGATCACGTAGCTCCGCCAGTCCGTGCGGGCGGCGATGCGCTCGTAGAGGGCGACGGCGCCGGCGTCGGCCTCCGGGACGATCCAGCGCAGGTGGCTCCAGCCGCGGGCGCGGCCCAGCGCGCAGGCCTCGGCGATGAGCGCGCGCGCGACGCCTTGGCCGCGCGCCTGGGGCAGGACGAACAGGTCATCGAGCATGCCGCAGCGCCTGGCGAAGACGATCTCCGGCAGGTCGAAGAGGATGGCGAAGCCGACCGGGGCGCCGTCGCTCTCCGCGACCAGCACCTCGGCCGTGGGATGCGCGGCGAGCAGCGCGGCCTGATCCTCCGGCGCCGCGACGGCCTCCCCGGCCAGGGTCTCGCGCATCTCTGCGGCGTAGGCCGCGAGCAGCGGCGCGAGCGCACGGCGCTCCTCGCGCGGCAGGGGGCGGATCAGCATCGCAGCAGGATAAAAGGGGGAATGGCGGACCGCGAAGCGGTCCGAGGCCGCAAATGCGGCCCGCGGACAGTCCGGCGAGCCAGGCGCGCGGAGCGCGCGCCCGGCGTTTGAGGGCACCACATAAACGCAAGAAGGGCGCCACCCCTGCGGGTGGCGCCCCCCATGCCGGGATCGGCGGTCAGATCAGGACGCGGCCTCGGGCGCCGGAGCGGCGGCGGCGGCGGCCTTCTTCGCGGCGCGGGTGGCAGCGGCCTTCTTCGCGGCCTCGGAGCGGCCCGTCGACTTCTTGGCGGCGGCCTTCCTCGGCGCCGCCTTCTTGGCGGCGGCCTTCCTCGGCGCGGCCTTCTTGGCAGCGGCCTTCTTCGGCGCGGCCTTCTTGGCGGCGGCCTTCCTCGGCGCCGCCTTCTTGGCAGCGGCCTTCTTCGGCGCGGCCTTCTTCATGGCCTTCTTCGGCGCGGCCTTCTTGGCAGCGGCCTTCTTCGGCGCGGCCTTCTTGGCGGCCTTCCGCGGCGCGGCCTTCTTGGCAGCGGCCTTCTTCGGCGCGGCCTTCTTGGCAGCCGGCTTCCTCGCCGTCTTCTTCGCGGCGGCCATCGCCATCGCCTGGGCGCGCGGCTCGGCCTCGGTCTCGGTGGTCTCGATGATATCGGTCATGTCAGGTCCTTGGTTGGTCAGGTGTTGACGCGTTCCGTGGTGGCCGACCTCGTCGAAGCGGGGCCGAGGCAGCCACGAAAGCAGGATGGAGTGGAGGCCCTGTGGCCGGCGCGGATCCCGTATCGCGCCGAACCACCCAGGCCGCCGTCCAGGAACACGCCGGCGCCGGGCTGCGCTGCGCTATCCCGCGCTTGGCGCCTTCCCTGGCTTCTCTCCCGCCGCGGCATTGCCTGCGGTGGTGTGGAGGAAGCGGCGAGGCTGATGCCTCCTTCCTCCCCGAGCCTGCGGTCCATGGACCGATCCTTCCTGCTGCGCGCCTCCGCTGCCGTGCCGCTTGCCGCTTCCCGTCCGCTTCGTCGTCGCGTGCTGCGGTGACTCTGCTTCGTTCGTCGGCGCGCGAATCGCGTCAAGCGAGTGCGTGCGAATCACAAGTGATGCGCGCGCACTCAAACTGTCAAACGGATTCGCACGCGATGCGCGCGTTCGACGCGTCGCGCGTGCGATTTTCTTCGCGGCGCGACGTCGAAGCACGTCGATGATGGCGATGAAGCGGCGCGCGGATGGCGCCGCAGCACGCCGCGCGACGTGGTGTCGCGCGGCGTTGAAGCGCGTCAGCCGCGCCGATTCACCGGCGGCACCGGCCGCTGCTCGGCACCGGTGTAGTGCGACAGCGGGCGGATCAGCCGGTTGTCCGCGGCCTGCTCGAAGACATGCGCGGCCCAGCCGGTGACGCGGGAGCAGACGAAGATCGGGGTGAAGAGCGGGATGTCGAAGCCCATGAGGTAGTAGGCAGGGCCCGCGGGGAAATCGAGGTTGGGGTGGATCTTCTTCTCCCGCAGCATGATCCCGGCCAGCACCCGGGACGTCTCCATCCAGCGGCGGTCGCCGACCACCTCGGCCATCTTCTCGGCGTACCTGGTCATTGTCGGCACGCGGCTGTCGCCGTTCTTGTAGACGCGGTGGCCGAAGCCCATCACCAGCGCCTTGTGGTCGAACTTGCCGTGGATCCAGGCCTCCGCCCTGTCGGGCCCGCCGATCTCGGTCAGCATGTGCATCACGGCCTCGTTGGCGCCGCCATGCAGCGGGCCCTTCAGCGCGGCGATGGCCGCCGCGATGGCGCCGTGGATGTCCGCCCCGGTCGAGGTCACCGTCCGCGCCACGAAGGTGGAGGCGTTGAAGGTGTGCTCGGCGTAGAGGATCATCGAGACGTCGAAGGACTTGATGACCTCGGGCTGCGGGACCTTCCCGAAGACCATGTGGAAGAAGTTCTCGCACCAGGACAGCGACGGATCGGGCGCGATGGGCTCGAGGCCCTTCGACAGGCGGTTGGACGCGGCCACCGCGGTCGGCAGCTTGGCCAGCAGCCGCATCGCCTTGCGCCGCTGGGCGGCGTCGGAGACGTCGCCGGCCTCGGGGTCCTCGGTGCCCATGAAGGAGACGGCGGTCCGCACCGCGTCCATGGGGTGCGCGTCCTTCGGAATGGCGCGGAGGACCGACATCAGCGCTGGGGTGATGGTGCGGTTCGCGCGCTCTTCCTTCTGGAAGGCGGCGAGCTCGGCCGCGGTCGGCAGCTCGCCGTGCCAGAGCAGGTAGGCGACCTCCTCGAAGTTGCTCTCCTCGCAGAGGTCCTGCACGGCATAGCCGCGATAGGTCAGGCTGTTGGTCTCCGGCATGACCTTGGAGACGGCGGAGACGTCGGCATAGACGCCGACCAGGCCCTTGTAGATGGTGGGTGTGGCTTCGGTCATCGCGTTCCTCATCGTCCTTGTGCTTGGGGGATGGGTGGTCGGCTGTGATGCACCCCCACCCCATCCCTCCCCCGCTAGCGGGGGGAGGGGGCATCGGGTTCTCAGAAGATACCGGGCTTGCTGTCGAGCAGCGTGCCGGCGGGCAGCACGACGTTGAGCTGGTCCAGCTCCCCGGCCGCCAGGCTCGCCAGGTTCTCCGCCGCGTCCAGGAAGCGGTTCGCCTCGCGCGTCGAGATGATGCCCTCGGTCAGCGTCCGGAACTTCTGGACGTACTGGGCACGCGCGAAGGGGCGGGCGCCGTTCGGGTGAGCGTTGGCGACGCCGAGCTCGTCCACCAGCGTGGTGCCGTCCTTGAAGAAGACCTCGACCCGGCCGCCGAAGCTGAGCTCGTCGGGATCGCGCGAGTGGTACCTGCGCGTCCACTCCGGATCCTCGGTGGTCTCGATCTTGTGCCAGAGGCGGACGGTGTCGGGCCGCTGCGCCCGCCGCGGCGCGTAGCTGTCCACGTGGTGCCAGCGCCCGTCCTGCAGGGCGACTGCAAAGATGTACATGATGGAGTGGTCCAGCGTCTCACGGCTGGCCTTGGGGTCCATCTTCTGCGGGTCGTTGGCGCCGGTCCCGATCACGTAGTGCGTGTGGTGGGAGGTGTGGATGACGATCCGGTCGATCGCCTCGACATCGCTGATCTTCTCCCTCATGCGGAAGGCCAGGTCGATCAGGGCCTGGGACTGGTACTCCGCTGAGTGCTCCTTGGTGTAGCTGTCGAGGATGGCGCGCTTGGGCTCGCCGGGCTCGGGCAGCGGCACTTCATAATAGGTGGGCTCGTAGACGGTCTTGCGGCCCTTGCTGTCGGCCTGGGTGCGGCCCGACAGCACCCAGGCGATCACGCTGTCTTCGCCTTCGTAGATCGGGGATGGCGCGCCCTCGCCGCGCATGCAGCGATCCACCGCCTCGATCGCGAGCTTGCCGGCATGGGCGGGCGCATAGGCCTTCCAGGAGCTGATCTCGCCTTTGCGGGACTGGCGGAAGCTGACGGAGGTGTGCAGGGCCTGCTGGATCGCCTGGAAGATCACCTCCTGCTTCAGGCCGAGCAGCGTGCCGATGCCGGCGGCCGCGGACGGGCAGAGATGGGCGATGTGGTCCACCTTGTGCTCATGCAGGCAGATCGCGCGCACCAGGTCGATCTGCAGCTCGTAGCCCGTGGCCAGTCCGCGGATCAGGTCGCGGCCCGACTTCCCCATGGTCTGCGCGACCGCGAGGATCGGCGGGATGTTGTCGCCGGGATGCGAGTAGTCGGCCGCCAGGAAGGTGTCGTGGAAGTCGAGCTCGCGCACCGCCGTGCCGTTCGCCCAGGCCGCCCATTCCGGGCTGACCGTCGTCGCCGACTTCACGCCGAACACCGTCGCGCTGCCCTTGCGGGGATGACCGAGCGCCATGCCGCGGGCGGAGACGACAGGGCGGCGGTTGATCGCGGCGATCGCCACCGAGGCGTTGTCGATGATGCGGTTGATGATCATCTCCCGCACCTCCTTGTCCACCCCGACCTTGTCGGTCGCGACGGCGGCCATCTTCCAGGCCAGCTGCTCCTCGCGCGGGAGAAGCGCCTTGGACGGGTGGACCTTCACTGCGTGTTTTTTCATCGGCCTTCCTCATCGCTGCCGTCAGAACGGATGCGGGATTTGTGCTCCCGGCCGGAACCATCGTCCATTCCGATTGGGCGAGCGGCGCGATATGGATTTCGTATGAGCGGCGGGGTATATCGCACCCCGCAAGGTTGAGGCGGGCAGAACCCAAGAGCCGGAACAGGCATCGGGCCCGCCATGGATTTTCGTCTTGTACGCCGCCTTGGCCATTTCCTGGCCGTCGCCGAGGAAGGGCATTTCGGCCGCGCCGCCGCACGGCTCGGCATCTCGCAGCCGCCGCTCACGGCGCAGATCCAGGCGCTGGAGAAGGAGCTCGGCGTCCAGCTGCTGGAGCGCACCGGCAAGGGTGCGCGCCCGACGCGGGAAGGCGAGGCGCTGATTCCGCTCGCCCGGCGCCTGGCCCAGGATGCCGGCGAGCTGGAATCGCTCGCGCGGGAGTTGCGCGCGGGGCGCCACGCACCCGTCTCGATCGCCTGCGTGACCTCGGCGCTGTTCGACTATCTGCCGCCGCTGGTCCGCGCCCTGCAGGCCGCGCGGCCCGACGCCGCGGTCAGCGTGCGGGAGCTCGACACCACCGACGCGGTGGAGGCGCTGCGGCGCGGCGAGGTGGACCTGGCGCTGCTGCGGCTCGACCGCGACCGGCATCCCGTGCGGCTGCGGCCGCTCGGGCGCGACGTGCTGGCCGCCGCGCTGCCGTCGGGGCATCCGCTGGCGGAGACCAGGGCGCCGCTGCCGCTCTCGTTGCTCGCGGACGAGCCGCTGCTGATCCTGCCGCGCGGCATAAGCCCTGCCTATTCCGACGCGATGGTCGCGGCCTGCCGGGCCGCGGGTTTCGCGCCTCGCGTGGTGCGGGAGGTCGGCAGCGCGATGGCGCAGCTCGGCTTCGTCGCGGCGGGGCTCGGCGTCGCGCTCGTCTCGGCGGGGATGGCGCGGCTGCGACCGCCGGGCGTGGCGTTCCGGGAACTCGCCGGCCCGCTCTATGCCGTCGGCGTCGCGCTGGCCTGGAACGCCGAGCGCGAGAGCGAGGTGACGCGGCTCGCACTCGACTTCGCGGAGATGCTGTTCCCGACCCAGGAGGCCGCCGCGCAGTGACGACGTGACGCCGCGCGGCGGAAGGGCGAGGATCGCTCCATGCGCGTCCTGCTCTTCCTCTGCTTCCTGGCCGGCGCCGCCGCGATCGAGCTGCAGCGCTTTCTCGCCCCGCCGCTGCCGCCAGGCGAGAGCTACCTGGTGATCGGGCCGGGGCTGGTCGTCGTGGCGCTGCTCGCCGCGCTGCTGGTGGCCGCTGGCGTGGCGCCGGCGAGGCTAGCGATCGGCGCCATGGCGGCCTGCGCGCCCGCGGTCGCGATCGGGCACATCGCGGTCGAGGTCGGCGCCGACCCGACCGCGCACAACCTCTGGCCGATCGAGCTGGTCTTCGTCTTCCTCGTCGGGCTCGGCCCGGCGGTGGCCGGCGCGCTGGCCGGATTGCTGGTCCGCCGCCTCTCCGGCCAGGCCGGGTAGGTTCCAACGCTGCCCGATTCAGGTCTAGCGTGAGGCCGCCATTGCCGGAGCCCCACGCATGACCGACGCCGCGCCCTTCGACCTCGTCCTGACCGGCGACCTCGTGCTGTCGGACCGGGTGCTGCCCGGCGGCTGGGTCGCGGTGCGCGGCGAGACCATCGCGGCGATCGGCGAGGGCTTGCCGCCCCCGGCCAAGGCCTTCGCCGACCATCGCGGCCGGCTGGTGATGCCCGGGCTGGTGGACGGGCACATGCACACCTCCTCCTCGACGGGCTGGCCGGGGATCGAGGGCGCGACGATGTCGGCCGCGGCCGGCGGCGTCACCACCGTCTGCGATATGCCCTATGACGTGCCGGACCCCGTCACCACCGCGACCATCTTCAAGGACAAGGTCGAGCATGTCGGGCGGCTCTCCCATGTCGACATGGCGCTCTACGCGACCATCAGGAAGACAGGCGGGGGCGACGACATCCCCGCCCTGGCCGAAGCCGGCGCATCGGCCTTCAAGGTCTCGACCTACGAATACGACGCGCACCGCTTCCCCCGCATCGACCACCCCACCATGCTGGCGGCCTTCGCGGAGATCGCCGCGACGGGACTGATGGTCGCGGTCCACAACGAGGACCAGGAGCTGGTGGTGAAGCTGACCGAGGCCGCCAAGGCCGCGGGCAACACCTCCCCGATCTGGCACTGCCGCACCCGGCCGCCGATCACCGAGACCATGGCCGACCTCGAGATCTTCGAGATGGCGCTGGAGACCGGGGCGCATGTGCACATCGCCCATTCCTCTCTGGCTCGGGGCTTCGAGCTGGCGAAGCTCTATCGCGGCCAGGGAGCGAAGACCTCGGGAGAGGCCTGCATCCAGTATCTCTGCATGACGGAGGAGGACATCGTCCGCCTCCAGGGCTTCGGGAAGTGCAACCCGCCCTTCCGCAGCGCCGCCGAGGTCGAGCGCATGTGGGGCGCGGTCGCCGAGGAGATCGTGAGCTACGTCTCGACCGACCACGCGCCCTGGCCGAAGCCGAAGAAGGAATACAAGGGCGACATCTTCGCCGTCGGCGCCGGGCTGACCGGCATGCAGAGCTTCGCGCCGCTGATGTACACGCTCCTGGTGGAGCGCGGGCAATCGCCGACCGTCATGGCGCGCCTATGCTCGGAGGAGCCGGCGCGCTTCCACGGGCTCGACCCGAAGAAGGGGGGCATCAGGCTCGGCGCGGATGCCGATTTCTGCGTCCTGCAGCCTGGCGACCACAGCTTCGACGAGCGGATCATCCAGGACCGCGAGGATGCGCGCTGGTCGCCCTATCACGGGCGGACGATGAAAGCGAAGGTCGTCTCCACCTGGCTGCGCGGGGCGGAGATCTTCGACGGCACGGCGGTGAAGGCGAAGCCCGGGACGGGCCGCTTCGTGCCGCGCCAGCACCGGCGCAGCGCGCTCGATTCGTGAGGAGGAGGGAAGGACATGGCGGAACAGCCTAGACCGAAGCCGGGCAGCCCGCTGATCGCCGTGGAGCGCGCGAAGCCCCGGCCGCGCGAGCTGCCGCACGCGCCGGAACACGAGCCCGCGCCCTGGACGCTGTCGCAGATCGCCGGCGCCGCCATCCTGGTCATCTGCGGCATCGCGGTGGTCGGCTTCTTCGCGCTCGGCCTGCCGCTGGCGGCGATCGGCGGGCCCTCGGTGCTGATCGTGCCGCTGCTCGGCATCGCGCTCTTCATGCGCCGCGGGATGGGCGGAGGGCGGCGCTGAGCCGGGGCTGACGCGGGATCGGAGCGGCGCTACATCGCCGGCATGGCCGAACGCCCGCCGCACCAGCGCTGGATCAAGCGACCGCCGCGCCCGTCCCGGGGCGTGCAGGAGGAATTCCGGGTCCCACCCGGCATGCCGCAATTCCTGCTGGCCTGCGCGGTCTCGCTGGTGGGCGGCGTCGCGGGCGCGGTGATCGGGCCGCTGCTGGCGCCGGACCGCGCCGGGATGGCCGGGCTCTTCGCGGGGCTCGGCTTCGTGCTGACCTTCATGGGGGTCTGGTCGGCGATGGGCGGCACGCGAGAGGATGTGAGGAAGCTGTTCCGATGAGCCGCAGGCTGATCCTGGCCGGCGCCCAGATGGGCCCGACGCAGCGCGCCGACAGCCGCGAGGCGACGCTCAAGCGCATGATTGCGCTGCTGGAGCAGGCGCATGCGAAGGGCGCAGGGCTCGTTGTCTTTCCCGAGCTCGCCTTCACCACCTTCTTCCCCCGCTGGCCGATGGCCAAGGACGATCCGGAGCTGCTGGCCTGCTTCGAGACCGCGATGCCCAATCCGCGGGTGCAGCCTCTCTTCGACCGCGCGAACGAACTCGGGGTCGGTTTCTATGTCGGCTATGCCGAGCTCACGCCCGACGGCCATCGCTTCAACAGCGCGATCACGGTCGGGCCGGACGGCGCGATCCTGCTGAAGTACCGCAAGGTCCACCTGCCCGGCAGTGACCGCGTGAAGGATGGCCAGACCTACCAGCAGCTCGAGAAGATGTATTTCGAGTACGGCGACCTCGGCTTCCCCGTCGCGCGCGGGCCGGCGGCCTGGGGACGTCCGGTGCTCGGCATGCTGGTCTGCAACGACCGCCGCTGGCCCGAGGGATGGCGGGTGCTCGGCCTCGGCGGGGTCGAGCTGGTGATGGTGGGCTACAACTCCGCGGCCTATGACCCGAACGGGGGCGAGAGCGAGAGCGCCGAGCTCCGCACCTTCCACTCGACGCTGGCCGCGCAGTCCAATGCCTATATGAACGCGACCTGGGCGATCGCCGTCGCCAAGGCCGGGAACGAGGACGGCGCGGGCCTGATCGGCGGGTCCTGCATCGTGGACCCGAACGGCGTCGTGGTGGCTCAGGCGAAGACGCTGGGCGACGAGGTGATCGTCGCCGAGGTTGATTTCGACGCCTGCCGCCAAGGCAAGGAGAAGATGTTCAACTTCGCCCAGCACCGCCGGCCCCGGCACTATGCGCCGATCGTGCTGCAGGTCGGCGCGACGCCGCCGGACTAGGCGGCGGGGCGCGGCCCCGCCCATGCCCTCACCCGCAACCGCGGAGGAGGGAGCAGATCCCTTCCCCCGAGGTCACCGCATGTCCCGCCGCATCGTCGTCGCCGCCGCCCAGATGGGCCCGATTCAGAAGGAAGAAGGGCGCGAGGTCGCGGTCGCGCGCATGGTCGGCCTGATGGGGAAGGCCGCAAGCCGCGGCGCGGAGGTCGTCGTCTTCCCCGAGCTCGCGCTCACCACCTTCTTCCCGCGCTGGTACCACGAGGACCTGGCCGAGGCCGACCGCTGGTACGAGCATTCCATGCCGTCCAACGCGACGGCGCCGCTGTTCGACGCGGCGCGTCGCCTCGGCCTCGGCTTCCACCTGGGCTACGCCGAGAAGACGCCGGACGGGCGTCGCTTCAACACCGCGATCTACGTCCATCCCTCGGGCCAGGTCGCGCTGAAATACCGCAAGGTGCACCTTCCCGGCCACGCGGAGTTCGACCCGGTCCGCAAGGTGCAGCACCTGGAGAAGCGGTATTTCGAGCCCGGCGACCTCGGCTTTCCCGTGGTCCGCGCGCCGGTCGGCGCTACCCAGGTCAACATCGGCATGATGATCTGCAACGACCGCCGCTGGCCGGAGGCCTGGCGCGTGCTCGGCCTGCAGCAGGTCGAGCTGGTCATGCTGGGCTACAACACGCCGTCGCTGAACATGGAGAACCGCGGCTTCGAGGCGCATCACCTCCGCGTTGCGCACAGCCACCTCTCGATCCAGGCGGGCTGCTACCAGAATGCCTGCTTCGGCGTGGGCGTGGCTAAGGCGGGAACGGAGGACGGGCACGAGCTGTTCGGTCATTCCATCATCGTCAACCCGCAGGGCGAGATCATGGCCCAGGCCACGAGCTGGGACGACGAGGTGATCGTCGCCGACTGCGACCTCGGCATGTGCGAGCTCGGCCGGACCACGATCTTCAACTTCGCCCGCCACCGGCGGCCGGAGCACTACACGCGGATAACGAGCCAGGTCGGCAGCGAGCCGCCGCCGGTGTGGGCGCCGTCGCCCTGACGCCGGCGCGGCCCCGCCGGGCAAGCGCGCCGAATTGAAGCCGGCGGATGTAGCCGCCCTTGTCGCGGCCGGCGGCGCGCGCCTAGCGTCGCCCCGCGTCGGCTTGCTGCCGCGCCCTTTCTTTCTCAGCGCCGCATCGGCCGCCGCAGAAAGGTGTCACGGCGGGGCCGCGGCGCCGGCTTCCGGCACGCGACCTCCCGAACGGGAAGAGGGAGGATGGATATGCATCGCATCACGCTGTCCGTTGGCCTGGGCGCCGTCGCCGCCCTCGCCGTCGCCATGCCCGCCGCGGCCCAGGCGCCGACGGGCGCCGCCGAACGCGAGGCCATGATCCAGAGCGCCCTCAGCGCCGCACCGCCGACGCTGCGCGACACGGTCCGGGTCGCCGACTGGAACGGGAACACGCTGCGCGAAGGCCCGGCCGGCTTCACCTGCCTGCCCGCGCCGCCCGGCCTCGCCGGCCCGATGTGCGTGGACGAGGTGTGGATGGGGTGGATCCAGGCCTGGTCGAAGCGCGAGCCCTTCAGGCCCTCCCGCGTCGGCTTCGCCTACATGATGGCCGGTGACAGCGCGACTGGCGGCGCGAGCAACATCGATCCCTTCGCGACGACCCCGACCGCGTCGAACGACTGGATGGTCGAAGGGCCGCATGTGATGATCCTGACGCCCGACACGGCGTCGCTCGATGCCGTCGGCCCGCATCATCACGGGGGCGGACCCTACGTCATGTGGGCGGGAACGCCCTATGCCCATGTCATGGTGCCGGTCGGGCCGAGGCCCGAGCAGCGGTCCACCTCGGCGACGCGTTGAGCGGCGGGCCAGCACCTTGCAGGGCGCCCCGGCTGTCGCAGCGCGTCAGTCGAGGCGGATGCCTTCCATCCGCATGATCCCGTCCGGCACGGCGCGAAAGCCCGAGAGCCGGACGGCATGCGCGAAGCGCCAGGCCTCGTGGATGACGTAGACCCGGTGCCGCGCGGGCAGCGCGATCGCCATGGCCTCGTTGTAGAAGCGCGCGCGCTCCGCGGGGTCGACCGTGGCGCGCGCGGACTCCAGCGCGGCGTCCACGCGGGGGTCGCAGAATTTGCTGTCGTTGTTGGCGCCGCGGCAGTGGTTGAAGGCGAAGATGTTGCCGTCGGGATCGACGCGCCCCGACCAGCCGATCAGGAAAGCCTGGAAATCGCCGGTGTTCATCATTTGCGCGGCGGTGGCGAGTTCCCGGGTCTCGATCCGCATCGCAATGCCGGCCTCGCGGACCATGGCCTGCATGACCTCCGCCATCTGGCGGAATTCCGGGATGTTGGGAACGAGCATCGTCACCTCCGCCGCGGGCTGGCCGGCGTCGACCAGCAGCCGCCGCGCGGCGGCGATGTCGCGCGGCAGCATCGGGAAGGACGGCGCGTAGAAGGGGCTGCCGGGCGGGATGGGTTGGTTGCCCGGGGTGTTGGTGCCTTCGAAGACCACCTGGTTCAGGGCATCGCGATCCAGCGCGCGGTCGAAGGCCTCGCGCAGGCGGGGATCCCCCCCGAAGGGATTCCGGGCACGCGGGCCGTTGCCGACATTGAAGATGATCGAGGTGAAGCCGAAGCCCCGCGCCTCCGCGAAGCGCAGCCGTGGATCGCGGCGCAGCGCCGCGACGTCGGAGGCTGCGACGCGCTCCATCAGGTCGAGTTGGCCGGAACGCAGGTTCAGCAGCCGCACCGTGGAATCCGGCATCGGGCGAAAGGCCAGGTTCTCCACCTGCACGGCGGCGGCATTCCAGTGGCCAGGGAAGCGGCGGAAGTCGATGCGGTCCTGCGGGACCATTCCCGTGAAGACGAAGGGGCCGGAGCAGATGGGAGCGCGGGCGAACTGGCCTTCGGCGGCGCGGACCGCGCGCGGCGAGACGATCATGCCCGCCCGATCCGCCAGCTGCGCGAGCAGCGGCGCCGAAGGTGCGGAAAGCCGCAGCACGACGGTGCGGGCATCCGGCGTCTCGATCGCGGCGATCTCCGCGATCTCGCTGCGGCGACGGGACGACGGCAGGGTCGCAGCGCGTTCCAGGCTGAAGCGCACGGCCTCGGCGTCGATCGGGTCGCCATCGTGGAAGGTGAGGCCCGCGCGAAGGCGCAGCGTCAGCGCGCGGCGGTCGTCGCTCCAGGACCAGGACTCCGCCAGGCGCGGGACGAACGCAAGATTCGCGTCGATGTCGAGCAGCTTGTCGCAGAGCGCCGTCAGCACGCTGCGGCCGGCGATGGTGTTGGACAGCACGGGATCGAGCGTGTCGATGTCGGACGCTAGCCCGACGCGCAGCGTGGCGGCGAGTTGGCCGAAGGCCGGCGCGGCGGCGAGCGTCGCGACGAGGACGAGACGGCGGAGCATGGACGCGATCCTCCCAGGCCGCTGTTTCGGGTCTAGGCTGCGGCCACGGACAGGGGATGGAGGCTATTGATGCCGCGTGAGGCTGTGAAGGCGCCGGGCTGCGCGCCCACCCCGCCCTTCTTCTCTCAGGCCGTGAAAGTCGGGACCATGGTCTTCGTGTCCGGCCAGCTTTCCCGGGATGCGCAGGGGAATGTCGTGGCGAAGGGTGACATGGCCGGGCAGGCGCGGCAGGTGATCCTGAACATTCGGGAGATCCTGCGTGCGGCTGGCGGTGATCTGCGCCACGTCGTGAAGCTCACCGCCTTCATGACCGACATGGCGCGCGCGCCGGAAGCCTGGGCGGTGCGCGAGGAGTTCTTCGCGGCCCACCCGCCGGCCAGCACGGGCGTAGAGGTCAGCCGCCTGACGCATCCCGATTTCCTCATCGAGATCGAGGCGATCGCGGTGCTGGAAGATTGATCAGCCCAGGCTGATCCCGGTCTCGCGCACCAGTTCCTGGATCAGCGCACGTTCCCGCACGACGCGGGCCGCGAGCGCGTCGGCCTCGGCCCGCGTCGGCTCGGCGCCCATCACGGCGAAGCGTGACTGCACGTCCGGCTCGCGCGTCGCCGCATCCACCGCGGCTTCCAGCGCGCGGCGCGCAGGCTCCGGCGTGCCGGCGCGGCAGAAAACAGCGTTCCAGCTCGTCTGGTCGAAGCCGGGGAAGCCCGACTCCGCGATGGTCGGCACGCCCTCGATCCCGCCGCGGCGCGTGGCGGTCACCGCGATCGCGACCGCGCGGCCGCTCTCCACGACCGGCTTGATCGAGCCCGCGGTGATGATGGCGGAATCGAGCGTGCCGGCCGCGACGTCGCGCGCGGCCTCGGCGCCGCCGCGATAGGGCACGTGCTCCAGCTTGACCCCCGCGCGATGCGCCAGCAGCACGCCGGCGAGATGGCCGACGCTGCCCACGCCTGGCGAGCCGTAGGACAGCCCGTCGCGCGCTCGCGCCGCGGCGAGGTAGCCGCGGAGGTCGGCGGCGTTCACCCCGCGCGCGGCGGCGAGGATGTAGGGCACCTCCGCCACCGTGCCCACCGCGGCGAAGTCGCTGCCGTAGTCGAAGGGCACGCTGCGGTTGATGAACTGGGCGACGACGAAGGAGGCGGATTCGAAGAGCAGCGTGTGGCCGTCCGCCGGCGAGGACGCGACCTGGCCGGCCGCCAGCGCGCCACCGGCCCCGGGACGGTTCTCCACCACCACGGACTGGCCGAGAACCGCGGCCATGCGCGGCTGGATCAGCCGCGCCAGCGTGTCGGAATTGCCGCCGGGTGCGAAGGGCACGAGCAGGCGCAGCGGCCGGTTCGGAAAGCCGCCCTGCGCGGCGAGGCGCGGCGCGGGCAGGGCGAGGGCGGCGGCGAGCAGCAGTCGTCGGCTTGTCATGATCTCTGGCGGTTCCTTCCGGCGACCGTTACCGTGCCAGAAGGTTTGCCCCGATGTCCCGAGAGATCGGCGAAATCGTCCCTTACTCCGCCGCCCGCGCCAGCGCCGGGCGCGCGGCGATCACCGCCTGCAAGGCGAGCGCCGTCGCGGCCTGGCAGGGCTCGATCACCGGCACGCCGCAGGCCGCCTCCACCGCCGCGCGATGGCCGGCCATGCCGGCGCAGCCCAGGATCACGGCCTCGGCCCCCTGCGCGACGATCTGCCGCGCGGTGCGGATCAGCGCCTCCCTCGGCGCGACCGGGTCGGTCAGCACCTCCATCGGCATGTTGAGCGGGATGTGGCCGGCGAGGCGCGATTCCAGTCCCATTGCCGCAAGGGTCCGTCGCTGCCGCTCCATGGAAGGATCGGCGAAGGCGATGATGCCGAAGCGGTCCGCCCGCGCGATGGCGGCAGCGATGGCGCTGCGCAACGGGCCGAGGACCGGCGCGTGCGTCACCGTGCGCGCGGCGTCCACGCCGGGGTCGCTGACACAGGCGAAGACATAGGCGGCGGCGGGCTCGCGCTGGACCAGTTGGACGAGAGGCTCGGCCACCGCGAACCAGTCACGCCAGGTCACGATGGCGGGCGGGCCGCCGTCGAGCTGCGTCACCTCGATCCGCGGCAGGCCGGGCGCGGCGAAGCCGGCGAGCGCCTCCGCGATCCCGTCGGTGCAGGACCGCGTGGCATTCGGGTTCACGACCAGGATGCGCTCCGTCATGGCAGCCTTTCCCTCGGCACGGCGTTGGCGGGAGGATCGGCGAGGCAGGCCGGGGCCGCAACCCGCGAACTTGATCGCGGGACGCGGCCAGCCCATATTGCACTGCACAACGGCGCTACCTCGCCCGAGGAGGTCAGCGGGCGGATTCTCCGTCCGCGCCCCGTCCCGTCAGGGGCAGAACGCCGGAAGGAACGCCTCATGCGCTGGGAGCCCGATCGCTCGGCACCCGCCCTGCCCTATGTCCAACCGTCCAGCTTCTGGACCGCGGTCGGCCGCGGCCTGCGCAACCGCTGCCCGGTCTGCGGCGAGGGCCACATCTTTCAGGGCTACCTGAAGGTCGTGCCGGAATGCGCGGTCTGCCACGCGCCGCTGGGCTCGATCCGCGCCGACGACGCGCCGCCCTATTTCACCATCTTCATCGCGGGGCACCTGCTGCTGCCGCCGGTTCTGTGGGTCGAGAAGGCCTACATGCCGCCGATGTGGGTGCACATGGCGATCTGGCTGCCCGCCTTCACCATCGCCTGCCTGCTTCTGCTGCGCCCGATCAAGGGCGCGACGCTGGGCTGGATGATGCGGCTCGGCATGACAGGCGAGCATGGCGCTGCGCCGCCGCCAGGCGACCGCTAGCGGGGGACCATGGTCGAGAGGGACCTCACCAGCATCGTCCTGCCGGACGCCCAGCCGCTGCCCAGCCCCTATGCCGAGGCCGATCGCCGCCAAGCCGTCGAGGACCTGCTGGCCGGCAACGTTTTCCGGCCGAAGGACCTGGCACCTCCCTTCGTGCTGTCGCTGACCGTGCGCGACGGCAGGCTGGGCTTCGACATCCGCGACGCCGGCGACCAGCCGCTGCGGGCGCTGGTGCTCGCCCTCGGTCCGTTCCGGCGGCTGATCAAGGACTATCACCTCGTCGTCGAAAGCCACGAGAAGGCGGTCGCAGAAGGCGCGAACGAGACGCGGATCCAGGCCATCGACATGGGCAGGCGCGGCCTGCACAACGAGGGCGCGACGCTCCTGATCGAGCGGCTCTCGGGACGGATCGAGCTGGATTTCGAGACGGCGCGGCGGCTCTTCACCCTGGTCTGCGCGCTCCACCAGCGGATCTGAGGCTTCGATGAAGATCGACGGCGTGTCCTATCGCAGCGTGTGGGTGGATCGCGAGGACGGCTGGTCCGTCCGGATCTTCGACCAGACCAGGCTGCCCTGGGCCATCGAGATTCTGCGCCTGGTCGACGAGGACCAGGCGGCGCAAGCCATCCGCTCCATGCAGACGCGCGGCGCGCCACTGATCGGGGCGGTCGCCGCCTATGGCGTGGCGCTGGCGATGCGGCGGGATGCGTCCACTGCCAGGCTGGACCATGTGGTCGAGATGCTGGGGAAGACCCGGCCGACCGCGATCAACCTGCACTGGGCGTTGCAGCGGATCCGGGCGGCGCTGCACAACCTGCCGGCGGCGGACCGCGTCGCGGCTGCCTATGCCGAGGCCGCGGCGATCTGCGACGACGACGTAGAGACCTGCCGCAAGATCGGAGAGCACGGCCTCCCGCTGCTGCAGGAAATCGCGGGCCGGAAGGGCCGGGTGAACGTGCTGACCCATTGCAACGCGGGCTGGCTGGCAACCGTGGACTATGGCACCGCCCTGTCCCCGATCTTCCAGGCGCATGATCTCGGCCTCGATGTGCATGTCTGGGTGGACGAGACCAGGCCGCGCAACCAGGGCGCGGCGCTCACGGCCTTCGAACTCGGCAAGCACGGCGTCAGGCACACCGTCGTTGCCGACAATGCCGGCGGGCACCTCATGCAGCATGGCAAGGTGGACATCTGCATCGTCGGCACGGACCGCGTGACGCGGCAGGGCGACGTCGCCAACAAGATCGGCACCTACCTCAAGGCGTTGGCGGCGCGGGACAACGGCGTGCCGTTCTGGGTCGCCCTGCCCCATTCTACCCTCGACATGCAGGTGCGCGACGGCGTTGCGGAGATCCCGATCGAGGAGCGGGCGGACGCCGAGGTCACCGATCTGACCGGCCGCACCGCCGACGGCAGGATCGAGACGATCCGCGTCGTGGCCGAAGGCAGCCCCGCGGCCAACCCCGCCTTCGACGTCACCCCTTCCCGCCTGGTCACGGGGCTGATCACGGAGCGCGGCCGCACCGAGGCGTCCGAAGCCGGCATCGCAGCCCTCTACCCCGAGAAGGTCTGAGGACGCGCCTTCGCCCTCAGGCGGCAGGCGTAGCTGGCTGCCAGTCAGCCGATCGCGCGCTTCGTCGCCTGTGACGCGTCGGCGCCGCGCGGCTCCAGCAGGCTGAGGCCCGTCACCAGCGACACGCCACCGACACCGGCCAGCAGCGCCGCGACCAGCGGCGGCAGGCGGCCGGGCAGCGTCGCCTCGCCCATCACGAGCAGGACGGTGAGGAGGACGGCGAGCAGGCCGACGACGACGAGGCCGAGGGCGAGGCGGGGCATGGGGTGGGGTATCCCGGGCTGGAGGCGTGAAGCGATCCTGTGCCTTCTACGCAGGCAGGACGGCGCGGAAGCGACCCGGGCGGGGCCGGATTGTGGCGATTGATGCATTATCTATTCTGCACCCATGCCCGGGGTGCGTGGCGCGGCGCGCTCCGGGGTGGGACATTCCCCGCCGATCCCGAAGGAGAAAACCGATGCGGCGCAGCCTGATCGCAGCCCTGTTCTGCCTGGCCTTGGCCGGCCCGGCCCTGGCCCAGGGCCAGCCCCCGCTCCGCTGCGCGGTGGACGGCACCTTCGCCCCGCACGCCTTCCCGACGCTTCAGGGCGGCGTGCAGGGCTTCAACGTCGACCTCTTCCGAGAGGCCGCGCGGCGCATGGGGCGCGAGATCACGATCGACAGCGCCAGCTTCTCCGGCCTGATCCCGGCGATGAACGCCGGCCGCTACGACTTCCTCTGCGCGCCGGTGACCGCGACGGCGGAGCGCGCGCAATCCATGCTGCTGACCGAAGGCTACCTCTACACCAGCTTCCAGTTCGGCATCCGCCGGGGCTCCGCGCCGATCACCAGCCTCGAGGACCTCCGCGGCAAGGCGATCAGCGTGAACAAGGGGAGCGCCTATGATGCCTGGGCGACGCAGAATGCGGCGCGCTACGGCTTCACCGTGCAGACCTACGACACCCAGAGCGACGCGGTGCAGGCGGTGGTTTCGGGCCGGGCCTACGCCAATCTCGGCGGCAATACGGTGGTGCGCTACGCCGCGACGCGTACGCCGCAATTCGTGCCGGACTTCGTGATCACCGAGACCCGCGCGCACTGGTCGGCTGTGCTGCCGATGGGTGCCACGGAGATGCGCGCGCAGCTGGAGAACGCACTGGAGTGCATGAAGCGCGACGGCACTATCGCGCGGCTGTCGCAGCAATGGTTCGGCACGGCGCCGGCGCCGGACGACGCGGAGAACACGGTGTTCCCGGGCACGGGCGTTCCGGGGATGGCTGGCTACGATCCGACGCCGCGTGAGCCGCGTTGCTGATCACGACGTTGACCTCCCCCGCGCCAGCGCTTCCCTCCCCCGCTTGCGGGGGAGGGCTAAGGTGGGGGTTCGAGGACAGGCGACACGCTGAGCGAAGCACCCCCACCCTGACCCTCCTCCGCATGCAGGGGAGGGAGATCATCGGGCGGGGGAGGTCGCGTTCGTGAAGGGCTGGGAAGGCTTCGCCTTTTCCTTCCTGAACGCGCGCATCGCGGCGGAGTACTGGCCGAAGATCGTCGAAGGCCTGTTCGTCACCATTGCCCTCGCCGCGCTGATCATCGTCGCGGGGCTCGCGCTCGGGCTTCTGCTGGCGGTCATCCGTACGCTGGCCATCCGGCCGGTCAATTGGGCGATCGTCTTCGTAGTGGACCTTTTCCGCGCCCTGCCGCCTCTCGTCGTCATCGTGCTGATCTACTTCGGCCTGCCCGCGGCCGGCATCGGCTTCTCCGGCTTCTGGGCGACCTGGCTGTCGCTGACGCTCGTCCTCATGGCCTTCGCCGAGGAGATCTTCTGGGGCTCGATCTGCGCCGTGCCGAAGGGGCAGTGGGAAGCGGGCCGCGCGCTCGGCCTGCATTTCCTGCCCACCATGCGTCTGATCGTGCTGCCGCAGGCGCTGCGCATCGCCA
Organism: Falsiroseomonas sp. HW251; assembly: GCF_050563545.1. NCBI lineage: Bacteria > Pseudomonadati > Pseudomonadota > Alphaproteobacteria > Acetobacterales > Roseomonadaceae > Falsiroseomonas > Falsiroseomonas sp. HW251. Next base: position 122,349 of record NZ_JBNXUM010000003.1, read on the forward strand.
TCCCGCCGCTGACCAACCGCACCATCGCGATCACCAAGGGCACGGCACTCGGCTCGGTCGTCGCGGTGTCGGAGATCCTGGGCGCGGCGCAATCCGGCATGGCCTTCTCCGGCAACCCGACCCCGTTGATGCTGGGCGCGATCGCCTATCTCCTGCTCTTCCTGCCGGTCGTCGTTGCTTCGCGCTTGCTCGAATCGCGGCTGCGCTGGAAGCACTGATGCAGGACTTCCTCGACGCCTTCTTCGACCCCGAGATTGCGCAGGCCGCGTGGCCGATCCTGTGGCTCGGCTTCCAGAAGACGGTGCTGCTGGCGCTGACCACCGTGCCGCTCGGGCTCCTCGCGGGGCTGGTGCTGGCGCTGCTCTCGACGCGGCCGGAGCGCTGGGTGCGCTGGCCGCTGGTCGGCTTCATCGACGTCTTCCGCGCCATCCCGCCGCTGGTGCTGCTGATCCTGGTCTATGCGGGCCTGCCCTTCGCGGGGCTCGAGTTTGGCGCCTGGGGCTCGGTCGCGATCGCCTTCATGCTGAACACCGGCGCCTACTACGCCGAGATCCTCCGCGCCGGCATCGAGAGCGTGCCGCGCGGCCAGGCCGAGGCAGGGCGCGCGCTCGGCCTGCGTCCCTGGCAGGTCTGGGTGTTCATCGTGCTGCCGCAGGCCGTGCGCAACGTGCTGCCCGACCTCATCGGCAACACGGTCGAGGTGGTGAAGCTGACCTCCATCGCTTCCGTCGTCGCCCTGCCGGAACTGCTGTTCCAGGCGCGCCAGGCGCAGAGCGCGACCTACAACGCGACGCCGATCATGGTGGCCGCGGTCGCCTATTTCGTCCTGCTCTGGCCTTTCGTGCGGCTACTGTCGCGGCTGGAGAACCGGCAACTCGCGTCGCGCCGTTAGTCGGACGATCGGAGCGCCGCTGGGGCGGAGCGAGCGCTGAGCGCCGGCGCCGGAGGCATGAACCCGATCGGCCTAACGGATCGCATAGACGTCGTAGATCGGCCCCTGCGGCGGGCGCTGGCCGACCGCGACGCCAATGACGCGGTTCAACCATTCCAGCGGACCCGGGCCCGTCTCGAAGCGAAGGGCGGTGCGCATGTAGTAGGTCGCGGGGTCCACCGCCTCGCCGGCCGCGAGCCTGGCCAGCACATCCGGCGGGCCGGCGCGGATGCCGGTGTAGGTCAGGCCGATCAGCTGCCCGTCCTCCGCCCGCAACATCACCCGCACATCCAGCCGCGTTGCGCCGTCCGGCCCCGTCAGCATCCAGTCCGCGCCTCCGGGCAGAACGACGCCCTTCGTCGCCGGCCCGGAGAAATGCCCGCCCGTGACGAGGCCGACGCGGCGGTCGCCGGCCGGGGTCTGGCCGATGGCCGCGCCCTCGACCGTCATGACCATCCGGAACAGGAAGTCGGCATCGAGAGGCAGCGGATCCATCTCAGCGCTGCCGCCACGGCAGGCCGTCGGCCTTCCAGCCCGCAACGGTGCCGCGATGGCCTTCCGCATCCACCGGTCCTTCAAAGCCGTCGGCGACGTTGAAGGCGTGCGGGAAGCCGGAGGCTTGCGCGGCCTGGCCGGCGGCCAGCGACCGCGCGCCGGATCGGCAGATGAAGTAGAGCTTGCTGTCGGCGGATGCGCCGGCGCGGTGCAGATGCTCGGCGAAGGCGCCGTTGACCTGCATGCTTGGATAGACCTGCCACGGGATCAGCACGACCTGCTTGCCGATCCCGTCGAGGTCCGGCACGCCGACGAAGTTCCACTCGGCATCCGTGCGCACGTCGACGAGGACGGCCTTCGGATCCTGCGCGAGTTCCTGCCAGGTCGCACGCGGGCTCACGTCGGGCACTCCGGCCATGCCTGCCTCCTCTTGTTCCGGGCCGAAGATGGCGAGGCGAAGGCGCCTCGGCAACCTCCGTGTCGCAGCGGCGTTGCGGGGCTTCTGACAGAAAAGAGCTGTCCCGCATGCGCACCGAACCGATCCATGCCCACGCCCCGTCGCTGATCGAGACCGAGCAGGCCTATGCCGATGCCGATGCCGGGATCGACCATATGGGCAGGCGCCATGCAAGCAGCGCGCTGGATGCCTTCCGCATGGATTGGCCCTGGGTGGTGGCGCTGGTGCTGCTGACTGGCTTCGTCATCGCGGCGCTGGCCGGATACTTCCGCCTGTAGGCCTCTGCAGGTCGGGTCCGGGCAGGGCAACGGTCTCCTCTGGGCCGCCTAGGCCGTCTCCCGGAAGATTTCGCGCCCGATCAGCAGGCGGCGGATCTCGCTGGTGCCAGCGCCGATCTCGTAGAGCTTGGCGTCGCGCAGCAGGCGGCCGGCGGGGTAGTCGTTGATGTAGCCGTTGCCGCCGAGGATCTGGATCGTGTCGAGCGCGGCCTTGGTCGCGGCCTCGGCCGCGAAGAGGATGGCGCCGGCGGCGTCCTTGCGACTGGACTTGCCGCGGTCGCAGGCGCGGGCGACGGCGTAGACATAGGCCCGGCAGGCATTCAGCGCGGTGTACATGTCCGCGACCTTGCCCTGGATGAACTGAAACTCGCCGATCGACTGCCCGAACTGCTTGCGGTCGTGGATGTAGGGCACGACCAGGTCGAGGCAGGACTGGATGATCCCGATCGGTCCCGCGGCGAGCACCGCGCGTTCATAGTCCAGACCCGACATCAGCACGCGCACGCCGCCATTGACCTGGCCGAGCACGTTCTCCGCCGGCACCTCGCAATCCTGGAAGACAAGCTCGCTCGTCGGGCTGCCGCGCATGCCGAGCTTGTCAAGCTTCTGCGCCGCGCGGAAGCCCTTGAAGTCGCGCTGCACGATGAAGGCGGTGATGCCATTTGGGCCGGCGTCGGGGTCGGTCCGGGCGTAGACCACCATCGTCTCGGCGTAGTGGGCGTTCGTGATCCAGAGCTTGGTGCCGTTCAGGATCCAGCGGTCGCCGCGCTTCTCCGCCCGCAGCTTCATCGAGACGACGTCGGATCCGGCGCCGGGTTCGGACATCGCGAGCGCGCCGAGATGCTCGCCGGAGACGAGCTTCGGCAGGTAGCGGCGCCGCTGCTCCTCGGTGCCATTGAGGCGGATCTGGTTGACGCAGAGGTTGGAATGCGCGCCGTAGGACAGGCCGACGCTGGCGCTGGCGCGGCTGACCTCCTCCATGGCGACGGTGTGGGCGAGGTAGCCCATGCCCGAGCCCCCATACTCCTCGGGGACCGTGATCCCGTGCAGGCCGAGCGCTCCCATCTCCGGCCAAAGATGGCGAGGAAACTCGTCCGTGCGGTCGATCTCGGCGGCGATCGGCGCGATGCGTTCGTCGGAGAAGGCGCGGGTGGTGTCGCGCAGCGCGTCGATCTCGTCGCCGAGCTCGTGGTCGAGCATGGGCATCTGGTTGGCGGCCATGGCCTATCCCCTCGCGCTCAGTTCCTGGCGCAGCACGCCGCGCATGATCTTGCCGGTCGCGGTCTGCGGCAAGGCGTCGCGGAACTCGACCTGGCGGGGGTAGAGATGCGCGGCCAGGCGGGTTCGGACGAAGTCCTGGATCTCCGCGGCGAGAGCAGGGCCGGTCTCGACGCCAGGCTTGGCGACGATCACCGCGGTGACGCGCTCGGTTCGCTCGCCGTCGGGCAGGCCGATGACGGCGGCGAGCGCGACGGCGGGGTGGCGGAGCAGGCAATCCTCGACCTCGCCGGGTCCGATCCGGTAGCCTGCGGAGGTGATGACGTCGTCGTCGCGGCCGACGAAGAAGAGGTAGCCCTGCTCGTCCATGACGGCGCGGTCGCCGGTGACCATCCAGGTGCCGCGGAACTTGGCCTTCGTCTCCTCGGGGCGGTTCCAGTAGCCGAGGAACATCACGGGATCGGGCGCGCGGATCGCGACGACGCCTTCGGTGCCGGCGGGCACAGGCAGGCCGACACCGCCGAGCAGCGTGACCTGATGACCCGGGACAGCGCGGCCCATGCTGCCTGGCTTCACCGGAAAGAGGCCCGCGCAGTTCGAGACCACCAGATTGCACTCGGTCTGGCCGTAGAATTCGTTGATGGTCAGGCCGAAGGCCGCGCGGCCCCAGTCCAGCATCTCCGCGCCCAGCGTCTCGCCGCCGGAGCCTATGCTGCGGAGCTTGTGGCCGAAGCGTGTGGAATCGGCGACGCCGCGCATCATCTTGAGCGCGGTGGGCGGCAGGAATGCGTTTCGCACCTCGTGCTTCGCCATGATGGCGAAGGCCTGCTCGGGGTCGAACTTCTGCATGCGGTGCGCCAGGACGGGCACGCCGTGGAAGAGGCTGGGCAGCAGCACATCGAGCAAGCCGCCGATCCAGGCCCAGTCCGCCGGTGTCCAGAACAGGTCGCCGGGCTGCGGGAAGCGCTCCTGCGGAAGCTCGACGCCGGGCAGGTGGCCGCGCAGCACGCGATGGCCGTGCAGCGCGCCCTTGGGGCTGCCGGTGGTGCCGGAGGTGTAGATGATCAGCGCGGGATCGTCGGGCCCGGTCGCCACGCAGTCGTGGGCGTCGCGCGCCCGCGCCATCTCCGCATGGAGGTCGAGCGCGCCGCCGCCGCCGACCGCGAGCACGGTCCGCAGCGCCGGCAGCCCGTCGCGGATGGCCGAGATCTTCGCCAAGCCCGCCTGATCGGTGACCAGTGCCGCCGCGCCGCAATCCGTCAGGCGGTAGTGCAGCGCATCCTCGCCGAAGAGCAAGAAGAGCGGCACGGCGATCGCACCCATGCGATACGCCGCGAGATGCGCGACCGCCGCCTCCGGCGATTGCGGCAACAGCACGCCGATGCGGTCGCCGCGCGCGATTCCATGCGCTTCGAGGACGTTCGCCAGGCGACAGGCGCGCCGGTGGAGGTCGTCGAAGGTGATGGTTTCGGCCGCGCCGTCGTCGCGTAGGTGGATCAGCGCCGTGCGGCCGGACCCAACCCAGCGGTCGCAGGCTTCCTCGGCGATATTGCAGCGGGCGGGCAGGTTCCAGCGGAAGGACTGGCGGATCTCGTCGTAGCTGTCGCCAGGCGGCAGCAGAGCCGTCATGTCGGCCGCGTGTCCTCGATGACCTTGCCGTCGTTAGGCAGGGCGCCCGGTTCTTCCAGGCGCACCTCGCCGCGGAGGCGCGTGATGCCATGCAACGACCGCGCGAGGCTCTCGACCAGCGCGGCGTCGCGAACCGGCGCCTCGACCCGCAGGACCATGGTGTCCCGGCCCTGCTCGCTGCCGACGACCAGGCGCACGCGACCGAGGCCGGGATGGGCGCGCATGACCTCGGCCACCTGTTCCGGACGGACGAACATCCCGCGCACCTTGGTCGCCTGGTCGGCGCGGCCCATCCAGCCCTTGATGCGCGCGTTGGTGCGGCCGCAGGGAGACGGACCCGACAGGATCGCGGAGAGGTCGCCGGTGGCGAAACGGATCAGCGGATCGGGGCTGTCGAGCAGTGTCACCAGGACCTCGCCAACCTCGCCTTCGGGCACGGGATCGCCGGTGCCTGGGCGGACGATCTCGACGACGACGTCCTCGTCCACGACCAGGCCCTCGCGCGCCTCGGACTCATAGGCGATCAGGCCGAGATCGGCGGTGCCGTAGCTCTGCAGCACGGTCAGGCCGCGCTCGGCATAGAAGCTTCGCATCGCCGGCAGGTAGGCGCCGCCGGTGACGTGGCCCAGCCGGAAGGACGACAGGTCCAGGCCGAGCGCGTCGCCCGCTTCCAGGATCGCCTTCAGGTAGTCCGGCGTGCCGGCGTAGCAGGCGGGCTTCAGATGCGCTGCCGAGCGCGCCTGCGCTTCGGTGTTGCCAGGGCCGGCGGGAAAGACGGGGCAGCCCAGCGCGCGGGCGCCGCTCTCCAGCATCATGCCCGCGGGGGTGAAATGGTAGGCGAAGCAATTGTGCAGCAACTGCCCGCGCCGCAGCCCGGTCGCGTGGAGCGCACGGGCGAAGCGCCAGGGATCGGCGCCCTCGGCCTGCGCCTCGTGGATCGGGCCGGGCGAGGCGAAGACGCGAGCCATGTCGCGGAAGGGCGTGACGTTGAAGCCGCCGAGCGGCGGCGCCTCCGCCTGCAGGCGGATCAGGTCGGATTTGCGGGTGACGGGCAGGTGCGACAGGACCTCGAGGTCCACCACGCCCTGGGCGTGCACGTCGTGCAGCAGGTCGTGATAGGCGACCGAAAGCTGCGCGCGCGCGATGGCGGCGGGAAGCTGCACGGCCAGTGCGGCGGTGCGTGCCGAAGCCGTCCGGGTCTCGAGCCCGTCATAGTGCTTCACAGCCAGCGTTTCCGTCGCTTGTAGGACTTCAGGTTGCGGAAGGATTTGCGTTCCGCGCCGTGGCCCCCGAGGTAGAACTCCTTGACGTCCTCATTATCCGCCAGCGCCTGGGCCGTCCCGTCCAGCACGACCTTTCCCTGCTCCATCACATAGCCGTAGCTCGCGACGGAAAGCGCCATGCGGGCGTTCTGCTCAACCAGCAGGATGGTGATGCCGAGTTCCTCGTTGAGGCGGCGGATTATCCCGAAGACCTCCTTCACCAGCAACGGCGACAGGCCCATGGAGGGCTCGTCCATCAGGATCAGCTTCGGGCGGGCCATCAGTGCGCGGCCGATCGCCAGCATCTGCTGCTCCCCGCCCGAGAGATAGCCGGCCAGGCCCGTGCGTTCCTTCAGCCGCGGGAAGTAGGCATAGACCATCTCGATGTCGGACTTCACGCCGCCGTCGCTGCGCGTGAAGGCGCCGAGGCGGAGGTTCTCGAGGCAGGTCATGTCGGCGACGATCCGGCGGCCCTCCATGACCTGGAAGACGCCCTTGCGGACGATCTGGTGCGCCTCGATCCCGTTGAGACGCTCGCCGGCAAAGCGGATTTCGCCGCGCGTGACCTCGCCCTCCTCGGATTTCAGCAGGCCCGAGATGGCCTTGAGCGTGGTGGACTTGCCCGCGCCGTTGGCACCGAGCAGTGCGACGATCTTCCCCTTTGGCACGGCCAGCGAAAGGCCGCGCAGCACCAGAATGACGTCGTTGTAGACGACCTCAATGTTGTTGACCTCGAGCAGCGGCGGCTCCGCAGTTGCCTGCGGAGCCTTGCTGTCGAGCGTCGAGGCCTGGCTCACCAGCCCAGCCAGTCGTTGCGGCGATCCAGGTTGATCGTCGTCACGGGCTCGAGCCGCATGGTGCCGTTCTGCATGAGTTCGGCGACCGTGCCGTTCGAGGTGTCGCCCGAGACACGCGCGCGATAGAGCCCGACGCGCATCGTCCCGCGATGGTCGGTGGCGGTGAAGGTGGACGGCACGCAGACCCCGTCGAAGCCCGCCGGCACCCAGTTCTGCCGGGCGTAGAAGCCGTCGCGGATGCGCGTGCCGTCGATGGCGCCGCCATTAGCGCCGGCGGTGTCCATCGCTTCGACCATCAGCATCGCCGCGCAGACGCCGGCGAGGTAGTGGACAGGACGATACGCCATGCCGGCCTGGTCGGAGGTGCGGGAGATCGCGCGCAGCGCCTGCATGCCCGGCGCGTCCTGGCCCCAGACGGTGGCGGTGCGGACGGGGAAGACGACGCCGTTGGCCGCGGTGCCGGCCGCCTTCATCGCGTTCTCGTCCATGCCCCAGACGTTGCCGAGGAACTGCACCTGCACGCCCGCGGTCTGGCAGGCCCTGAGGACGGAGATGTTGGACCCCGCGGTGTTGCCGAGATAGGCGTAGTTCGCGCCCTGCTGGCGCAAGGTCAGGCATTGCGCGGTGTAGTCGCCGGGCGTCAGCGCGAACTGGATCGCGGGCAGCACGTCGAAGCCGAGCTCGCGGGCCAGAGTCTCGCCGGCTTCCTTGGGCGAGTTCGGGTAGGGGTGGTTGGCGCCCATGTGGACGTATTTCGGCCGCCCCTGCTGGTTGCGGCTTTCCCAATCCTGCTTGGCCCAGATCAGCATCCCGCGCAGCGCGTCGGAATAGGACGGGCCGTAGAAGAAGTTATAGGGCGCGGCCTCCACGCCCTGGCGGCCGCTCCGCGCGCCGGCATCGGTCAGCGCGGCGGAATAGGACCCGGAGATGAAGGGGATGCGGTCGCGCGTGACGAAGCGCACCAGCGCTTCGGTGTCGGCCGTGCCCCAGCCCTGGATGGCGACGACCCGGTCGCGCGACCAGGCCTGGTACTGGCTGACCGCGCGCGGCGCCTGGTAGCCGTAGTCGAAGCCCAGCACGTTCAGGCGCCGGCCGTTGATGCCGTTGCGCGTCGCGTTCACCCAGTTCAGCGCGTCGCGCACGCCCTCGCCATAGGGCACGCCGACGTCGCTGGTGGCACCCGAATTGTCCATGAGGTGCCCGACCGGGATCGGCTGGGCGGCGGCGGGCAGCACAATGGACAATGCGCCGGCGGCGGCGAGGATGGTCTTGCGTGCGAACATCTAGTGGTGATCCTCCCAGTCTGTGTTCAGTGCGAATACGGGTAGAGCTTCCAGTACGCCTTCACCAGACGCCAGCGATGCGCCAGGCCGTCCGGTTCAAAGATCAGGAAGGCGATGATCGCGGCGCCGATCGCCATTTCCCTGAGGTAGGAGATCGAGGCGCCGATCTTGAGCGCCTGGTCGATCGCGCTGCCCGCCAGCAGGTTCGCGCCGCCCTGCACGACTTCGGGCAGCAGCACCATGAAGGCCGCGCCCATCAGGCTGCCCATGATGCTGCCCAGGCCACCGATGATGACCATGCCCAGGAACTGGATGGAGAAGAGGATGTTGAATGCCTCCACGCTGACGAACTGGAGGTAGTGCGCGTAGAGCGCGCCGGCTATGCCGGCGTAGAGGCTCGCGATCCCGAAGGACAGCGTCCGGTAGTAGGCGAGGTTGATGCCCATGAGCTCGGCGGAGAGATAGTGGTCGCGCACCGCGACCAGCGCGCGGCCGTCGCGCGTGCGCATCAGGTTCGCCGCGCCGGCATACATCACGACCACGAAGAACAGGACGACGTAGAGGTAGCTTTCCTCGCGGTCGAAGGCGAATCCGAAGATCTCCGGCGGCTCCGTCAGGCGGCCCGCGACGCCGCCGGTGAACCACCGCGCGCGGGCGAAGAAATCCTCCAGGATGAACTGCGCGGCGAGGGTCGCGATGGCGAGGTAGAGGCCCTTCAGCCGCGCCGCCGGCGCCCCGAAGACCAGGCCGACGATCGCTGTGATGACGCCGGCGAGCGGGATGCAGGCCCAGACCGGGACGTGCAGGCTCTCGTGCAGCCAGGCCGAAGCAAAGGCGCCGACGCCGAAGAAGGCGGCGTGGCCGATACTGATCTGGCCGGTGAAGCCGACCAGGATGTTCAGCCCAAGCGCGGCGATCCCCATGATGCCGATGTTGATGAGCTGTGAGAGCTCGTAGCGCCCCAGGAAAAGCGGCGAGGCCACCACGATTGCAAGGCCGAGCCACATCGCCAGCCGGCTGTTGCGCGTCGGGAAGATCGTCGTGTCGGCGCGGTAGGTCGTGCGGTAATCGCCGGCCGGGGTGAGGCTCGCGCTCATCTCACACGCGCTCGATGTTCTTCGTGCCGAACAGGCCGTAGGGCTTGATCAGCAGGATCAGCACCAGCGCGTAGAACGGCGCGATCTGGAACATGTTGCCCCAGTTCAGCCACTGGCTGTCCACGTACTGCGCCCAATTCTCCAGCAGGCCCACGATCACGCCGCCGAGCACGGCGCCGAGGATCGAATCAAGCCCGCCCAGGATGACGGCCGGGAACACCTTGATTCCGTAGAAGGACAGCGCGGAGGAGACGCCGTTCACCACCCCGACGACGACGCCAGCGACCGAGGACACCACAGCCGAGATTGCCCAGGACATCGCGAAGACCTTGGGCACGGAGACACCGAGGGATTGCGCGACCTGCTGGTCGAAGGCCGTCGCGCGCATCGCCAGCCCGTGCTTGGAGCTCGTGAAGAACCAGGCGAAGCCCAGCATGATCAGAAGCGAGATGCCGAGCGAGACGAGATAGACCATCTGCACGTCGAGCCCGAGGACCTGCACGCGTTCCTGCGCGAAGATCGGCGGAAAGGGCTTGGCGAAGACGCCGAAGATCCACTTCATCAGCGCCTGGAAGAAGATGCCGAGACCGATGGTGGCCATGATGACGCTGATCACGGGCTCCCCGATCAGCGGGCGCAGCACCACGACCTGCAGCACCAGGCCGAAGAGCGTCATGAAGGCCATCGTGAAAAGGAAGCCCATCCAGAACGGGAGCTGCCATTCCGTCAGGAACCACCAGCAGACCCAGGCGCCGACCAGCAGGAACTCGCCCTGCGCGAAGTTCACCACCTGGGACGCCTTGTAGATCAGCACGAAACTCATCGCGACGACGCCGTAGAGCGCGCCGACGATCAGGCCGTTGAGCGTGAGCTGGAACAGCAGGGCGAGATCCATGGTCCTACTCCGCCGCCATCGCCACGCTGGTAGCCAGGCGCATCACCGACAGCGTCGTCCGGATGCGTTGCTTCGTGCCGTCCTGAAAGGCGATGGTGGCGTCCACGGGGATGGCGTCGTCGCCGCGGTAGATCGCCTCGATGATGTCGCCGTATTTCTGCGCAATGACGCCGCGCCGCACCTTCCGCGTGCGGGTCAGCTCCTCGTCGTCGGCGTCGAGCTCCTTGTAGAGCAGCACGAACTCGCGGAGCTGCTGCGCCGGCGGCAGCGTTGCGTTGACCTTCTCAACCTCGGCCCGCAGCAGCGCCAGCACCTGGGGCTTGGCCGACAGGTCGGAATAGGTGGTGAAGGCGATGCGGTTGCGCTCTGCCCATTTCGACACGATGGGGAAGCGGATGCAGATCATCGCGGCGAGATGCGGCCTGCCCGCGCCCAGCACGACGGCCTCCGCGACATAGGGGCTGAACTTCAGCTTGTTCTCGATGTACTGCGGGCTGAAGCGGTCGCCGCCGGTCGTCTCCGCGATGTCCTTGATGCGGTCGATGACGACCAGGCGGCCGTCAGGACGGCGATAGCCGGCGTCGCCGGTGTGCAGCCAGCCTTCCCGCAGGTCGGGGTTGTCGTTCACGCCGAGATAGCCGCTGAACATGTTGGGGTGCCGCGTCACGATTTCCCCGACGCCGTTGGGATCGGGCTGGTCGATGCGCAGCTCGATCGTGTCGTCGAAGGCGACACCGACGCTGTCGAAATCCACCTCGCCGGCGCGGTGCAAGGTATAGGCCCCGAGCAGCTCGGTTTGGCCATAGAGCTGGCGCAGCGGCACCCCCATGGCCTGGAAGAAGCGGAAGGTGTCGGGGCCGAGCGCCGCGCCACCTGTCGCCGCCGAGGTCAGGCGCGAGAAGCCGAGCCGGTCGCGCAGCGCACGGAACAGCAGCATGTCGGCCGCGGCGGAGCGCCTGCCCTGGTCCACCGCCTCCAGCCCCATCCGCATCCCAAGATCGAACATGCGCCGCTTGAAGGGCGAGGCGTCCATCACCTTCGCGCGCACATCCGCTGCGATCGACTCCCAGACGCGCGGCGCGAAGAGCACGAAGGTCGGTGCGATCTCCCGGAAGTCGGCCATCATCGTCTCGGGTTCCTCGACGAAGTTGACCTTCATGCGGCTGATCAGGCCCCAACCCAGGACGTAGATCTGCTCCATGATCCAGGGCAGCGGCAAGACGGAGACGTATTCGTCCCCCGACCCTTTGGGATCGGCCTTGAGATAGGCCTCGCAGTGCCGAACGAGCGCGCGGGAGGACAGCATCGCGAGCTTCGGCCGCGCCGTGGTGCCGGAGGTGGTGCAGAGGATCGCGACGGCGTCCGGGTTCATCGCCGCCAGCAGCGCGTCGTAATCCGCGGGATCCTCGTTCGCGCCGACCTTGCACAACGCCTCCACCGACATCAGCCGGTCGGCCTGCAGCTTCCGCATACCGCGGGGATCGTTGTAGATGATGCGTTTGAGGGTCGGCACGCGCTCCGACGCCGCGAGCAGCTTGTCCACCTGCTCCTCGTCCTCGGCGAAGGCGACGGAGGCGCCGGCATGGGCGAGCAGATAGGCGACCTCGTCGTCCAGCGCGTCGCGATAGACGCCAAGGCTGCGGCAACCCAGGGCATGGGCGGCGATCTCGCCCATCACCCAGTCCGGCCGGTTGTCGCCGATCAGCGCAACTACCTCTCCGGGCTGCACGCCGACCCGCTTCAGGCCGAGCGCGAAAAGCCGCGTGCGCGCGTGGTAGTCGTTCCAGGTGAAGCTGCGCCATATGCCGAACTGCTTCTCGCGCAGCGCGATGTCGGCGCCATGCGCGGCGGCGTTGTTGGCCAGGATGCGCGGCAGCGTGTCGCCATCGAAGCGCGTCACGCTTCCACCCCCATGGGCTGCTCGACTTCCTCCGCCTCGCCGAGGTAGGCGCTCCTGACATGCGCGTCGGCAAGCACGGCATCCGGCTCGCCCTCGGCAATCCTGCGGCCGAAATCCAGCACCATGACGCGGTGGCTGATGTCCATCACGACGCCCATGTCGTGCTCGATCATCAGCACCGTCATGCCCCATTCCTGGTTGAGGTCCACGATGTAGCGGGCCATGTCCTCCTTCTCCTCGAGGTTCATGCCCGCCATCGGCTCGTCCAGCAGGATCAGCTTGGGCTTCAGCGCGATGGCCCGCGCCAGCTCCACGCGCTTGCGAAGCCCATAAGGCAGCGTGCCGGCCTGCGCCTTGCGGACGTGCTGGATCTCGAGGAAGTCGATGATCTCCTCGACCTCCGCGCGGTGCGCCAGCTCCTCCCGCTGCGCGCCGCCGATCCAGTAGAGCATGCCGCGCAGGAAGCCCGATTTCAGCAGGTGGTGCCGGCCGACCATGATATTGTCGAGCACGCTCATGTGGCCGAACAGCGCCAGGTTCTGGAATGTGCGTCCGATCCCGAGGCCAGCGCGCCGGTTCGGCCCCATGCGCGTGATGTCCTGGCCTTCGAAGGTGACGTGCCCCTCGGTCGGCCGGTAGCGGCCGGAGACGCAGTTGACCATCGAGGTCTTGCCCGCGCCGTTGGGCCCGATGATCGAGAAGATCTCGCCGCGGCCGACGGAGAACGAGACATCCGTCAGGGCCCGGACGCCGCCAAAGCGCAGGCTGACGTGATCCGCCGTGAGGATCGGCGAGGCTTCCGCCAAACGGACGTGCTCCCTTGTCGTGTTCGTGACGACTTGCGCCCCAATCTAGCGGCCGCAGGACGCCGACCGCAACCTGTCAGCCCCGCAGCGCCACGGCCAGAGGCGGGTCGTCGGTGGCGAAGACGTCCACGCGAAGCTCGAGCGCGCGGCGGATCGTGTCGGCGTGGTTGGCGCCCCATGTGCCGACAGCGAGGCCGGCCGCGCGGAAGCGCGCGATCATCGGTGCATCCAGCACGCCGACCGTCATGCCGACCTCCGCCACGCCGAGCCTGCGCGCCACCGCGATGATGCCGTCCACGCCGATGTCGTGCAGCGTCGGGATCTCTACCAGCCAGGCGACGCCGGCGAGCCCGCCGGCCGCCTGGGCCTCGGCCATGTCCTCCGCGTTGAAGCCGATGATCCAGCTCCGTCCGCGCTGGCCGGACGCGTCCAGGGCCGCCAGCGTCCTGCCGACCAGGCCGGGATAGCGGCTGCGCCCGGCATCGGTCTTGATCTCGATGCGCGGCGCCACGGGCGTGGGTGCCAGTATGGCAAGGTATTCGGCCAGTGTCGGCGGCGCCTCCCCGCCCGTGCCGCGCACGCGCACCCCCAGCAGGTCGTTGGACGTCATCGCGGCGACAGGGCCCTTCGCGTCGGTCGTGCGGTCCAGCGTGGCGTCATGCATCACGACGACCCCGCCGTCGGCGGTCAGATGGACGTCGCATTCGGCCTGCTCGACAGGCAGCTTCGCGCTTTCGCGAAATGCCAGGCTCGAGTTCTCGGGCCAGAGAAAGAGCCCGCCGCGATGCGCGGCGATCAGGGTCCGGTTTGCCATGGCGCCATGCTGGCGCGGAGCAGGCGTGAAATCCAGCCGGGACGGAACCGTTGCCGTCCAGGCGCGCTGAAGCGGCGGCGCGGTCGCGCCGTCCACCCCGAGGGGAATCGCTTGCGCCTGCCATCCTCCCGCTCGCCCGTCTGGGTGCTCGCGGAAACCGCGACCTCGGCCCTGTTCTCGCTGTTCTCCATGCTGGCCATCGGGCGCGTGATCGGGCCGGAGGCGGCGGGTACGGGCATGATCGCGATCGCGAGCTTCGCCCTGCTCGACCTTATTGGTTCAACGCTGTTCCCGGATGCGCTGGTGCAGCACCGCGCGCCGACGGCCCGCCACGCCGCGAGCGCGCTGACCTGCGCGACGCTCGTCGGCGCGGCAATGGGTGTGGTGCTCGCGGTCTTTGGCCCCTTGATGGCGCGCTGGTCCGCCGCGCCCGCCGTCGAGGCACTGTGCTGGGTGCTCGCGCCGCTGCTGCCGATTTCAGCCTTCGCCGGCGCCGGGGCAGGGCTGCTGCTGCGCGACCATCGCTACGCGCCCCTTGCGGCCCGCGTGCTCGTCGGGCAGCCGCTGGCGCTGGCGGCCGGCCTCGGCCTGGCGGCAAGCGGGCACGGGCCCTGGGCGATGATCGCGAACCAGGCGGTGGCGACGGTCGTGGCCTTCGCGATCGTGCTGGGCTTCGGGCGGCTCTGGCTGCGGCCGATGCTGGATCGCGGCGCATTGCGGGAGCTCTGGCCCGTGGCGCTGCCGCAGGTCGCGGCGCTCGCCGTGCTGATCGGGCGCTATCGCCTGTTCCTGGTGCTTCTCGGGCTGGTGACGACAGAGTCAGTTCTGGCCGTCAGCCACTTCGCCTTCCGCATGCTGGACGCGGCGCTGGTGGTGGTCTGGCAGTCCATCGGCCGGATCGCGATGCCGCGGCTCTGCGGGCTGCAGGGCGACCGGCACGCCCAGGCCGAGGCGTTCGGCGACATCGCGCAGCTTCTCGCCCTGCTCGGCATGCCGATCGCGGCCGGAGTCGCGCTGACCGCCCCGGATCTCGTGCATGCGCTGCTGGGACCGGCATGGCAGGACGCCGCGGGGGCGGCGCGGATCGTGGGCGTCGCCGCGCTGCTGACCTTCGTCAACGGCGATCCGCTGAGCCTCTTCGTCGCGCGCGGCAAGGCGCGTTGGAACCTCTATGTGAACCTCGTCTCGCTGACGGTGCCGCTGGTCGCGCTGCTGGTCATCCGGCCGCAGACCGCGGAGGGCGCGGCCCTGGCCTGGGCGTCGCAATCCCTGGTGCTGCCACCGCTGCTGACCTGGCTGGCCCTACGGGAGGTGAAGCGGCCCTGGACCTGGCTGCTGGCGAAGCTGGCGCCGGGGCTGGTATCCACGGCGGCCATGGCGGCGGTGGTGCTGGCGCTGCAGGCGACCCTGCGCCTCTCGTCCTTCCTGGACCTCGCGGTCTCCGGGCTGGCCGGCGCCACGGTCTATGCGGCGGTCGCCTGGATCATGCTGCGGGGGCGCATCCCGCGCGCGCTGCTCCGGCACCCCGTCGCGGCGACGGCGTGATCAGTCCAGCACGCGCAGCGCGGGCAGCGGCTCCACCAGCCTCGCGCCGGACCGGCACAGCGCTTCCCGCCGGTCGGGCGCTGGCGTGCGCAGCAGCAGGATGAAATCCGGCCGGGCGGCGTCCAGCGCCGCCAGCGGGCGAACCGGGACTCGGCACGCCGGCAGCAGCGCGCCGGCCCCTGGGGCGACATCGTCGGCGATCCAGGGCAGCAGGTCGGGCCCGATCCCGGCATGGCGGAGCAGGCGGTCGGGCGCGGCGCCGGCGCCGAAGCCGGCCACGCTGCGCCCCGCCCGCCGCAGCCCGACCAGGAAATCGAGCAGGCCGCACTTCGCTTCCAGGACACGGCCCGGCAAGGCCCGGAAGGAGGGCGGCAGGCAGAAGGCGGCCTCCGCCCGGCGCCTGGCGGCGAGCGCGGCGGAGGCGGGCTTGCCGCGATCCTCGGCGTGGCCGGCGAGCAGGCGCAGCGTCCCCTCGCCTGGCTCGATGTCGAACAGCGCCAGGCCATGCTCGGCCAGCATCGCCTCGGCGGCAGCCAGGGACAGCCAGGTTGGGCGTTCAGGCCCGATGGCATCGAACCGCAGGTCACGCAGGATCGTCAGGATGCAGGGCAGGTCGAGCCGCAGCACGCCGCCCGGGGCGAGCAGGATGCGGGACGCCGCCAGGATCTCATGGGGGTCGGGGGCCAGGGCCAGCGCGCCACGGTCCCGGATCAGCCCCGGCGCCACGCCCGCCCCGCGCAGGCGTCGGGCCAGGCCCGGCGCGAAGGCTTCCAGGCCCGGTGCGCCGAGGTCGAGGACCGGCGTCTCGGCGTCCAGCGGGGACCGGCCCGATGCCGCCGGCGCCGATGCCGGGCCCTCGATCTGAAGCACCCGGCAGCCGAGGCACGCAAAGACTCGGAGGGGGCGAAAGGCCGGTGGCTCGGCCTCGGGCGGCATGGCGCCCTCGGGCCGGGCGGGCAGCAGGCCGAGGTCGAGCAACGCGTCGCCGAGCGGACCGCCGCAGCAGCGGCAGGACGGCTCGGTCGCACCGAGGGCGGCCGACGGGGCCTGGAGCCAGCCGATCCCTTCCTGCCTCATCGGCCCTCCCCTTCTGATTGCCGCCGGAACGGACGCGGAGCGCCCCGGGATCGAACCGGTTTCCCGGGTTCACAACCATGGGATGCGCGCGAGCCGTTTTGCCGGCACAATGGGCGCAAGCTCGGTCGGATTCTGCCGCAAGCCGTCGTGAAGCGCGGGGTTGTGTGGCTAGACTGCCGGCACGCCAGGAATCGGACGCCCCATCATGACGCTGCATCTCGTCGTCCATCAGCCCGAGCCCGGAACCGACCCGGACATCGTGGACGAGACCCGTGCGACGCTGGCCGATGCCGTATGGGAAGTCGCCGAATCGCACTGGGCGCCAGCGGACGAGGTCATGATGGTCTCCTCCGACCTGTCGGCCGACTACCTGCTGGCCCATTTCCGGCGGGCGCTCAGCCGGCGCGGCGTGACGGATCCCGGCTTCCTGATCGTGGCCCCGATGGCCGAGCGCCCGGCGCTTCTCGGCGCGCCGCCGGCGGTGAAGGCCTGGATGGCGGAGGCGCTGTAGGGATCAGCCGTGCAGGTGGCAGGCGACGCCGCCCTGCCCCGCCAGCGCCGTCCAGCGCGGCATCTCGCGCGAGCAGACCTCCATCGCCTGGGCACAGCGCGGATGGAAGGGGCAGCCCGACGGCGGGTTCGCGGCGGAGGGGATCTCGCCCAGGATCCGGGGCAGTTCCGCCCGGCGTGAGGGATCGGGGATCGGCGAGGCATCCCGCAACATTCTTGCGTATGGATGCAGAGGATCGGCCAGGACGCGGGAAGCCGGCCCTTCCTCCACGATGCGGCCGAGATACATTACCGCGACGCGGTCGCAGAACCAGCGCACGACGCTGAGGTCGTGGCTGACGAAGAGGAAGGCCAGGCCGCGGCGCTGGCGAAGCTCCTTCAGCAGCAGCAGCACCTGCGCCTGGACGGAGACATCCAGCGCGCTGACGGGCTCGTCGGCGATGATGAGCTCGGGCTCGACCGTCAGCGCGCGGGCGATGCCGATGCGCTGGCGCTGGCCGCCGGAAAACTCATGTGGCAGGCGGTCGAGCGCCGCGGGCGGCAGGCCGACCTCCTCGAGCAGGGCAGCGGCGCGGCGGCGGGCCTCGGCGCCGTCCGCGATGCCGTGCACGCGCATCGGCTCGACCAGCGCGGAGCCGATGGACTGGCGGGGGTCGAGCGAGGAATAGGGGTCCTGGAAGACGATCTGCAGCTTGCGCCGCAGCGCCTTCAGCGCGTCGCCGCGGGCGGTGCTCAGGTCCTCGCCGCGGTAGAGGACGCGGCCTGCATCGGGCTCCACCAGGCGTAGCAGCGCGCGGGCGACGGTGGACTTGCCGCAGCCGGATTCGCCGACGAGCCCGAAGGCCTCGCCGGGCGCGATGGTGAAGGAGACGTCCTCCACGGCGCGCACGGTGACGGTGCGGGGCTTCGGAAATCCTTTCCGCGACACGAAGTGCTTGCGCAGCCCTTCGACCTGCAGGACGGCGCTCATTCGTTGCGCAGCTTAGGGTCGGTGGCGTCGCGCAGCCCGTCACCCGTCATGTTGAGCCCGAGGACCAGGAGCAGGATCGCGACCCCGGGGAAGACCGCGAGCCAGGGCGCATCCAGTATGTTCTCGAACCCATCGCGGGTCATGCCGCCCCAGGTCGGCGTTGGCGGCTTCACGCCGAGGCCGATGAAGGAGAGCGAGGCCTCGACACGCACTGCGGTGGCGAGCCAGAGCGTGCCCATCACCATCACCTCGGAGGTGATGTTGGGCAGGATGTGGCGGAACAGGATGCGGGCATGACTGAAGCCGAGCGCGCGTCCGGCCTCGACGAAGGCGCGTTCCTTCAGCGCGAGCGTCGGCGCGCGGGCGATGCGGGCGAAGGGCGCGATGGCAGTGAGCGCGATGGCGACGATCAGGTTGACCAGGTCAGGCCCCAGCAGCGCGACGACGATCAGCCCGAGGATCAGCGAGGGGAAGGACAGCAGCACGTCCATCGCCTGCATGGTGACGAGGTCGAAGCGCCCGCCGATGTAGCCGGAGACCATGCCGATCGCGCCGCCGATCACCATCGCGATCGCAATCGCCGAGAGCGAGACCGAGAGCGAGATGCGCGCGCCCCACATCAACCGCGACAGGATGTCGCGCCCGAACTGGTCGGTGCCGAGGGGATAGTCGCCGCCCGGCGGCTGCAGGCGGCTCAATATGTCCTGCTCGGCAGGGTCGTGCGGGGCGAGCCAGGGTGCGAGCACCGCGGCGAGCAGGATGGCGACGCAGATCAGCAGCCCGACCATGGTGGTGGGATTGCTGCGCGCCTTGCCCAGCGCGCGCTTCCAGGCCGCCGGTCGCGGCGGCACCACGTTGTCGACGGTGGTGCTCATGCCGCCTTTACCCGGGGATCGAGCACGCCGTAGAGCAGGTCCGTGACCGCGTTCACCACGACGATCAGGAAGCAGTAGATCACCATCAGCCCCTGCAGCATCGTGTAGTCCCGCTGGTTCAGCGCGCCGACGATGATCTTGCCCAGGCCCGGGCGGTTGAAGACGATCTCGGTCAGCACGGAATTGCCGAGCAGGATTCCGACATAGAGCCCGACCACGGTGACGATCGGGAGCGAGGCGTTGCGCAACCCGTGCACCCAGACCACGCGGTTCCATGGCACGCCCTTGGCGCGCGCCGTCCTGATGTAGTCCTCCGAAAGGCTCGCCAGCATCGCGCTGCGCGTCACCCGCGTGATGTAGGCCGCCATGACCAGGCCCAGCGTGACGGCAGGCAGCACCAGCTTGTGCAGCCGGTCGAGGGGGCTCGACAGGTCGGCATTGCCGATCACCGGGAACATTCGCCAGTGGAGTGCAAACAGCAGCAGCGCGAAGATCCCCGACACGAAGACCGGGAAGGACAGCCCGATCAGCGACAGGATGCGCGCGGCGACATCGATGGCGCGGTTGCGGTGCAGCGCCGCCCAGATGCCGACCGGCACGCCGATGGCGATGCCGAACACCATAGAAGCGAGGGTGAGATCGATGGTGTGCGGCAGTACCGCCGAAACCTCCGTCAGTACAGGGCGGCCGGTTACGAGCGACCGCCCGAAATCCCCGGTCAGGGCGTCGCCGATGAAGGCCACGTATTGTGCCCAGAGCGGCCGGTCGAGGCCGAGGCGGAGATGCAGGGCCGCGATCGCCTCCGGCGTCGCCTGGTCGCCCAGGATGACCAGCGCGGGATCGCCGGGAACGATCCGGACGATGACGAACACCAGCGTCAGGACCGCGAGCAGCGTCGGGACAGCGGCAAGCAGGCGCCTGATGAGGAAGTAGACCACGCCTGCCGCCTGCCCCCTACCGCAGCCTGGTGCGTTCGGTGATCAGCGGCCCGAGCGACATCGAGCCCCTGAGGTCATAGCCGTAGTCCACGTTGTTGCTGCGCGCGAAGACCAGCAGGGTCTCGATCAGCGGCACCCCGCAGACATTCTGGACCAGGATCCGCTGCGCCTCGGCCCAGAGCCGCCGCTGCTCCTCGATGTTGGTGCTGACGCGCGCCGCGTCGATCTGCTGGTCGGCCTGGTTGCAGTGCGAGAAATTGGTCACCGCCGTCGGCGTGCCGACGATGGAACGGCCGTGGAAGAATTGCGTGAGGTAGATGTCGGCCACCGGGAAGCGCGCCGCGGAGTAGTAGACCAGCGGCGAGAGATCCTGGCGGATCTGCTGGTGGAAGGTCGCGTGCTCAACGACCTGCAGGTCGAGCGTGATGCCGGCGCGGCGGAGCTGCTGCTGCACGACCTGCATCATTGCCAGCATCTCGGGTAGCTGGGTGTGGATGACGCGCACCGTCAGCCCGTTGGGATAGCCGGCCTCGGCCAGCAGCTGGCGGGCGCGGTTCGGATCGTACTGCAGCAGGGGCACGTCGTTGGTAAAGCCGAGATAGCCGCGCGGCACCAGGCTCTGGCCCTCGCGGTTCACGTCCTGGCCACGGAAGCGCACGAGCTCGGGGCGGTTGATCGCGTGGGCGAGCGCCTGGCGGACACGGATGTCGTTGAAGGGCGGCTTGGTCACGTCGAGATTCAGTATCGCGAGCTCACCGGGCTCGAACGCGTCCACGGTCGTGTTCGGCACCTGGCGCGTTCGGTTGATCCAGGTCTGGTCGGCGCGGCCGTAGTTGATGTCGAGCTCGCGGTTCTGGAACGCGAGGTCGCGCGACGCGTCGGAGGGGATGAAGCGGTAGCTGACACGCCCGATCTGCGGTGCGCCGCGGAAGTAGCCGGTGTGCGCCGCCAGCTCCGCCGACTGGTTCGGCGTCACGCGGTCCAGCGCGAAGGGCCCGCTGCCGATGGGGTTGCGCGCGAAGTCGGCACCGCGCTGCTCGACCGCCCTGCGGGAGACAATGAAGCCGCCGGAATAGTTGGTCAGGATGCCAAGCAGGCTCGGCACGTTCTCCTTCAGCGTGATGCGGACGGTGTAGGGATCCACCGCTTCGATCGCGTCGAAGGCGCGGAAATCCGCCGAGAAGGCGGAGCTCTGCGGGTTGGCCGCCTTGCGCAGGCTGAAGACGACGTCGTCGGCTGTCACCTCGCCGAAGCCGCCCTGCCACTGCACGCCTCGGCGAAGGTGGAAGGTCCAGGTGCGGCCGTCCGGGCTGCTCTCCCAGCGCTCGGCCAGGTCGGGCTCGATGCCGGCGGGGTCGATGGAGCCGGGGGCAAAGCGCACCAGCCCGTTGAACATCCAGGCCACGACCACGCGGTCAATCGTCGAGACCGCGAAATGCGGATCGAGCCGGCCGAGATCCTGCGCGGCCATGCCGACGCGCAGCGTCGGCCCGGACTGCGCCATCGCCCCCGCCGCCGCCAGCGTCATGGCGGAGGCGAGCAGGGCCGTTCGCAACGCTTTCATCTGTCCTCTCCCCTGGCCCGACGGGGCCTTGTCTTGCCGATGTCCCGTTCGATCGCATCCTGCCGCGCGAAACGGCCGATGTCGAACGGGTCGAGCCCAGTGGCGGTCTGGCCGACGGCGCCGACCGCCAGCACCGGTGGGTCAATCCGTCCAGCGCCGTGGCGCCGGGGTCAAAGCAGCGCCTCGAAGCGGCAATTAACGCGGACCTCGCCGACCGTCGCGGTGTTGGGCAGCCGCAGCACGGTCTCGACCAGGACGGCGACGTCCTCCGGCCGGCTCATCTGCTCGCGCGGCCAGCTGGCCTTGGCGGTCATGTTGGTGGCAACGAAGCCGGGGCAGAGCGCGGTGGCGCGAATTCCGTCGTTCCAGCCCTGGCGCCGCACCTCCTGCGTGAGCGCCACGACCGCGAACTTGCTCATGGCATAGCCAAGATTTTCATTTGCCACGCGCTTGCCGGAAAGCGAGGCGATGTTGACCACCCTGCCCTCGCCGCTGGCGACCAGCTGCGGCCAGGCCGCGCGGATGACGCGCATCGGGCCCTTCACGTTCACCCGCCACATCGCGTCGTGCGGCGTCTCGTCGGCATCCAGCAGGCGGGCCATGGGATTGATGCCGGCGGCGTTGACCACGGCGTCCACGCGGCCGAAGCGCGCGATCGTGGCGGCGACCCAGGCCTCGGCGGCGCCTTCCTCCTCGGCGTCGTAGCGCTGGACCAGCAGGTCGGGCGTGCCGGGCAGCTTCGACGGGTCGCGGACGCCCGCGCTGACCAGCCAGCCCGAGCCATGCAGGCGGCGCAGCACCTCCCGCCCGATGCCGCGAGCGGCGCCGCTGACCATCACGACGCGGCCGGATGGATCAAGCATGGGCCAGGACTCCGGTCGCGACATGGCAACGCGCGGCATGGCCGGGCGCGACCTCGACCAGTGCCTGCTCGGCCTCGCATCCCGTGCGCTTTAGGGGGCAGCGCGGCGCGAAGCGGCAGCCCTTCGGCATACCATCCAGCGGCGGCACGCGGCCCGGGATCGCAGCGAGCGCCTGGTCCGGCGTATCGAGCCGCGGGATCGCAGCGAAGAGCGCGCGGGTGTAGGGGTGCCGCGGGCTTGCGAAGATCGCGCCGACCGGCCCCTGCTCCACGATCTCGCCGGCATACATGACGGCGACGCGATCGGCGATCTGGGCGACGACGCCGAGATTGTGCGTGATGAACAGCACTGCCGTGCCGTGGCTGCGCCGGAGGTCCGCCAGCAGGCCCAGCACCTGCGCCTGGATCGTGACATCCAGCGCCGTCGTCGGCTCATCAGCCAGCAGCACCATGGGATTGCAGGCCAGAGCGATCGCGATCATCACGCGCTGGCGCATGCCGCCGGAGAACTGGTGGGGATATTCGTTCAGGCGCTGCGCGGCGGAGGGGATCTTCACCTCCTCGAACAGCTCCTGCGCGCGGGCCATCGCCTTGTCGCGGTCCATGTTGCGATGGATGCGGAGCGATTCCGCGACCTGGTCGCCGACCGTCATCACCGGGTTCAGCGACGTCATGGGCTCCTGGAAGATCATCGCCATGCGGTTGCCGCGGATCTTCTGCATCTCCGCCTCCCGCAGGCCGCTGAGGTCGCGGTCGTCCAGGACGATGCGGCCACGCGGGACGCGGCCATAGGGCGGTTGCACCAGGCCCATGACCGACAGCGCGGTGACGGACTTGCCGCAGCCGCTCTCGCCGACCAGCGCCAGCGTCTCGTCCCGCATGAGGTCGAGCGAAAGGTCGCGCACCGCGGGGTGCCAGCGCCCGTTGATGCGGAACTCCGTCCGCAGGCCTCGGATCGCCAGCGCCGGACGGGGATCGGACGCGCCGCTCACGCGTCGAACCGGGCCTGGGTGAAGGGCGCGACGGGGAGGTTGGTGGCGCCGCGCGCCATGAGCTCTGCCACCGCAGCCCCGGCTGCCGGGCTGACCTGGAAGCCGTGGCCGGAATAGCCGAAGGAATGGAACAGGCCCGGCAGGGTGCGGCTTTCGCCGATCACCGGCACCTCGTCAGGGGTACGGGCCTCGGTGCCGGTCCAGGTCCGCACGATGCGGGCGCCGGCCACGACCGGGAACAGCTCCGCCGCGATGCGCGCGGCATGTGCGAGGTTGCCGAACAGGACCGTGGAGGTCTCTGTCGCGGGGTCGTTGAGGCCCTGGTGACCACCGCCGATCACCACCGTGCCGGAAGCGGTCTGCTTGAACGACAGCGCGCGCGCGGTCGGACCGACCGTCGGCGTGCAGAACGGCGGCAGACGCTCCGTCACGATCATCATCGAGGCCTTGACCCCGCAGGGGATCTCCTCGCCGGCCATGCGGGCGATCGTCGTCGCCCAGGCGCCGGCGCAGTTGGCGACACGCTCGGCTTCCCAGGTCTTCTCCTCCGTCACGACGCGGATCGTGCCCTCGGCCGTGCGCTCGATCGCGGTCACGCTAGAGCCTTCGACGATCTCGGCGCCGGCTTCCTGCGCGGCGCGCCGGAAGGCCATGACGGTGCGCATGGGATCGGCGGAGCCGTCGTCGCGGCAGACGAGCGCGCCGACGACATGCGGCGCGATGGCGGGCAGCAGGCGGCGGACCTCGGCCCGGTCCACGACCTCCTCATGCGTCCAGCCGAGCGCGCGCACTTGCTCCGCGCGCTTCTCGAGCTGACGGAGGTCGGCCTCGCTCTCGGCAACCTTGACCTGTCCGCCGGGCTGGAATCCGCAGTCGTCGCCCACCAGCGCCTCGATGTCCTGCCACATGTCCGCGGCCACACAGGACAGCGCGATCTCGCGGAGGTCGCGGCCGAGCCGGCGCACGCCGCCCGCATTGACCCCCGAGGAATGCCGCCCGACATGCCGGCGTTCCAGCACGGTGACCCGCCAGCCCGGCATGCGGGCGAGATGCAGCGCGGTGGACAGGCCGTGCAGGCCGCCGCCGATGACGACCGCGCGCTTCATTGGCTGAGCGCGGCAAGCTCGCCCAAGGTCAGCGGCTTCGTCGGGAAACGCGTCCGGAACGGCTCGACCTCGGCGGGATCCACGCCGCGCGCCGCCGCGATCACCGCATGCACCGCGGGCCCGCAGACGCGGCCCTGGCACGGCCCCATGCCGGTGCGCGTGAAGGCCTTGGTCTGGTTCGCGCCCATGCAGCCCAGCGTCACGGCCTGGCGCACCTTGCCGGCCGTCACCTCCTCGCACCGGCAGAGGATGGTGTCGTCGGCGATTGCCGCCGCGGAAAGCGGGGGGAAGAGCGCGTCGAGAAAGGGCCGCACCGAGAGTTGCCGGCGCAGCGCCAGGCGCTCGGTCCCTGCCTCGGCGTCACGCTGGTCTGCCGTCAACCTGCCGAGCGCGCGGGCGGCTTCCAGCGCGGCGATCCTGCCGGCATGCGCGGCGGCGCGGGCGCCGCCGATGCCGCCGCCGTCGCCGGCGACCATCACGCCCTCGACCGTCGTGTTGCCCCATTCGTCCAGTACCGGCTGCCAGCAGGCCTGCACGGCGTTCCATTCGTGCCGGCAGCCCGGAATGGCGCGCGTGACCTGGGTATTGGGCACCACGCCGTCATGCAGCAGCAGGAAGTCGGCCTCGTGCGGCGTGTCGTCCACGATGACGCGCTGCAGCTTGCCGTCCCCTTCCGCGCGCACGGCTTGCGCGGAGACCACGCGAACGCCGGCGCGCTTCACCGCGCGCTGCCAGGTCACACCCTTCCAGAGATAGCCTGGCGCCATCAGCGCACGCGGCAGCTGGCGCAGCGCCTGCGGAGGGATGCCGTGCGAGAGATCGGCGATGCCCGCAAGGCGTCCGCCCGCGTCGATCGCCTGCTTCGCATAGAGCCAGAGCAGCGGCCCCTGCCCTGCGATCCAGATCCGCGCCTCCGGGATCAGCCCCGCGGTCTTCAGCGCGATCTGCGCGGCGCCGACCGTCATCACGCCGGGCAGCGTCCAGCCGGGGACCGGCACAGGTCGTTCCGTCGCGCCGCTGCAGAGAAGGATGCGGCCCGCGACGATCGATCGGGCCTGGCCGCCCTCGGTCCAGAAGACCTTGCCGCCGGGCTCGACCGCCCAGAGCGTCGCGCCGAATCGCGTCTCGGCGCCGGAATTACGCAGGGCGAGCGCGAGCTTCGCGCCATCGCTGTCCTGGTCGTCCTTCGGCGCGCGACGCTCGATCCCGCGATGCACCTGGCCGCCGGGGCCGGCATTCTCGTCGAGCAGCAGCACGGAAAGTCCGCGCCCTCGCGCCGTCGCGGCGGCCGCCATGCCTGCAGGACCGGCGCCGAGGACGAGCAGATCGACCTTTGACGCGCCCGTGCCGGTCGCGCCGGCCTCCGCCGACCACTCCGCCTCAGCGCTCACGCCGCGTCCTCCACGTCGAGGTTGCGCACGCCGTGCTGCGGGCCTGCGCGCAGCCCCGCGCTAACGGCGGTCATGCAGGCCTGCACGTTGGGCATGCCCTCGACCTGCACCAGGCAGTCGAAGCAGGCGCCCATCAGGCAGAGCGGGCCGCGCGCCGCACCGGTCACCGGGGTCTCCCGGAAGGTCAGCACGCCGGCCGCAAGCAGCGCCGTCGCCAGGCTTTCCCCCGCGCGTGCCGGCAGTTCCTTCCCGTCCCACAGGATAGTGCAGTCCGGCGGGTCAGTGCGCTTGAACATGCGGCGTCATTCCGGCGAAGCGGGAGGGATGGAGGTCGCGCGCGAAATCCGGCATCGCGCCCGTCAGCACGGCCTCGGCGAGCGGGCCGGCATGCACGGCAGCGAGCGTCACGCCGGAATGGCAGACAGCGGCGAAGCAGCCGGGATGCGTGCTGCTCTCGGCATAGGCCGGAAAGCCGTCCGGCGTCATCGGGCGCAGCGCCGCCCAGGTGCGGACGAAGCGGGCGCGGGCAAGCGGCGGCAGCACCTGGATCGCGCGGGCTGCCATGCGCGACAGCGCGTCCACCGTGGTGGGGACGTGCAGGATGCCGTCTTCCTCGTTCGTCACGCCGATCTGGATCGTGCCATCACCGGTCTGGCGGATGGCGCTGGCCGGCAAGGGCAGGATCGGCGCCAGGCGCTCCGTGACGATGTTCTGGCCGCGAACGGGGCGGACCGGAACATCGAGACCGACCATGCACGCGATGCGCGTCGTCGCGATGCCGGCGGCGACCACGATGCGGGCCGCGAGCACCTCGGTCCCGTCCGCGCGCTCTATGCGGTAGTCGCTGCCGATCCTGTCCACGGAGACGACCGGCGCGCCGGGCAGATGCCGGCCGCCGGCCTCCCGCAGGCCAGCATGCAGGCCGCGCAGCAGGGTCAGCGGGTCAACATGGCCATCGGTGGGATCGTAGCTCGCGCCGATCACGCGCGGGCCCAGCGGGCAGCCCGGGAGCAGATCCTCGAGCTCCTTGCGGTCCACCACGCGGACCGTGTCGTGGCCCTGGTTGTGGCGGCGCCGGACGAAGCTGCGGCGGTCCTCCAGCTCCTTCTCGCTGAGGCAGAATGTCAGACCGCCGGCCCGGCGGTACTGCACGTCGCGCCCGGCCAGCGCCGAGACGCGCTCCGCGAGCTCCGGCCAGAGCTCGATGCTCTTCCGCGTCCAGGCGCCGTAGGCTGGCATGCCGTCGCCCTTGGACTGCCCCCAGACGAGGCCGAAATTGCCGCGGGCAGCGCGGAAGGCGACGTCGCCCTCGTCCAGGATGACGACGCGCGCGCCACGCGTCGCGCAGCCGTAGCCGATGGCCGTGCCGACCATCCCGCCACCGACCACGGCAACATCGTAGCGCTCCATGGTTGCGAGCGTGACCCGCCTGGGCTCATCCTGCAATATGGTCGAGGGAGAGAAGACGCATGCGGCGTGGCATCGCAACGGCGGCGCTGGGCATGGCGCTGGCCGCGGGCGCGCAGGCGCAGACGCTCCGTGTCGGCCAGGCCGGCGACACCATGGGCACGGCAGACCCGCACCGGGCGGTGGCCACCCAGGACAAGTCGCTGCTGTCCTGGGCCTATGACGGGCTGGTGAGATTCCCGCCGGGCAGCGCCGATCCCGCGCGTCTGGAGCCCGACCTCGCCGAGAGCTTCGAGCGATCCGCGGACGGGCGCAGCTTCACCTTTCGGCTTCGCCCCGGTGTGCGCTTCCACGACGGCAACTCCCTGGAAGCCGAGGACGTCGTCTTCTCGCTCCGGCGTTCCGCCGACCCGCGGCGCAGCGCCTTCGCCGGCGACTACGCCGCGGTGACGGGCGTGGAGCTTATCGACGCCATGACGGTCCGCGTAACGCTGCGCGATCCCGTGGCGGGGGCGCTGGGCCTGTTCGCGAACTACCATGGCGGGATGATCGTTTCGCGCCGCGCGGATGCGGGCGGGCAGCAACCCGGCACCGGCCCCTTCCGTCTGGTGAGCGCGACGGGCGGAACGGCGCGCATGGTCGCCTTCGACGAGCATTGGCGGGGGCGTCCCGCGATCCGCGCCATCGACCAGCGCTTCATCACCTCCGACGCGACGCGGGAGCTCGCTTTCACCGCCGGCGAATTGGACCTCATCATGGGCCGCCGCGAGCAACGCTGGGTGGAGCGGATGCGCGCGCAGCCCAACACGGCGGTGGACGTCTTCTCGCCGGGCGAGTTCCGCACCCTGCTGATCAGCCGCCGCAACGCACCGCTGGATGATCCGCGCGTGCGCCGTGCGATCCAGCACGCGGTGGACCCGCAGGCCATCGCGCGCTTCGTCGGGCTGGACGTCGCGACGCCCTGGCCGAGCCCGGTGCCGCCGGGCTATCTCGGCACGACCGAGGACGTGCCGCGATTCGCGCCCGACCCGAACCGGTCCCGGGCCCTGCTGGCCGAGGCCGGGCACCCCAACGGCATCACCATCCGCGCCGTCGTCTCCTCCATCTCGGCCCAGCTGCCGATCATGGAGGTGATCCAGGCCCAGCTCCGGCGCGCCAACATCCGGCTCGAGATGGATGTGGTGGAGCATGCGACCTATCACGCGCGCATCCGGCAGGACCTGTCGCAGCTGACATTCTACGGCGCGGCGCGCTACCCCGTGGCGGACAGCTACCTCACCCAGTTCTACCATTCCGACAGCGCGCCAGGCAGGCCGAACGCCTCGCTGAACTTCGCGCATTGCGGCGCCGCGGACGCCGAGATCGACGCGGCGCGCGCCGAGCCGAACGAGGCGCGGCAGATGGCGCTCTGGGCCGAGGCGCAGCGCAGGATCCTCGAGGCCGGCTGTTCCGTGCCGCTCTTCGACCTCAGGCAGGTCTGGGTGCGGCGGAGCAACCTCAACTACGGCTATCGGCTGGAGGGTGCGCTGAACCTCGGGCCGGCCATCACCCACGCCACCCGACTGGAGTAGCGCCATGCGCGGCTTCACCTGGACCGGCCTGCCGTCCCGCGTCGTCTTCGGCAGCGGCACGCTGGCACGCCTGCCCGACGAGCTGGACGCGATGGGGCTGAAGCGCGTGCTCGTCCTGTCGACCCCACCGCAGGAGAAGGAAGCACGGGCGCTCGCGTCGCGGCTGGGCGGGCGAGCGGCGGGCGTCTTCGCCGGCGCGGTGATGCACACGCCGGTCGAGGTGTCGCAACGAGCGGTCGCGCTGGCGCAACAGCTCGACGCGGATGGGACGGTGGCGGTCGGCGGCGGTTCCACCATCGGGCTCGGCAAGGCGATCGCGCTTCGCACGGACCTGCCGCAGGTCGCCGTGCCGACGACCTATGCCGGCAGCGAGATGACGACGATCCTCGGCGAGACCGCGGGCGGGGAGAAGCGCACCCAGCGCACGCTGAAGGTGCTGCCGGAGCTCGTGATCTACGACGTGGAGCTCACCCTGTCCCTGCCGCCGGCGCTGTCGGCGACATCGGGGCTGAACGCCGTCGCGCATGCCGTGGAGGCGCTCTATGCGCCGGACTGCAACCCCGTGGTGTCGCTGATGGCGGAAGAGGCGATCGGCGCCCTGGCTCGTGGCCTGCCGCGTGTCGTCGCCGCGCCCCGCGACGTGGAAGGCCGGTCCGACGCGCTCTACGGCGCCTGGCTCTGCGGGGCGGTGCTCGGGATGGTCGCGATGTCGCTGCATCACAAGCTCTGCCACGTGCTGGGCGGGAGCTTCGGGCTGCCGCATGCCGAAACGCATGCGGTCGTCCTGCCCCATGCCACGGCCTACAACGCCGCACACGCGCCGGACGCCATGGCGCGGATTGCGCGCGCGCTGGGCGCGCCGCAGGCCGCGACGGGCCTGCACGAGCTGGCGAAGCGGCTGGGCGCGCCGCTCGCGCTGCGCGATCTCGGCCTGAAGGAGGGCGATCTCGATCGCGTGGCAGAGATCGCGAGCCGCGACCCCTATGCGAATCCACGGCCAATCGAACGGGCGGGGATAAGGAAGCTTCTCGGGGATGCCTCTGCGGGCAATCCGCCGGCCTGCGGGTAGGAGGCGATGTCCGCCTCCAGCGCCACCGACCGGTCAAGGATGCGGCGCTGCATCAGCGGCGCAGCCGCAGCGTCCAGTCGCGCAACGCAACCATCTGTTGCGCGATCAGGCCGCGCGCCGTTTCGTCCGTCAGCCGGCCCTCCGCGTCGAACTTGGACGCGGCGGCGCCGATCAGCACTTCCGGCTTGTTCAGCAGCATGGCGTTCAGACCCGCCAGGATTTTGCGCAGATCGTATTGCGACCGCGCCGTCCCGTAGGCGCCACCGGCCGCGCCCATGATGGCGACAGGCTTGCCGTCGAAGGGTTGGTCCGGCACGCGGGACGCCCAGTCGATCGCGTTCTTCAGCACGCCGGAAATCGAGAAGTTGTATTCGGGGCTCGCGATCAGCAGGGCATCCGCTTCCTTGATCATCGCGCGAAAGGCCGCCACCGCGGGCGGGTAGCCGCTGCCCGTGCGGAGATCGTCGTCATAGGGCGGGATGTTGCGCAGTCCTTCGTACAGGTTGACCTGCATGCCGTCCGGCGCGAGCTCGGCGGCCATCCGCAGGATGCTGGTGTTGAAGGACGCCTTGCGCAGGCTGCCCGAGATCGCCATCACCTTCAGCACGCTCATGCATCCATCCTCTCTCTGTCGACTGACTCTTGTCAGGCCGGCCAGGCCAGCGTCTCGCCGCGCAGCCAGGCAGCGCCGGCGCGATACAGCGCTTCGACGCGCTCGCCCTTCAGCCCCGGCATGTCGCGCTTCACCTCGTAGCCGATGCGGGTCTGGAGGTACGCCAGGTGGCGGTAGCCCTCGGGGAAGCGGGCCAGCAGCTCCTTGTCGAGAACGAGGCGCGCGGCCGGGTCTACCGGGTCCATGCGATCCTTCTCATAGATGGGCTGGCGCATCACGATGCCGAGCCGGCCGGCGCGTTCCTCCACGAAGTCGTAGAAGCGGCCGGTGCAGACGACGTCCACCAGCACGCCTTCGACTTCGGCGCGCTGGCTGATCGTCATCTTGGTCTGCGCGATGGCGCGCGCGCCCGCGACGTCCACGCTGATCCCGCCGAGGAAATGCAGGATGGACACGCCCTTGGCCCAGCCGGCCTGGCTGGCCGCGATGAAATCGGCGGCCGGTGCCTGGCACCAGGTCGCCATCATGAAGCCGTCCTCGTGCCAGCAGGTCCGGAACCGCTCCCAGTCGCCGGCATCGCGCCAGATCGCCCAGTTCTGGACGAGTTCGGCCACGCGCTGTCGCTGGGCCATCGCGGCATCGGACATGGGGCAGGTCTCCGGAGCGTGGCGCGTCCGGTAGATCGCGGCGCGGGGACGGTCAAGCGACACCCTGCTTGAAGGATGCCGCCTGCCGTGCGAAGGCCGCGAGGACGGAGGAAAACGGCATGACGCTCGCCCTGCCCCGCCGCGCGCTGCTCGGCGCCGCGGCCTTGATGCCCCTTGGCGCGGCGGCACAGACCGCCCGTCGCGCCTGGCCCGACCGGCCGATCCGCTTCCTGCAGGGCTTCGCCGCCGGCGGCGCCACCGACATCATCGCGCGCCTGCTGGCGCCAGCCATGGCGGCGGAGCTCGGCCAGCCCGTCGTCGTGGAGAACCGCCCCGGCGCGGGAGGCACGCTGGCGGCCGAGGCGCTCGCGCGCGCGTCGAAGGACGGCACGACGCTGATGCTGATCAACAACGGCTTCGCGGTCTCCGCCGCGCTGTACCGCCGCCTGCCCTATGACCCGGTCACCGATGTGGACCCGGTCTCGCTCGTCTGCTCGGTCGGCCTGGTGCTGCTCGCGGGGCCCGCCAGCGCGCCGGATGCGGTGGCGGATTTCACCGACCTGGTGCGGCGGGCGAAGGCACAGCCCGAGCGGCTGAACGTCGCGACGGTCGGCGTCGGCAGCACGCAGCACCTGGTGGCGGAAGCCGTGCAGGCCGCGGGCGGCTTCAGGATGACGCATGTCGCCTATCGCGGCACACCGGCGGCCCTGATCGGGCTGCGAAATGCCGAGGTCCAGGCGGTCGTCGAGCCGATCTCGGCCGTGCTCGGCCAGATCCGCGGCGGCGAGGCCCGCGCGCTGGCAGTAACGTCGAGGGAGCGTTCGCCGCTGCTGCCGGACGTGCCGACGGTGGCGGAACTGCTCGGCCAGCCGGATTTCGACATCCAGACCTGGTACGCCGTCGCCGCGCCGATGGGCACGCCGGAGGACATCCTGGTTCGCCTGGACGAGGTGACGCGCGCCGCCGTCGCGGTGCCGGACGTTCGGACGCGGCTGATCGAGCTCGGCGTGTCGCCGCGAAGCCTGGGGTCGCGGGCCGAGGTCCGCGCGATGGTGCGCGAGGAGATCGAGCGCTGGCGCCGCGTGGTCGCCAGCGCCAACATCGAGCAGCAGTAGGGTCGGCTAGTCCGGCGCCATGGCCGGCCGGCGGCGGTGCCACTCCGTTTCCTGCTGGTAGGCATGCGCGGCGCGGAGAACGAGCGCGTCGGCGAATGCCGGGCCGGCGATCTGCATGCCCGTCGGCATGTCGCCGGAGCCGAAGCCCGTGCAGACCGACACCGAGGGCCCGCCCGTGACGTTGAAGGGCGCGGCCAGCGAGCCAAGCTCGAAGACGCCGTAGCGGGAGACATCCTCGATCCGCGGCGCCTCCCCGGGCTGGCCGACCGTCACCAGCAGGTCGTGGCTGGCGAAGGCGCGGGCCATGGCGGCGCAGAGCACGCGGCGATGGCGCTGGGCGCGCAGGTAGTCCTCGCTGCCAATGGCCGCGCCCAGCACCACGCGTTCCCGGAACAGCGATCCGTAGTCGAAGAAGCGCTCGCGCAGCCAGGGCGCATGGATCGCATGCGCCTCGGCGATCATGATGGTGGCGGCGACGGCGTGCCATTCGGCAAGCGGCGGCAGTGCGACATCGGCGACCGTCGCGCCGAGGTCGCGGAAGACGCCGAGCGCGGCGTCGAGGTTGGCGAGCATCGCCGGGCTCGCGCGGTTGTCGGCTTCGTGGAAATGGCGGATCACGCCGATCCGCAGCCCCTTCAGCCCGGCGCCGAGCGTGTCGAGACCCGCGGCGGCGCGGCCGGCCGAGGCCGGGTCTTCCGCGTCGGCGCCGGCCATGACCTGCAGCAGCAGCGCGCAATCCTCCGCCGTGCGGGCCATCGGACCGACATGGTCCAGCGACTGCGCCAGCGGGAAGACGCCGCTGCGCCCGACCAGGCCGTAGCTCGGCTTGATGCCGGTGATTCCGCAGAAATGCGCGGGCGAGCGGATCGAGCCCATGGTGTCCGTGCCGGTGGCGCCAAGCACCAGCCCGGCGGCGACCGCCGCGCCCGACCCGCTGCTCGATCCCCCAGTGAAGCGCGCGGGATCCCAGGGATTGCGCGCAGGCGGCGTCGGCAGGTCGAAGGACGGGCCGCCCAACGCGAATTCATGCGTCGTCAACTTGCCGAGCAACACGGTGCCCGCCGCAGCAAGACGCGACGCGGCCGCGCCGTCGGCGGCGGGGACATGGCCCGTTCGGATGCGGGAACAGCAGGTCGTCTCGATCCCCGCAGTGGCCACGATGTCCTTGTGCGCGAACGGAATGCCGTCCAGCGGGCCGAGCGGCGCCCCGGCGGCGTGGCGTGCCTCCGACGCACGGGCACCCGCCAGCGCGCGTTCCTCCGTGACCTTCACGAAGGCATGCAGTTGCCCGTTCAGCCGAGCGATGCGGTCCAGGCAGGCCCTGGTCAGTTCCACCGGCGAGAGGCGCTTCGCGCGGAAGGCGGCGCCGGCCTCCGCGATTGTTGCCGGCATCATCGCGCGGCGTCCGGGCGGAAGGTGGTGGCGGGCTCGGCCTCGGCCGGCGTGCGGCCGACCAGCTTCAGCATGGCCTGCAGCAACTGATGGCCGCGCGACAGGTCCGTTACCGCTTCCTGCGGCAGGTCGTAGCCGGCGCGGCGAAGCTGATCGGCAAGCGGCTCGGGCATGGCGGGGTCCTCCGGGGCGCGGAGCCTAGGACAGGTCGCGCCTCTTGGCGAAGCCGGGCCGGCGGATGACATAGCGTCACGAACGGAGGAACACGCGATGCGCGCAGCCTGGTACGAACGCAACGGCCCCGCCCGGGACGTGCTGGTGGTGGGTGAGATGCCGACGCCCTCGCCCGGTCCCGGAGAGGTGCTGGTACGCCTGGCGACCTCCGGCGTGAACCCGTCGGACTGGAAGACCAGGTCGGGCACGCGACCGATGGCCGCGCCGCGCGTCATCCCGCACAGCGACGGGGCGGGCGTGATCGAGGCCGTGGGCGAGGGCGTGGACCGCGCGCGCATCGGCGAGCGGATCTGGATCTGGAATGGCCAGTGGAAGCGCGCCTTCGGCACGGCGGCAGAGTACATCGCGCTGCCCGCCGCGCAGGCCGTGCGGCTGCCGCATGATACGGGATTCGAGGCCGGCGCCTGCCTGGGCATCCCCGCGCTGACAGCCTGGCGCGCGGTGCAGACCGATGGTGGCGTGGCCGGCCAGACCGTGCTGGTGGCGGGCGGCGCCGGGGCAGTCGGCCACTACGCCATCCAGATGGCGAAGCTGCTCGGCGCGGCGCGCGTGATCGCGACGGTCAGTTCCGCCGCGAAGGCCGCGCATGCCTGCGCGGCCGGCGCCGACGAGGTCATCGACTACCGCACTGAAAACGTCGTGGAGCGCGTGCGCGACCTCACGCGCGGGTGCGGCGTGGACCGGGTGGTGGAGGTGGACCTCGCGGCCAATGCCGCGCTGCTGCCGCAGGTCGTGGCACGCGACGGCCTCTGCGCCTGCTACGGCTCGGGCAAGGCGGATGTGACGCTGTCCTTCGGACCGATGATCCTGTCGGGCGCCGCGATCCGCTTCTTCATCGTCTACGAACTGTCGGAACAGGCCCGCGCGCAGGGTGTTGCCCAGGTCAATGCCTGGCTCGAGGCCGGCAAGCTCCGGCACGCGATCGGCAAGGTGCTGCCGCTCGCGGACATCGTGGCCGCGCATGAGGCGGTCGAGGCCGGCGCGGTCATGGGCAACGTCGTGCTGGCCTGCTGATCAGCCGCCGGGCTTGTCGGGTCCAGGGCCGGCGGCGCCGCGCAGCGCCCTCAGCAGCGCCTCCGGGATCTGCGGCATGAGGGGGAGCCAGGCCCGCAGCAACGCATCGGGCGAGGTGGCGGAGGCTGCCTCCGCCATGCGCGCCTGCATCCTCTCCATCGCTGCGGCCTGTAGCGGCGCGACATCGGGCAGGCCGAGGAAGCGCCGGGCTTCCTCCGGCGTGCAGTCCACTTCCATCGTAACCTTCACGGCCCCTCTCCCGGCTTGGCTCCGGGTGGAACGCGCTGCGGCGCGCGATGTCGCACCCGACACTTGACCACATGCTGGTCGCTATGCCCACATGGTGAGAACGAAGGGCGTCCAGGTGCAGGCAAGCAAGGCCAGGCGGGTCGAAGCCGCCGCGAACGACGCGGCGCAGGATGCCGCACAAGGCACGCAGGCCCTGGTCCGTGCGCTGCGCCTGCTCGATCTCGTGACAGCCGCACCCGCCCCCCTGCGGACCGCCGCCGTCGCCGAGGCGGCCGGCCTGTCGCGTGCCACCGTCCACCGCATGCTGGGCGCACTGGCCGAGGCGGGGCTGCTGCGGCAGGACGCCGAGACCGGCGCCTGGCGGCTCGGCCTCAAGATCTTCGAGATGGCGCACCGGGTCTGGGATTCCTTTGACCTGCGCGGCGCGGCGGAGCCCGAGCTCGCGCGCCTGGCGGCGCTCAGCGGCGAGACCGCGCGACTCGCGCTGCTCGACGGAGACGGGTGCCTCTATGTCGACCAGCGCGAAGCGGCGCGGCCGGGCGTGCGGCTCGGCAACGGCGTCGGCGCGCGGGCGGCGCTGCATGGCTCGGCCTGCGGGAAGGCGATGCTGGCGAACCTGCCGCCGCCCGAACGCCGCCGGCGCATCGCTGCGCTCACACTGACGGCGCTGACACCGGCGACGATCACGGACGCGAAGGACTTCGGGCGCGAGCTCGATCTCGTGAAGGCGCGGGGCTACGCGGTCTCGGTCGAGGAGAGCACGGAGGGCGTCGCCGGCGTCGCAGCGCCGGTGCTGGACCACCTCGGCACACCGATCGCCGCGGTATGCGTGCTCGGCCCCAGCTTCCGCCTGCCTCCCGATCGCCTGCACGCGCTGGGGCGCGAGGTGATCGAGGCCGCACGGCGCATCTCCGGCAATGCGGGACACGTGGACATGTCGATCGCCACCACGCGGCCCACGGCGCCGCCAAGCCCCGGCGTGCGCGTCGCCGTCGAGGTGCAGCCCTTCCTCGGCGAAGGGCCGGTCTGGCTCGGCGAGAAGCTGCTCTGGGTGGATATCCTGGCGCCTGCCCTGCACCTGAGCGACCCGTCGCGCGGGACGGACGAGGCGATTGCGATGCCCGATCTCGTCGGCGCCGTCGTACCTCGGCGCAATGGGGGCTTTGTCGCAGCGATGGGCGGCGGCTTCCGCGTGCTGGACGAGACGGGACGCGTCGGCGAGACGCTGCGCACTGTGGAGGCCGACAAGCCGGGCAACCGGTTCAACGACGGCAAGTGCGACCGCGCCGGCCGCTTCTTTGCCGGCACCATGGCGATGGACGCCGGACCGGGCCAGGGCACGCTGTGGCGGCTTGATCCGGACCGGGCGCTGACGCCGGTGGAGACGGGACTGCATGTCTCGAACGGGCTGGGCTGGAGCCCGGATGACCGTGTTTTCTACTTCACCGACACGGGGTCGCGGACGATCTGGGCGTATGACTACGACATCGCCACCGGCGCGGCGGCGAACCGACGGCCCTTCGCCAGCTTCGTGGACGGCGTGGCCAAGCCGGACGGGCTGGCGGTGGACGCCGAGGGCTTCGTCTGGACGGCGCTGTGGGATGGCTGGGGCGTCGCGCGGCACGCGCCGGATGGGCGGCTGGACCGGTTCGTCTCGCTGCCGGTGCCGCGGCCGACGAGCCTGGCCTTCGGCGGGCCCGGCCTGCGCACGCTTTTCGTGACCAGCGCGCGGGTGCGGCTTTCGGCGGCGCAGCTGGCCGACGCGCCGCTTTCCGGATCGGTCTTCGCCTTCGAGCCGGGCGCGCCGGGACTGCCCGTCGGCGTCTTCGCGGGATGAATGGGATGGGAGGAAGGATGATGACGAATTTCTCGATCGGCCGCCGCGCGGTGCTCGCGGGAGGCGCGGCGCTGTTCGCGCCGAGGCTGGCGCGCGCGCAGGGGCAGACCCTGACCTATGTCGGCTGGAGCCATGACGAGGCGGCGTCGAAGCCCGTGCTGACCGAGGCCTTCGACCGCTTTCGTGCGGCGAATGCCGGCATCCGGCTCGACACGATCGGCTTTCCCTGGGCGCAGATGCAGCAGAACCTGGTCCTGCGCATCCGGTCCAACCAGCCGATGGACGTCGCGCAGTTGGCCGAGCGCTGGTTGCCGCAATTCGGCACGGTCCTGCGCGCGGCCGATGTGCGGGAGGTCTTCCCGGACCTCGAGCAGAGGATCGACCCGGGCCTGCTGCGCATCGGCCAGGTCGGCGGCAAGCAGCTGGCGCTGCCCTGGACAGCGGCCTCCATCGGCATGGTGGGCAACCGCAAGGTGCTGGCCGATGCCGGCGTGACGGAGATGCCGCGCAGCGTGGATGCCTTTGCCGACGCGCTGCGGAAGGTGAAGCGCAGCCAGCCAGAGGCGGTGCCCTATTCCTTCGCGACGAAGAACAACCTGACGATGTCGCCGGACTTCCAGGTCTGGCTCTGGACCTTTGGCGGCAAGCTGTTCGACGCCGAGGACAAGGTCGCGGTGGAGTCCGATGCGGGCCGGGCGGCGCTGACCTTCCTGGCCGACCTCGCGAAAGACGGGCTGATCGCGCGCGACGTGGACCGGCCGGACAGCCGGCGCCTCTTCGGGCAGAACCGCACGGCGTTCTATCACGACGCGCCGCTGGCGCGGGGCTTCGCGCGCGACAATTCCGGCCAGGGCGCCGCCTTCGACGCCAATGTCGCGGCGGTGGCGACGCCGGTGCTTCGCAGCGGCGATCCCACGCGGTCGCTGATGTGGGGCCACCTTCTGACCCTGCCCAATCCGCGCGGCGCGCGTATCGCGGGCGATTCGGCGGGGCCGAAGCTGATGCGCTTCCTCGCAATGGATGACGACACGCAGCTCCGCTACTTCCGCGCGGTCGGGTTGTTCCCGGTCACGCGCAGCGCGATCGCCAGCCTTGGGTCCGACAGCTACGTCGTGGAATGGACGCGCAACGCCGGCACGGCGGAGATGGACGAGCCCTCGACCTGGCCGAACGCCGCTGATCTCACGAACATCGTGGGCGAGGAAGTCCAGGCCGCGCTGCTGCAGGCCAAGCCGCCAGCCCAGGCCATCGCCGACATGGCGAGCCGGCTGCGTCGCGCGACTGCGAACCAGCGGCGGACCTGAATGGACGGCATGGCACTGCGCGGCGTGGCGGCGGCGCCGCGCCCAGGCGGCCTGGCACGCCGCCAGGCGCGCTTCGGCCTGCTGCTCGCCATGCCGGCCATGGCCGCCTTCGGCACGGTGATCCTCTATCCCTTCCTGGATTCGCTGCGGCGCGCCTTCTACGAGGACACGCTGATGACGGTGGAGCCGACCTTCGTCGGCTTCGCCAACTTCGCGCAGCTGTGGGATGACGGGACGATCGTCGGGACCTGGCTGGTCACGGTCGTCTTCGTCGTGCTGACGACGGCCGCGACCTTCGCGCTGGGCCTGGCGTGGGCGATCATCCTGAACGAGCGGTTCCCCGCGCGGACGCTGGTGCGTGCTGCCTCGCTGTTGCCCTGGGTGCTGCCGAGCACGGTCGTCGCCTTCCTCTGGGCCTGGCTGCTGAATGGGCAGTACGGCGTGCTGAACGCAGTGTTGCTGACCCTGGGCATCCTGGACGAACCGGTCGCCTGGCTCGCGACCTCCTCCGGCGCAATGGCGGGGATCGTGCTGGCCAAGACCTGGTTGTCCATCCCGCTCTTCGCGGCCTTCCTGCTGGCGGGGCTGCAGGGCCTGCCGAAGGAACAGGTGGAGGCCGCACGCATCGACGGCGCCCACAACTGGCAGGTCTTCCGGCACGTCGCCTGGCCGCATCTGCGCCCGACGGTCGCGGTGCTGCTCGTGCTCGGCGCGCTGGGCAATCTGCAGCAGTTCGACGTGATCTACGCCATGACGGGCGGCGGGCCCGTGCGCGCCACCACCGTGATGTCGGTCGAGGTGCAGCGCCAGGCCTTCCAGGCGTGGAATTTGGGGCTGGCCGCGGCGGTGGGCGTGATCTGGTTCCTAACCATCGCCGGCCCCGCCTATTTCCGGCTGCGCGGCATCATGAGGGAGGCCGCATGATCGACTTCGCCTCCCGCACCGCGCGCGCGATCTTCGCGCTGACCTTTGTCGCGATGGCGGCCTTCCTGGGCTTTCCCGTGTTCTGGATGGTCTCGACCGCCTTCAAGCCCGGCGCGGAGATCTTCGTCCGCTTCCCGACCCTGCTGCCCTCCGCGCCGACGCTCGAGAACTTCCGGGGCGTGCTGGGCCAGGGCGAGTTGCCGCTCTGGCTGACCAACTCGCTGCTGACCGCCGGCGGCGCCGCGCTGCTGACCACCGCGCTGGCGACGCTCGCCGCGCATTCCTTCGCACGGTTCCGCTACCGCGGGCGTAAGGCGATGATGGCGCTGATGATCTCGGCCCAGATGTTCCCCTTCGCGGTGCTGCTGATCTCGCTCTATCCGCTGCTGCAGGCCGTGGGGCTGCTGGACAGCCGGCTTGGGCTGACGATCGCCTACATCGTCTTCGCCCTGCCGACCGGAACCTACATGCTGTTCTCCTACTTCGTCCGCCTTCCGGAGGAGCTGATGGAGGCCGCGCGGATCGATGGGGCCTCGGAACTCGCGATCCTGTGGCGGGTGGTGCTGCCGGTCTCGGTCCCCGGGCTCGTTACCGTGGCGCTCTACTCCTTCATGTGGGCCTGGAACGACCTGCTCTACGCGA
This sequence comes from Falsiroseomonas sp. HW251, assembly GCF_050563545.1. Taxonomy (NCBI): domain Bacteria; kingdom Pseudomonadati; phylum Pseudomonadota; class Alphaproteobacteria; order Acetobacterales; family Roseomonadaceae; genus Falsiroseomonas; species Falsiroseomonas sp. HW251. Next base: position 162,059 of record NZ_JBNXUM010000003.1, read on the forward strand.
TGACGCTGATCACCTCGCCGGGGCTACGGACGGTCGGGCCGGGGCTGCTGATGTCGCAGCTCGGCGAGATGCGGCAGGACTGGGGGGCGGCGATGGCGGCGTCGCTGGTGGCGTCCCTGCCGGTGGTCGTGGCCTTCGCGCTGGTTCAGCGCTGGTTCGTGCAGGGGCTGACGGCGGGGGCAGTGAAGGGATGAGGCTGGACGGCAAGCGCTGCATCGTCACCGGCGCCGCCGCCGGTATAGGCCGCGCCATCGCCCTGCGCTTCGCCGCGGCCGGCGCGACGCTGGTGCTGGCCGACCGCGACGATGCAGGGCTGGCGTCGCTGGACATCGGGGCCGAACGCGTCGTGGTGGACGTCACCGAAGCCGACGCGCCCGCGCGAATCCTGGCGCATGGCGTGCCCGACGTGCTGGTGAACAACGCAGGCGTGACCAGCGTGCGCCCACTGCTCGATACCGCCGACGCCGATTTCGACGCGACTATCGCAATCTGCCTGGCCAGCGCCTTCCGCCTGGCGCGTGAGGCGGTGCGGGCCATGACCGCCTGCGGCATTGGCGGCGCCATCGTCAACATGGCCTCGGTCAACGCGATGGTCGGGCAGCCCTGCGTCTCGGCCTATGCCGCGGCTAAGGGCGGGATCCATGCACTGACCCGCCAGCTCGCTGTCGAATGCGGGCCGCACGGCATTAGGGTCAACGCGCTCTCCCCCGGCCTGATCGTCACCGAGGCCTTCGCCGCCAGGCTCGACCCTGAGGACATCCGTCTGACCGTCGAGGCCTATCCGCTCGGTCGCCTCGGCAAGCCTGAGGACGTGGCCGAGGCCGCACTGTTCCTCGCCTCCGAAGCGTCCTCCTTCATCACCGGCGCCGACATTCCCGTCGATGGCGGTCTCACCGCGATGGCGGGCGCGGCCGTCGTCTCGCCGCGTATCCGCGCCTGGACCGGCCGCCCGCCCCTGAGGTTCGCATGACCGACGACAAGCTGCGCATCGTCTCCGCGAAGCACTGGATGCTGCGGATCCCGCTGCATGCCGACATGGAATGGGCGTCCGGCCGCCGCACCGGCGTGACGCGCCTGGTCGTCAGGCTGGAGACCGCCGGCGGCACGGTTGGCTGGGGCGAGACGATCTGCCTGCTGGACGCGATCCCCGCCGTGCTGGAACGCGTCGTGTTGCCCATCGCCCTGACCAAATCCGTGGACCAGGCGGAGGCGCTGCATCGCCACGTCCTCGGCGCCGGCTACTACCACCATAAGCGCGCCGCCGTGATGGCGATCTGCGCCGTCGAGATGGCGATGTGGGACGCCTTCGGCCGCGCCTGCGGCCAGCCGCTGCACCGCCTTTGGGGCGGGACCTGGCGCGACCGCGCGGCGATGGCCGCGTATATCCTGGCCGCCGATCCGGCGGCGGCGGCGGAAGCCGCGCGCGTCTACCTCGATCGCGGCCATCGCGAGTTCAAGGTGAAGATCGGCATGTCGGAAGCGACCGACATCGCCCTGGTGCGCGCAGTGCGGGAGGTCGTCGGCGACCGCCCGCTGCGCGCCGACGTCAACGGCGCCTGGACCCCCGGCACGGCGAAACGCATGCTGGAGCGCCTGCGCCCCTTCGACCTGCAATACATCGAGCAGCCGCTCGAGCTCGACGACCTCGCAGGCCACGCCGCGCTGCGCCGCAGCCAGCCCGTGCCGGTCGCGCTGGACGAGAGCGCCTACACGCTGTCCGACATCGGCAACATCGTGCGCGCCGAGGCCGCCGACGTCATCCTCCTCGACCCGCACGAGGCGAGCGGCCTCTGGCCCGTGGTGAAGCAGGCCGCGGTCTGCGAGAGCGTCGGCATCCCCGTCACGCTGCATTCCGGCGGTGAGCTCGGCCTGTCGCAGGCGGCCTATCTCCATCTCGCGGCGTCCATCCCGAACATGACGATCGCGCTCGACACCGAACGAGCACATCTCGCCGCCGACATCGTGCGGGAGGGCTTCGCGCTGGATGATGGCTGTTTCGCCGTGCCGACCGGCCCGGGCCTCGGCGTCACGGTCGACGAGGCCGCTGTGGAGCGCCACGCGGTGACGCGGATCGAAGGCGCCTATCTCGACGACCGGCGGCCGGGCTGGTTTCCGGTGAAGCCGGCCTACTGAGCCCAGGGAGGAACGACGATGATCGCCCGCCGCACGCTTCTCGCTACCCTCGCGCCGCCCGCCGTCGCGGCGGCGCAGGCGGCCTGGACACCCACGCGCCCGATCCGGATCGTCGTGCCGTACACCGCCGGCGGCGCCTCCGACATCTCGGCGCGCCTGATCGCGGAACGGCTGCGCGGCCCGCTCGGCCAGGCCGGCGTGGTGGAGAATCGCGCCGGTGCTTCGGGCATCATCGGTACGGATGCGGTGGCAAAGGCCGCGCCCGACGGGCAGACACTCGCGCTCGTCGCCTCGTCGCATGTCGCGAACAAGGCTCTGTTCCCTTCCCTGCCCTTCAACCCGATAGCCGATTTCGCGCCTATCATCCTGACCGCGCATGTCCAGATCGTGATGGTTGTGCCCGCGTCGCACCCCGCGCGCGACGTGCCGGGCTTCGTGGCCTGGGCGCGGGCGCAGAGCGGGCGAGCCGCCTACGCGTCCTCGGGCAACGGATCCAACCCGCACATCTTCGCGGCCGACCTGCTGAAGCGCGCGGGGGTGGAAATGGAGCACGTGACCTACCGCGGCTCCACCGCCGCCCATGCCGATCTGCTGGCGGGCCGGACGCAGATGATGTTCGACGCCTACGCCGCGGTGCAGCCGCACATCCAGGCCGGCACGCTGCGTATGCTGGCCCAGGCTGCGCCGCAGCGGTCCCGGCTGTTGCCGGACACGCCAACCGTCTCGGAAGGCGGCTTCCCCGGCTATGGCGCGACGTCCTGGGGTTGCCTGCTGGCGCCCGCGGGCACGCCGTCCGCCGCCATCGCCGCCCTGAATGGCGCGGCACGCGGCATCCTGGCGACCGACGAGATGCGCGAACGCCTGGCCCTGCTTGGCGCCGAACCCGCCGGCGGATCGCCGGAAGAGCTGCTGACCTTCATGCGCGGCGAACAGGCGCGCTACGTCGCCCTTATCACCGAACTCGGCATCAAGGGCGACAGCTGAGGCGCCCCCTGCCTCGTGCGCCGGCAGAGGCGGCCCGCTGAACGGGTTGCCCTCCCCCGAAAGGCTTGACAGTCCCCGCCGCAACGCGTGGCATCCCCGCTACTTCGCCAGGGAGACAACGGGGATGACGATGACGACCCTCACGCGTCGCGCGGCCTTCGGTCTGGCCGGCGCTGGCGCCCTTTCCTTCGTCGGTCCCGCCCACGGCCAGCCGCGGCCGGGCACGCTGCGCTTCGGCCTCTCGGTCTGGCCGCCCAACCTGCAGCCCTGGCAATCGGTCGGCCAGGCCGCCGGCATGATCAAGATGCTGATCGGCCGCCGGCTGGTCGGCTTCACCGACGCCGGCGAGCTGCGCGGCGAGCTCGCGACGGAGTTCGGGCGGGATGAGCGCGACGGCGCATGGGTCTTCAAGCTCGACCCCCGCGCCACCTTCCACAACGGCGACAAGGTCACGTCCGAGGACGTGAAGTGGTGCATCGAGCAGATTGCCGGCGAGCGCTCCTCCGCCTACTACCGCACGCAGATGCAGGACATCGCGCGGATCGAGACGCCGGATGCGCAGACCATCCGGCTCTTTATGAAGGAACCCACCGCAACCGTCCCGCAATGGTTCGCAAACTACAACATGCCCATTGTCTCGCGTGGCACGCGGGACATGAACAACCCCATCAATTGCGGGCCCTACCGCATCTCGGCCCAGGAACGCGGCAGCTGGATCGAGCTGCAGGCCGTACCGAACTACTGGCAGCCCGGCCAGCCGAAGACGCGCACCATCCGCATGACCCTGATCGCCGACGAATCGCTGCGCCTCGCCGCGCTGCAATCCGGCGACCAGGACTTCATCGAATTCGTGCCCTGGACCGGCATGGCGGCGGTGGAAGCCGATCCGCGCTTCAGGCTCGAGAGCACGATGGGGCCCTTTATGGACATCCTGTTCAACGGCACGCGGCCGCCTTTCGACAACCCGCTGGTCCGCCGTGCCGTCGCCCACGCCGTCAAACGCGAGGACATCGTCCGCGTCGCCTTCTCCGGCCGCGGCAAGATCCTGGAAGGCATGCCGATCGTCGAGGGCACGCCCTGGTGGGACGCCGAGCTCTCGCGCGGCCACAACTACGACCCCGAACGCGCCAAGGCCCTGCTGAGCCAGGCCGGGCTTGCCAACGGGTTCAACACGACCTTGCTGACCACCGGCGCCTTCAACATGCACAAGGACAGCGCCGAAGTCGCGCAACAGTATCTCGCCGCGATCGGCATCCGGGCGGAGCTGCGCGTGGTGGACTGGGCGACGCGCACCAGCATGGGCATCCGCGGGCAGTACGACCTGGCGGTGCATGGCGTCTCCGCCGACTTCAACGACCCCGACGGCCTGACGGTCGTGTTGGACACCTCGCTCTCCGCCGCGCATGGGCGGAGCTTCGGCCTACGCACGCCGCGCACCACCGAGTTGCTGCGCAAGGGCCGCGAGGAATTCGACACGGCGAAGCGCATCGAGATCTACCGGGACATGCAGCGCGCCGCGCTCGAGGAAGTGCCGATCGTGGGCCTCGCCTGGCGCGAGCAGGGCTACGCGTTCGACCGCCGCGTCACCGGTTTCAAGATCCTGCCCGGCGCCCTCAGCCTGTCGAGCGGCGTGAACCTGGAGTTCGTGGCAGTCTCCTGATGCTCTGGCTGATCAAGCGCATCGCCGTCTCCGTCGTTCTGGTCTGGGTGGTGGCGACGGTGGTGTTCCTCACCCTGCACATGGTCCCGGGCGACCCGGCGGAGCTGCTGCTTTCCGGCGGCGGCACCTCCCCCGACCCCTACGCCGTGCAGGAACTGCGCGAGAAGCTCGGCCTCGATCGGCCTATCCTGTTGCAATACCTGGAGTTCCTGGAGCGGCTCACGCAGGGCGACCTAGGCAATTCGCTGGTGGACGACTACCCCGTGGCGCAGGAGATCGCGTTGCGCCTACCCCGCACGCTGGAACTCATCGCGGCTGGCACGCTGCTGGCGGTGGTCATTGCGCTGCCCGCCGGCACCTTCGCAGCTGTGCGCGCCGGTGGAACCTTCGACCGCATCGCCTCCGCCACCGCGGCCTTCCTCCAGGCGCTGCCGGTATTCGTGCTGGGGACACTGCTGATCCTGGTCCTGGCGCAATGGCTGCGCTGGATGCCGGCCGGCGGCTACACGCCGTTCGCGCAGGATCCGAGCCGGCACCTCCTGCTGCTGCTGCTTCCCGCTGTCGCAATCGCGAAGGGTCTGGCGGCGACGGTGTTCCGCATGGCACGGGCCTCGGTGCTGGACCAGCTCTCGCGCGACCATGTGCGCACGGCCCGCGCGAAGGGCCTGACGCCGGGTCGCGTCATCCGCCGCCACGTCGTCCGCAACGCGATGATCCCGGTGACGACGGTGATCGGGCTACAGATGGGGACGCTGCTCGGCGGCACAGTGCTGGTGGAGTACGTCTTCAACTGGCCGGGCCTCTCCACGCCGCTGCTGCGCGCGGTGGAAGCGCGGGACTACCCGATGGTGGTCGGCATCGTGCTGACGGTCTCGGGCCTGTTCCTGTTGATCAACCTCGTGATGGACCTGCTCTACGCCGTGCTCGATCCGCGGATCGCGCGGTCTTGAGGAAGCTGATCCTGCCCGGCATCGTCGTCGCCGGGATCATCCTGGTCGCGGTGGCGGCGCCGCTGCTGCCACTGCCGGATCCGATCCGCCAGGATGTCGGCAACCGGCTGGCGGCCTGGCTGCCGGGCAGCCCGCTCGGCCGCGACGAATTCGGGCGCGACATCCTCTCCCGCATCATCTGGGGCGCGCGGGCCTCGCTCGCGGTGGCCTTCGCCTCGGCGGCGATCGCCGGCCTGATCGGGACGGCGCTCGGCCTGCTCGCGGGCTGGTTCCGTGGCGTTGCGGAGTTCCTCGCCGTCCGCACCGCGGACATCGTGCTGTGCTTCCCGCCGATCCTTCTGGCGCTGCTGGTGGTGACGATCCTCGGCCCCGGCACCGGCACGCTGATCCTGGTGCTGTCCATCCTGTATCTCCCGGGCTTCGTGCGGGTCACCTTCGGCGAAGTGCTGTCAGCGCGCAGTCATGACTACGTGGAAGCGGTGCGCGCACTTGGTGCGCCGACGCCGCGCATCCTGCTGCGTACGATCCTGCCGAACATTGCGGGGCCGGTGACCGTGCAATTCTCGCTCGCCGTCGCCGCGGCGGTGGTGGTGGAGAGCGGCCTTTCCTTCCTCGGCCTTGGCGTGGTGCCGCCGACGCCGTCCTGGGGCCTTATGATCCGCGGCGCGCGCGCGACGATGGAGCAGGCGCCGACTTACCTGCTCTGGCCCTGCGCAGCGCTGACGGTGACGATCCTGGCGATGAACCTGCTCTGCGACGCGCTGCGCGACGCGGTGGATCGGAAGGGCGGCGCACGCGCGCCGAAGCTGCGCGCGATCGATCGCCTCCTTCCCGGCCTGCTGCCGGCTCGCGATCCCGCGCCGCTGCTCGACGTCCGCGGCCTGACGGTGGAGATCGCGACGCCGGGCGGCATCATCCGGCCGGTCGAGGACGTCTCCTTCTCCGTCGAGGCCGGCCAGACGCTGGCGATCGTAGGCGAGAGCGGGTCGGGCAAGTCCATCACTGCCACCGCCGTGATGGGCCTGCTGCCGCCGGTCGCGCAGGTCACAGCCGGCATCGCACGCTTCGAAGGCCGAGACCTGCTGGAAATGGAGGAGGAGCAGCGCCGCCGGCTGCGCGGCGGGGCCATCGCAATGGTCTTCCAGGACCCGATGAGCAGTCTCAACCCCGTGCACCGCGTCGGCGACCAGGTTGCCGAGGCGATCCGCGTCCATCGCAAGGCGGCGGACACCGACCGTGAGGCCGTAGAGTTGCTTCAACGCGTCGGCATCGCCGATCCCGAACGGCGCGCACGCGCCTATCCGCATGAGCTTTCCGGCGGCATGCGCCAGCGCGTGATGATCGCGATGGCGATCGCCAACCGGCCGCGCCTGCTGATGGCTGACGAGCCCACCACGGCGCTCGACGTCACGGTCCAGGCCGGGATCCTGGAATTGCTGGCGGAGCTGCGGCGTGAGGAAGGGATGGGCGTGGTGCTGATCACGCATTCCCTCGGCGTCGTGGCGGAGACCGCAGACCAGGTGGCGGTGATGTACGCGGCGCAGGTGGTGGAGCGCGGCAGCGTTGCCGAGGTCTTCGCGCGGCCGCTGCATCCCTATACCCGCGCCCTGCTCGCGGCCGTCCCGGATGGCGACGAGGAGCCCGAGGGAATCCCGGGCGTCGTGCCGCGTCCCGATGCCTGGCCACCGGGCTGCCGCTTCGCCCCGCGCTGCCCGCATGCGAAGCCCGCCTGCGAGCGCCGGCCGGAGCTCGAGCAGGTCGGTGAGCGAGAGGTCCGCTGCCTGCGGTGGCGGGAGATCGCGTGATGGCCGCACTGGTCGAGGCCAGGGCCGTCGAGATGACCTTCGCGTCGCGCGGCATCGTGGCCCGCGGCAGGCCGGTGCGGGCCGTCGCCGGCGTGGATGCCGAGGTCGCTCGCGGCGAGGCGCTCGGCGTCGTCGGCGAGAGCGGCAGCGGCAAGAGCACGCTTGGCCGTCTGCTGCTCGGCCTGCTGGCGCCGACCGGGGGCAGCGTTACTTTCGACGGCGCGCCGCTGCCGAGGCCGGGCAGCGCGGCCTGGCGGAAGCTACGCTCGCGCATGGGCATCGTCTTCCAGGATCCGTTCGGCAGCCTCGATCCCCGGCGCAGCGTCGGCGCGCAGATCGCAGACGGGATCGAGATCCATGGCGGGCTCAGCGCGGCGCAGCGTGCGGAGCAGGTCAAGGCTCTGCTAGCGCGCGTCGGGCTCGATCCCGCGCGCGCCGATGCTTTCCCGCATGAGTTCAGCGGAGGTCAGCGCCAGCGCGTCGGCATCGCGCGCGCGCTGGCGACCGGGCCGGACTTTCTGATGGCTGATGAGCCTGTCAGCGCGCTCGATGTCTCGATCCAGGCACAAGTGGTGAAGCTGCTGGCGCAGCTGCGGCGTGACCTGGGTCTCGCTATGGTCTTCATCAGCCACGACCTGCACGTGGTCCGCCATCTCTGCGACCGGGTCGCCGTGATGTATCTCGGCCGCGTCATGGAGGAAGGGCCGGCGAGCGAGGTCTTCGCGTGGCCGCTGCATCCCTATACCCGCGCGCTACTGTCGGCGACGCCGGCGCTGGATCCCGCCAGGCGCGCCGCGCGCATCATCCTGCCCGGCGATCCGCCGAGCCCATCCAGCCCGCCTTCGGGCTGCGTGTTCCGCACGCGTTGCGCGCATGCGCGCCCGGCCTGCGCCGAGGAGGTGCCCGCGCTGCGGTCGCTCGGTGGCCCGGGGCAGCGCGTTGCCTGCATCCGCGCCGAAGAGATCGGCTGATTAGGAAGGAGAGCCAGATGACCGATGTTCCGATCACCAAGGTCCGCATGGGCGAGATCACGGGCGACGAGGCCCGCGCGCTGTATTCCAAAAACCCCGTGATCCTGCTGCCGATGGGCAGCCACGAGGACCAGGGCCCGCACGCCCCGATGGGCGACTACTTCCTGGCGGAGAAGATGGCCGAGTTGATCGCGCTGAAGGCGACGGCGGAAGGCACGCGAACCGTCGTCGCGCCGGTGCTGCCCTTCGGCAAGGGCGATTTCTTCGGCCCGATGATCGGCGGCATCGCGCTGTCCGCCGCGACCTTTCGGGCCGTGCTGGACGAGCTGTTTTCCGAGTTGCTGCGGCACAAGCTGACGAAGCTGGTCGTGATCAACGGCCATGGCGGCAACGTGAACGCGATCAACGAGGCGACGCGGGCGGTGATGCACATGGGCGGACCGGTGATCCCCGCGCTCTATCTCTGGCGCATCGCCTATGCCGAGATGCCAAAGCTGCTGGGGGCGGAGAAGGCGAAAGCGGTCAGCAGCCACGGCGCAGACCCGCTGACCAGTCTCTGCATGCACCTGTTCCCGGAGCGGATCCGCGCCGACCTGATCCCTGAGCCGCGCAAGGGTACCGGCTCGGCGCTCGGGTTGCCGTTCCAGGGCTGGGGGTCGCTCAGCTTCAACGGGGCAGAAGTCACGACGCCGCACGAATACGACGTGGTCAGCCCGAACGGGCTGGGCACCGGCGATCCCAGGCTGTGCAGCGCGGAGAGCGGCAAACTGATCGCGGAGAGGCTGACCGAGATCGGCGCGGGATTCTGCCATCACTACGCGAAGCAGTAGGGCGAAAGGGCTACCCTTCCCTACTTCAGCGCCTCCCTCCCCCGCAGGCGGGGGAGGGCAACCGAAGGGCGGGGGAGGTCATTTCACAGCACGACGTCCTGCGCCGGGATATCCTCGCCCTTGTGCACGCGGAGGATGTTCCCGAGCCAATGCGCCACGCTGCGCCTGGAATTCTCATAGGCCGTCGACGCCGTGTGCGGCGTGCAGATCACGTTCTGCATGTGCAGCAGCGGATGGTCTGCGGGCGGCGGTTCCTGGTCGAACACATCCACCGCCGCGCCCGCGAGGTGACCGGACTTCAGCGCCGCGACCAGGTCGACCTCCACCACGATCCCGCCGCGCGCGACGTTCACCAGCAGCGCGCCCTTCTTCATCAGGGCCAGCTTCTGCGCGTTGATCATGCCGGCGGTCTCCGGCGTCAGCGGGCAGTTCAGCGACAGGATGTCGCATTCCGCGAGCATCTGGTCGAGCGGCCGGTACTGGACGCCGAGCGCGTGCTCCTCAGCTTCCGGAAGCCGCCTGCGGTTGTGATAGAGGATGGTGCAGTCGAAGCCGCGCAAGCGCTTCGCGACCCCCTTGCCGATCGCGCCCAGCCCCAGGATTCCGACGGTCTTGCCGGAAACGAGAATGGAGTGGCGCCAGACCTCGTTCTTCGGCCAGCCGCCGGCGACCACGGAGACATGCGCCTGCACGATGCGGCGCGCGATCGCGATCATCAGGCCGATCGTCGCCTCCGCTACTGGGATCGCGTTCGATCCCGTGGTCCGCGCGATGCGGATACCCTTTGCCCGGCAGGCCTCGACGTCGATGTTGTCGATGCCGACGCCCCACTTATGAAACAGCTTGATGCGTGGCGCGGCGGCGACGATGTCCGACGTGATCGGCAAATCCCACCAGACGCCGTAATCGGCGTCCGAGACACCTTCCTTCACGTCGTCGGGGCTGCGGCCCTTGATGCCGGAGACGGTGAAGCCCTCCGGCAGAAGGGAGCGGATGATGGCCTCCTGCTCCTCGCCGATGGGCTGCAGCATCACGATCTTCTGTGTCATGGCGTCCTCAATTCTTGGCCGCGGCGTCGGGGGAAAAGCGGATGCCGGCGCGCGCCAGCCCGCCGCCGAGCGCGACGACCGAGCCATCCGCGCGCCAGCAGGCCGCACCGGTCATGCTGCCGTCGGGATTGAAGGCGATCGCATTCAGTCCCCCGCCAATGGTCTTCACGCGCTCGACGCGATGGCCGCGCGCGGCGAGCGCCGCGGCTAGGTCGCTCGAATAGGCGGGCTCGAGTTCCAGCCCGAAGCCGCGGGTCCAGGCGCGCGGCGCCTCCACCGCGCGCTGCAGGTCCATGCGGTGGTCTATCAGGTTGATGATGGCCTGCATCGTGCTGCCGAAGATCCGCAGACCGCCGGGCTGGCCGAGCGCCCAGCGAAGGGCGCCGTCCTTCGTTACCATCATCGGCGCCATGGACGTATAGACGCGCTTGCCCGGCGCGACCGACAGCGCGGTGCCGGGGCGAGGTTCGAAATTCAGCATGTAGTTGTTGGCAATTATCCCCGTGCCGGGAATGCCGAGGCGCGCGCCGAACAGGCTGTTGATGGTCTGAGTCGTCGCGACGACGTTGCCCATGGCGTCGGCCACGGTGACATGCGTGGTGTTCGGGGATTCCCGGAGCAAGGGATCGGGCAGCCACTCCTGCGCGCGGTCCATGCGGATCGCGCTCCGTCGCTTCGCGGCATAGTCCTTGGCGATGATCCTTGCGACCGGCACGTCCACGAAGGCGGGGTCGGCGGTGGCCACCGCGCGGTCGGCGAAAGCAATCTTCAGCACCTCGGCCAGCAGGTGCACGTTGTCCGCGCCGCCGAAGCCCACCGCGCCGACATCGAACCCTTCGAGGATGTTCAGCATCTGCGCGATGTGAACGCCGGACGACGCGGGCGGCGGCGGGCCGATGATGGTGTAGCCGCGATAGGTGCCGATGACGGGCTCGCGCTCGATCGGCGCCGCCCGAGCAATGTCCTCGGCCGTCATGATCCCGCCGCAGCGCTGCAGCGTCTCCGACATCAGCGCGCCGAGCGCGCCGCCATGCAGCAGGTCCGGACCATCCTTCGCGATGGCGCGCAGCGTCCCGGCATAGGCGGGCTGGGCCAGGCGCGCATCGCTGCGCAGCCGGTCGCCGCCGGGATAGAAGATCGGCCCGAGTTCCGGGTCGCGCGCCATGTCGGACTCGACATCCGCGATGGCGCCCGCGAGGTAGGGCGAGACCGTGAAGCCACGCTCGGCCAGCCGGATCGCGGGCTGCAGCACGTCGTCCAGAGACATGGTGCCGTAGCGTTCCAGCGTGCTCGTCCAGGCCCGCAGCGATCCCGGCACGGCGACCGCAAGCGCTCCGACGGCGTTGGCGCGGCCGGCGGATTCCAGCACCTCGGGCCCCGCGCCGGGAGCGAGCGGGAACATGGTCTCGTAGGACGCGCCGGGCGCCGTGCTCTGCCCGTCGATGATGACGTGCCGGCCGTCGGCCAGCCGGACATGGCCGATGCCGCCGCCCAGGATGCCGACCATCATCGGCTCCACCACCGTCAGCGCGAAGAGCGTCGCGATCGCGGCGTCCGCGGCGTTGCCGCCGGCCGAGAGGATTTCGCCGCCCGCCGCGGAAGCCAAGGGATGATTGGAACAGACGACACCGCGAGAGCCCGTGGCGGGCCGCTTGGCGCAGGCGAAGTCCGTCACGACAGCCCCGCCAGGACCTTGGCCGAGGCGCCGCTGAGCTCACCAAGCTTGGCACCGGCCGCGCACTTCGCCTGGTTGGCCAAGCCCCTCTCCTGCCGCGCGATCGCCGCGCGCGCCTCGGCCTCAGCCTCCGCCGGCGGAAGCACGAGCACCCCGGACTCGTCGCAGAGCACGGCGTCGCCCGGGCAGACCACCGCGCCGCCGATCGAGACCGGCACATTCAGCCGTCCGCCAAGGTCATAGATCCGCGTCGTGATCGGCGCGAGACCGCGCCCCCAGAGCGGGAAGTCCGACGCCTCGACCTCCTCCAGGTCGGTGCAGGGCCCGTCCACCACGCCGGCCTTGGCACCGGCGGCTTTGGCGGCAACGGTCACGCCGCCGCCCCAGCAGGCGTGCCGGATGTCGCCGAGCCGGTCCACCACCAGCACGTCGCCACGCCTCAGCAGGCCCAACGCGTGATGCAGCAGCGTGCTGTCGGGCCCCGGGATCTGCACCGTCACGGCCGTGCCCGCCACGCGCTTGCCGCGCAGCAGCGCACGGATGTCGCGGTCCACGAAGCCCCAATGGCGCCAATGCCCGATGGTCGCGGTCTCCGCCTGCTCCAGCAGGGCGACGACCTCGGGCGAGATCGGCGCAGGCATCGGCTCGACGACGTATTTCGGCATGGGATCAGTCCTTGGCGAGGGTCTTGGTCAGCCCGGCAGCGCGCTCCACCAGCAGCACCACGGCGAGCGCGATGACGATCAGCAGCATGGACAGCGCAGCGACCAGCGGGTCGGTACGGTTCTCGGCGTAGCGGAACAATTCGACCGGCAGCGTGGTCAGGCGCGGTCCGACGATGAAGAGCGAGATGACGGTCTCGTCGAAGGAAACCAGGAAGGACAGCGCGGCGGCCGCCAGGATCCCGGGGACGGAAAGCGGCAGGGTAACGCGCAGCGCTGCCCGGACCGGGCCCGAGCCCAGGGTGCGCGCCGCGGCTTCCAGCTCGGCCGGCACCGCGGCGATCGCGGTCGTCATGATGCGCACCGCGAAGGGCACCGCGAGCGTGCAATGAGCCAGCACCAGCCCGGGCCAGGTCGCCACAAGCTTCAGGGGTTGCAGCGCGAGCAGCAGGGCGAGGCCGATCACCAGCGTTGGCAGCAGCAACGGCGCCGCCAGCAGGTCTGCGAGCAACCGTCGGCCCGGGAAGGTCAGCCGCGCGATCGCATAGGCCGTCGGCAGACCGACCAGCAGGGACAACACGGTCACGACAGCCGCCAAGGTCGCAGAGGTCGCGAGCGCCGTCATAATCTCGGCATTGGCGAACAGCGCCTGGTACCAGCGCAGCGACAGGCCCGGCGGCGGGAAGGCCAGGAACTGGCCGGCGGAGAAGCTCACCACCGCCACGACCACGACCGGCGAGAGCAGCAGCGCATAGCCCGCGGCGGCCGCGATCCACAGCACCGGCCCGGCGCGACGTGGCCCGGCGCGATTCATCGCCCACGCTCCGGGATCAGCGACCGCAACACAGCCAGAGCACCGACCGCAGCGAGCAGCATCATCGCCATGGCCGATGCTGCGGGCCAATCCACGCTCTCCAGCGCCTGGTCGAAGATCTCGGTGGCCACGACAAAGACGCGGCCGCCGCCCATCAGCCGCGGGGTGATGAAGGCGGAAATGCCGAGCACGAGGCAGAGCGCGAAGGCCGCCGCCAGCGCCGGCGATGCCAAGGGCAGCGTCACGCGCAGGAAGGTGCGCGCACGGCCCGCGCCGAGCGTCGCTGCCGCCTCGTCCAGCCGCGGGTCCAGCCGCCCGAGGCCCGCCAGCAGCACCAGCACGGCATAGGGCATCAGGCTCTCCGTCAACCCGATGCGCACACCGGTCCAGTTGTTGATCAGCCGCTGCTCCGGCAGGCCGAGGCCGACCAGCAGCGTGTTGACCAGGCCGGCGTCGCCCAGGATGGCCAGCCAGCCGATGATGCGCGCCGTGCCGGACACCAGTAGCGGCGCGACGGCGGCCAGCGCCAGCGGTCCCCGCCAGCGCGGCGACGCGGCGCGGATCGCCATCGCGACAGGCAGCGCCAGCGCCACCGCGATCGCCGCGCAGCCCGCGGCCAGCACCAGCGTGTCGAGCGCGATCTCGCCGATGAACTCGTCCTGCAGCAGCTTCGTGTAGGTCTGCAGGCCGAGATCCGGCCGCATCGCGCCCATCTCGTCCGTGCGGTTCAGGCTCATCCGGAACAGCACCAGGACAGGCAGCCCGAAGCCCATGGCGATCACCGCCAGCGCGGGGGCGGCGAGCAGCCAGCCGATCATGCGGGGAAGACGCGCAGCGCGTCGCGCGGCAAGGTGGCGCCCACGGCATCGCCCGCGCGGATTGCCATTGTCGCTGCGACCTCGGCCTGCAACGGGCCGATTTCCGTCTCGATGGTCAGCAGCGCCGTTGCCCCTTCGTAGGTCCGCGTGATGATCCGCCCTCGGAGCACGCCGGCGTCGCCGACCATCACGCGGTGCGGGCGGATAAAGACCTGGGCGGCGCCCGCCGGCGGCGTGTCCGCCGCGTCCAGCAGGCAGGAGCCGACGCGTACGCAGCCCGGCGCCTCGACCGTCGCGGCGAAGCGGGAGGAGCGGCCGACGAAGCCCGCGACGAAGGGTGTGGCGGGGCGTTCAAAGAGGTCTTCCGGCGTGCCGAGTTGCTCCAGCCTTCCGGCATTTATCACCGCGACCAAGTCGGCCATGGCCAGCGCTTCGGCCTGATCGTGGGTCACGAAGACAGTGGTGGTGCCGAGGCGGCGTTGCAGCGCGCGGATCTCCTCCCGCATGCCGTCGCGAAGCTGGGCATCGAGCGCGGAGAGCGGCTCGTCCAGCAGAAGCAATTCCGGCCGGATCGCCAGCGCCCGGGCAAGCGCGACGCGCTGCTGCTGGCCGCCGGAAAGCGCGCGTGGCTTGCGATGCGCGAGGTCGGACAAGCCGACCAGCGCCAGCGCCTCGGCCACGCGCTCCTGGCGCTCGGCGCGGGAAAGCCGGCGCGTCTCCAGCCCGAAGGCGACATTGCCGGCGGCCGTCATGTGCGGGAACAGCGCATAGGACTGGAAGACGACCCCCATGTTGCGCACCTCGGGCGGCAAGGGAGTGACGTCGTGGCCGGCGACCAGCACGCGCCCGGCATCGGCGCGCTCCAGCCCCGCGATCAGGCGCAGCGTCGTCGTCTTGCCGCAGCCCGAGGGACCCAGCAGCGCCAGCAGCGCGCCGCGTTGCAGCCCGAGCGACAGCCTGTCCACCGCCGGCGGGTTGGCCCCAAAGCGGCGCGTCAGCCCTTCCAGGACGAGGTGGTGCTCCGCGGCCAAGTCAGCGGCCAGAGGCTGCGATGACCTCGCGCCGCCAGCGCTGGTTCCAGTTGTCGCGCACCTGCAGCATCTCGTTCCAGTCGAGAGGGATGACCCGGCTGCGATACTCCGGCGCCAAAGCCGTGCGCGCCATCGCCGCGGGGCTGACCGTCGCGCGCGTGTTGGTGGGGCCGTAGAACATCCGCTCCGTAAAGGCCGCCTGCGGACCGGTGGACAGCGCATGGGTGACGAAGGCCGCGGCGCGCGCGCGGTTCCTGGCATTGGCGACGATGTTGATCGTGTTGATCTGGAACACCGTGCCTTCCTGCGGCAGCACCACGCCGATACGGCCATTCGACTGGTCGCGATAGAGCTGCGCGCGCGCGTTCCAGCCCGTGGCGAAGCGGACCTGGTCGTTCAGGATCAGCGTGTAGCCATCGGGATTGGGATCGAAGGTCTGCACGGACGGCGCGAGCTGGCGCAGCCGCGGAAAGGCCTGGTTCGCCTCCCGCCAGTTCCCCGTCGTCGAATGCGCCAGGATTGCGGTCAGCGCCAGGCCCTGGATGTTCGGCGGCGCGGAGACCGCAAGGCGCCCGCGCCAGGCAGGATCCCACATGGCCGCGAAGCCGGTGGGCGCCGGGCGCACGTTCTGCGCGTCGTAGACGAGCACAAGATGGTCGTAGGTCACCGCGGGCCCGCAGCCAACGCCGGCGTCGCGGGCCTGCTGGTCGAGCTCCGCGAAGACCGGGAAGTCGGCGGGGTTGAGCCGCTCCACCAGGCCCTCGGCGCAGGCGATCGCGGCGGTGGTCACGTCCATGATGACCACGTCGATCTGCGGATCGGCCCGCTGCGCACGGAGCGTGCCGAGCATCTGCGCGCTGGTGCCGCCCTCCACGTACTGCACGCCGCCGAAGGGCGCGACGACGGTCGCGGTATAGTTGTCCCGGAAGATCCCGGCATAGGCCAGCAGCGTCATCGGCGACTGTGCCTGGGCCATGACGGGCGCGGCGGCGAGGGCGGCGAGGAGCGCAAGGAAACGGCGCATGGCCTGGCATCCCGAATGGTGGCGGTCGTTCGACGTTCACACAGGCTGCCGGTCCAGGCAACCGGGCGCGGCGCGGTTCGCGGCGCCGTTCCTCCCGGAGCTCGCCGTGGCAAAACCGCGTCGCCGGCATTCATCAGGAGTTTACAAGGGACCCGCGGCGTGTCGCAGGCTCGGCGGCGCGGCGGCGTCGTCTTGCCAGGCCTCGGGATCGCGACGGCGCGCCTCCGCGTCCAGCCGCCCCTGCTGCACGCCGAGCGCGCGCGCGGCAGAGGCCATGTCGATCGGCAGGACCGTCCCCTCTGCCACGCGCTGCTCGCCGGCGACCCAGACGTCGCGGATCGCGCGCTCGGCCGCGACATGGATCAGGTTCCGCAAGGGGTCTCGCACGGGCTGCATAGCGGGGTGATCCAACCGGCACGCCACGATATCGGCCCGGGCGCCGGCGGCGAGGCGGCCGAGATCGTCCCGCCCCAGCACGCGCGCGGCGCCGATGGTGGCGGAATGGAAGATTGCGGCGGTGTCGCAGCGGTGGCGCGGGCCGGCGGCGGCACGGGCCAGCAGCTCCGCGAGCCGCATCTCCTCCAGCAGGCTCTGGGGATGCGTGTCGGTGCCGATCGCGATCGTGATGCCGGCCTCGAGATAACGCCCGAGGTCGTGCAGCAGCGTGCCGTCGCGCAGGAAGACCAGCGGGCAATGCGCGACGGCGGTGTCGCTGCCGGCCAGCAGCGCCAGGTCCTCCCGCGTCGGCCAGACCAGCCAGGGATGCTCGTCGGTGAAGACCGCGTGGCCGACGATGGTGCGCGGTCCGAGGAAGCCGAGGCGATGCAGGAAGGCAATGGGGGTCGTGTCGTGGCGCCGCGCCATGCCGGCGAACTCGGCAAGGCTTTGCGCGGCGTGGGTGTGCAGCGGCCGGCCGGTGCGGCGGGCCAACGCCGCGCTCCGCGTCAGCAGGTCCGGCGTGCAGGTGTCCACCTGCGCCGGCGAGACCATGGCGGAAAGCCGGCGGCTCGGGTGCCGCTCGGCCTGCTCCATCACGGCGCCGGCTTCGGCGAAGGCGGCCTCACCAAGGTCGGCCGACCATTCGTACTGCGTCTCCTGCCCGGTGTCGGTGTACCAGGCGGCCGAGCGGAACATGGGCGCTGCCACCGCGCGCAGCCCGCTTTCCGCCAGCAGGTCGAGCCAGCCGGGATAGGCGTGGCTGAGATCCACCGCCGTCGTCACGCCGCCGGCCAACAGCTCCGCGAGGCCGTAGCGCGCCGCGGCAAGCTGCGCCTCGGCGTCCGGGAGGAAGCATTGCCGGAAGCGGTGGCGGGACGAATAGAAGAGGCGGGGGTTGCCGAACTCCTCGACATAGCCACGGAAGAGGGGCGATTGCGCGGGGTGGCAGTGGATGTTGATCAGGCCGGGGATGACGAAGAGCGCCTCGCCTGCGATCTCCCGTGCCGCGACGCCTTCCCAATGCCCGCCGGCCTGCAGGATGGTGTCGCCCGCGAAGGCGAGGTCGGCGTCGCGCAGGTAGACATGCCGGCCCGCCGCCGCGTCCCAGGCGACTAGCCAGGCGACGCGGCGGAGACAGGTGACAGGCGCGGTCACGCCGCGCCGCACCCTACCTGATCGCCACGCCGCGGGCGCGGCCGACGGTGTCGTTCCAGACCTGCGCGCAGCTGGGGTAACCGCGGGCGCAGCGCTGTGCCCATTCGCTGACGATCACCTCCTCCGAGATCCGCCGCAGCCGCGCCTTGTCGGCCTCGCTGACCTGGACGAGGGTCATGTTGTAAGCCCCATGCGCTTGCCGCAGGCAGCTCGGCAGTCCGATCGAGCAGGCCGTCGCATCCTCGTTGGTCACGCTCGCGAGCTGCCACAGCTCGTCCTCCATCCGCCTGAACTGCGCGGTGAGTGCCTCGCGCTGCGCGGGCGGCAGGCGGTTCCACCAGGCGAGGTTCACGAGATGCGCCTGCACCGAGCCCGAGACCGAGAGCGGCATGAGATGCGTCGTCACCTCCGGCCACTTGCCCGTATTGGCCGAGGTGGGCGAGGTGATGCCGCAGGTCGCCAGCCCCCGCTGCAGCGCCGGGTAGACTTCCGGGAAGGCCAGCGTGACCGGCGTCGCGCCCAGGCGCTCAAGCAAGGCCGACATGGATGCGGTGAAGGACCGCACCTTCATCCCGCGCAGGTCGTCCAGAGTCCGGATCGGCTGGTTGCAGAAGAAGACCTGCGGGCCGAAGGGCCAGATCGCGAGCACGCGCGCGCCGAAGCGCTGCTCGATGCGGGCGTTGAAGGCTTCGCGATAGGCGTTCACGGCGATGCGCAGCTCACCCATGTCGGTGGAGACGCCGATGAGGTCGATGCCCTCGAGGAAGGGATCGTCGCGCGCGGCGAGGCCAACCTGCGTGGAGACGATGTCGAAGGTGCCGGCGCGCACAAGCCGTAGCGCATCGGCCATGTTGAGCCCGAGCGTCTGGAACTCGCTGCGCTCGATGCGCACGCCATCTGCGGCGGTCATGCGCTCCATGGCGGCGGTCTCGACCGGGAATTGGGTGCTGGCCTGCTGGGACTGGCTGAGCCAGCGCATGGTGGTCTGGCCGGACGCCGCCCCGGCCGACAGCGTCAGCGCGAGGGCGGCGAGAAGAAGACGAGCTCGACGCATGGTGCCGGGTTCCCCCCCGTGGTTACCGCAGCATTACGGCGCGGCGCCGTGCCTCGCCGCAAGCCCGCCGACGCTGCGCAAGACATCGCCCGGAGCGGAGCGTAGCCCAAGGCCTGCACAGGCTGCCGCTTTTCAGGGCAGCACGCAGCGCGGCGACAGAGGCGGGCCGGCCCGGCATACTCGGCGCCGTGTCAGCCGCGGGAGCCCTGCCTTGCGCCTTCTCGTCGCCAATCCGAACACCTCGCCGCAGGTGACGGAGCTCTGCGAACGCGCCGCCCGTGCGGTGGCCTCGCCAGGGACCGAGATCGTGCCGCTGACCGGGCGCTTCGGCGCGCGCGTCATCAATTCCCGCGCCGAGAACGCGGTCGCCGCGCACGCCATGCTGGACCTGCTGGCGGAGCACGTGCCGGGCGCCGATGCGGTGCTGCTGGCGGTGTCCTACGACACCGGCCTGCTCGCGGCGCGGGAGGTGCTGGGTGTGCCGGTTGTTGGCATGACGGAGGCCGCGATGCACGCGGCCTGCCTGCTCGGCACACGCTTCGGGCTAGTGACCTTCGGGACGCCGGGCGTCTACCGCGAACTCGTTGCGCAGTATGGGCTGGCGGGAAGGCTGGCCGGGATCAGGGCGATCACCGCATCGCCTATCGATGCCTATGCCAACCCGCGCACGGTGGACGACCTGGTCGCTGCTGCGGCCGCCGCGCTGGTGACGGAAGCCGAGGCCGAAGTCGTTGTGCTGTGCGGCGCGGCGATGGCCGGCATGCCGCCCCGCATCGCGGACCGGGTTCCGGTGCCCGTGCTGGACGGCATCGCGGCGGGGGTGGGGCTATGCGAGATGCTGGTGCGCCTCAAGCCCATCAAGGCAAGGGCCGGCAGCCTCGCGCATCCCGGCGAGCGGCCGACGATCGGGCTGGCGCCCGCGCTTGAGGCCCTGCTGAAGGGTTAGGCCGCCCGTGTCGGATCGGCGTGGATGAAGTCCGCGATGTCGGCGGCGCGCGTGATCCAGACCTCGCCGGCGCGGGCTCGCAGGTGATTCATCGCACGCGCCAGGTGCTTCCGCCGGAAGGGCTGCCCAATGATGTTGTTGTGGAGCGCCAGGCCGAAGACGAGCGGCGGGCTGTCCGGGGCGCGGCTGTCCTCGATCATCTGGTCCACCTGGTCGATGATCATGTCCGCGAACTCGGCGGCTCCGACCTGGCGGCCCATGATGGCGGCGCTGTCGTTGATCTCCTGCGAATAGGGCAGCGCGAGCAGCGGCCCTGTGGCTGTGGCCAGCCAGATCGGCTGGTCGTCGGCGCACCAGTCCAGGATATAGCGGTAGCCCGCTTGTCTGATCAGTTCGGGCGTCCGCTCGGTTTCCGCCAGCCACGGGCCGAGCCAGCCGGGCGGCGGCCTGCCTTCGGCCTGCGCGATGCGCTGCGTGGCTTCGGCGATCAGGGCCCGCTCCGCGGCTTCGTCCAGCCCGCCCTGGCTCTCGGAATTGGTGCGGCCGTGGCAGGAGATCTCGTGGCCCAGCGCACGGCAAGCCGCGACGAGGTCGGGGGCATGGTCGTACATCTCGCTGTTGAGCAGAATGGTGAGCGGAAGCCCGCGGGATTCGAACAGCCGCAGCAGGCGCCAGGCGCCGACCCGCGTGCCGTATTCCCGCCAGGACGCGTTGAGCACATCGGGCTGCGGCATGCCTGGGACCAGATCCTCCACCAGGCCCTCCCCGAAGGCGTAGTGCTCGACATTCAACGCGACATAGACGGCGAGACCCTTCTCGCCGGGCCAGCGGAAGCGCGGGCGCTCCTCGATGCTGCGATAGGAGAAGCGGCTGTGGGTCTTGAGCATCGCGGTTCTCAGGCGGTCGGGCACGCGGCCGCGGCGCCGCGGCCAACGATGCGGCCGACCTCCGCCGCGTGGCTCATCGGGGCTGGCCAGGTACCGCGCGAAGCGGCCAGGATGCGCCGATGTCCCTGCTGATCCGCAACGCCCAGATCCTCACCTTCGACGCCGGCCGCGTCTGGCCCGAGGCCGACATCCTGATCGGCGACGGCCGCATCCTGGCCATCGGGCCCGCGCTCTGTCCAGAGAGGCCGCCCGCGCGCGTCATCGAGGCCCGAGGCCGGCTTGCCATGCCCGGCCTGATCAACGCGCATTTCCACTCGCCCGGCAGTTTCCTGCGCGGGATGGTGGACGGGCTGCCGCTCGAGGTGTTCATGCTCTACGAGGTGCCGCCGCTCGCGACCGGCGTGCCCGTCAAGCGCCTGAACTACGTCCGCACCATGCTCGGCGCGATCGAGATGCTGCGCGTCGGCGTGACGACCGTGATGGACGACGCCTTCCATGTCCCCGTCGCCTCGGCCGAGGGCATCGACGGCATCGCCGAGGCCTATCGCGACAGCGGCCTTCGCGCGCGGCTCGCGATCGACCAGCCGAATGTCGTGGAATACGAGAAGTACCCCTTTCTGGCCGACCTCCTCCCGCCCGATATCCGCGCCGGCATGGACGCCGCGCCGATCCAGCCGGCCGAGGAACTGCTCGAGCTCTACGACCACCTCATCACGCGCTGGGACGGGACGGCGGGCGGGCGGATCGGCGCGGCGTTGTCCTGCTCGGCCCCGCAGCGGGTCACGCTGCCCTATTTCCAAGCGCTGTCGGCGCTGTCGGCGAAGCACGACCTGCCCTTCAACTGCCACATCCTGGAGACCAAGCTGCAGCGTGTCTTGGGCGAGGAAAAATACGGCAGGAGCCTGGTGCGCCTGGTGCACGACATCGGTGTGCTGGACGAGCGTATGGTTGTCATCCACGCCATCTGGATCGACGGCGCCGACATGGCGCTGCTGGCGCAGGCCGGCGCGACGGTGGCGCACAACCCCGTCTGCAATCTCCGCCTCGGCAGCGGCGTCATGCCGTTCCGCGCGCTGCGTGACGCCGGCGTGCCCATCTGCATCGGCACGGACGAGGCGGTGGCCGACGATGCGATCAACCCCTGGGCCGCGCTGAAGATGGCGGGGCTGGTGCACACGCTTTCCGACGTGGACTACCGCCGCTGGCCCAAGGCGCCGGAGATCCTGGATTGCATGATGCAGGGCGGCGCGCGGGCGCTGCGCTGGCCGGATATCGGCCGTCTGGCGGTGGGCGCGCGGGCGGACATCGTGCTGCTCGACCTGGATACTTTGCCCTTCACGCCACTGAACGACCTGAGCCGCCAGCTCGTGTTCTGCGAGCCCGCGGGCTCGGTCCGAATGACCATCGTGGACGGCCGCGTGCTGTACGAGGACGGCCACGTCACCACCGTGGACGAGGCCGCGCTTCGTCAGGAAGCGCGCGAGCTCACCGCGGCTTATCGCGAATCCTTCGAGCCCGCGGTCGCGGAGGCTCGCCGGTTGGAGCCCTACTACCGCGATATGGTTCTCCGCGCCCATGCGCGCGACGTCGGGCTGCGCAGGCGCCTGACCATCTGACGGGCAACACGCCCGGAATGTGGACAGGCCCGATGCAGCCTCGGGCTGGACGCCCGATTTATGACGGCTATTTCAGACGCCGCATCTCACGGCCGCGTTAGCGTCCTTGCCGTGACGAGCCGAACGACAACCGGGGTGCCATCGGCATCGCGCCCCCTGCCCGCGGCCGCGACGGGCTGGTTGCTGGCCGGGCCGTCCGTCCTGTTCCTGCTCGGCTTCTTCATCCTGCCGGCGGCACAGACGCTCTGGCTTGGTGTCGCCGCGCGGACCGAGGCCGGCGTCATGCAGTACGGCTTCACGCTGGAGAACTATCAGCGCGCCTTCGCCACCGATCTCTACTGGCGCATCCTGCTGCGGACCGCCCGGATGGCCAGCCTGGCGGCGCTGGCCGCCGCCATCGTCGGCTTCCCGCTGGCCTGGGCGGTCGCGCGCGCCGCGCCCTGGATCTCCCGCATTGTGACCCTGGTGCTGGTGACGCCGCTGCTGGTGAATGTGGTGGTGCGGTCCTATGGCTGGTCGGCCATCCTCAGCCGCAACGGGCTGATCGCCTGGACGCTGGGCGGCATCGGCATCGAGGACGCGCCGTCCATCCTTTATACCGAGGCGGCGGTCCTGATCGCCTCGGTGCATGTCTTCCTGCCCTTCATGGTGCTGCCGCTTGCCGGCGCCATCGCGCGGATCCCGCCGGCCGCGGAGCAGGCCGCGACCATCGCGGGCGCCGGACCGTTGCAGCGCTTCCTCCGCATCGTCCTGCCGCTTTCCCTGCCGGGCCTGGCCGTGGGACTGCCGCTGGTCTTCTCGCTGACCGCCGCGGCCTATGTGACGCCGCAGATCCTGGGCGGGAACTTCTCGCCGCTGCTCGGGACGCTGATCCAGCAACAGGTGCTGACGCTGCACGACTGGCCCTTCGGTGCCGCACTGTCGACCTTGCTGGTCGCGATGGTGCTGGCGGTGAACCTGGTCTTCATCGGCATCGTCGGGCGACGGCTGCGGCGCTGGACGGCAGCGGCATGACGTCCGACCGCCTGCCCTGGCCGCTCGGTCTCTGCGTGGCCGTGCTGCTGGCGGTTATCGTCGCGCCGCTGGTCGTGCCGATCGCCATGTCCATCTCCGACACGCCCTACATCGTCTTCCCGCCCGAGGGCTTCACCTTGGAATGGTACGGCGCGGTGCTGTCGGACCCGGAGGCGCAGGCGTCCCTGATCGTCTCGCTGAAGATTGCGATGCTCTCGACCGTCATTGCGCTCGCGCTCGGCATTCCCTGCGCCATGGCGCTGGTGCGTTGCCGCTTTCCTGGCCGCGCCGCCGTTCTGGCGCTGGTGCTCGGGCCGCTGGTCGTGCCCCTCATCGTCACCGGCGTGGGGTTGCTGCAGTTCTTCTCCGCGATAGGCCTACGCGGCGCCTTCATCCAACTGCTGATCGGCCATACCGTCATCTGCATCCCCTACGTCGTGCGCTCCGTCTCCGGCGCGCTGACCACGGCCGATCCGACGCTGGAGGACGCGGCCCGCGTCCTCGGCGCCGGCCCGGTGCGGATCTTCACCCACGTGATCTGGCCGCAGATCCGGCCAGGCATCGCCGCCGGCGGGATCTTCGCTTTCATCATCTCCTTTGATGACTTCGCGATTTCCATGTGGCTGGCCGATGCCCGCAGCTTCCCGCTGCCCCTCTTCCTCTACGCCGCCATCCAGAAGTTCTTCGACCCCTCCATCGCTGCGCTATCGGCGCTGATGGTCTTCTTCGCGCTCGGCCTGGTGCTGCTGATCGAGAAGGGCCTCGGCATCGGCGTGCGGCGGATCGCGGGATGAGTGGACGTCAGACAGGGAATGCATGACATGATGAACACCACCCGCCGCGCTCTGCTCGGCACCGCGCTCGCCGCGCCCTTCGTCAAAAGCGTCGCCGCCCAAACCCGGGAGATCGTCGTCGGCATCTGGGGCGGGGCGCAGGGCGACTTCGTCAAGCGCCAGATCATCCCGGCCTTCGAGCGCGACTTCGGCTGCAAGGTGCTGGCCGAGGAAGGCTTCACACTGGCGAACGTCGCGAAGATGCGCGCGACCAAGGAAAATCCCCGCTTTTCCGTGATGTTCATCGACGACCTCGCGATCCCGATCGCGAAGGCCGAAGGTCTGATCGCCGAACTCCCGCGCGACCGCATGCCGGCGTTGGCGAACCTCTATCCCCGCTTCATGTACGAGGATGGTTACGGCACCGCGCTCGGCATCTCGCTCGGCGGCATCTTCCACAACACCCGCGTCCGCCCACCCGAAACCTATGCCGAGCTCTGGGAAAGCCGCTACCGCGGCAAGATCAAGCTGGTCAGCCCGAACAACACGCCGTCGATGTTCTTCCTGATCGTCGCGGCCGCCGTCGAGACGGGGAAACCCTTCGCTGAGGCGCAGTATGAAATCGACAAGGCCTTCGACCGCGTCGCCGCGATCCGGCCGAACATCCAGAACATCTTCGGCGACGGTATCCAGGCCGCGAACGAGATCGCTCAGGGCCAGGCCGATATCGGCCTGCTCGACTACTCCAAGTATGTCTACCCCTACACTGCGCGTCGCGCGCCGGTGACCATGGCCTTCCCCCGGGAAGGCAGCTTCGCCGGCACCAATTGCCAGGTGCTGGTAAAGAACGGCCCGCACCAGGATCTCGCGGCCGCCTTCATGAACCGCATGCTGGAACCTGCGGTCCAGAAGCCGTTCAGCGAATTCGCGCTGACTTCGCCGCCAATATCGGGGCTGGAGTTCTCCGCGGACACGCTGCGCTGGATCGCCTACCCCGTGGCGGAGATGGACCGTCGCGGGCTGTTCACGCCGGACTGGTCCTACATCAATGCGCGCCGCTCCGCCTGGACCGAGCGCCTGAACAGGATCTTCTCCCTCTGACGCAGGCGACGCAGGGAGAGGGCGTCACCCTGCGCGCTCTCTCGAAATCCTTCGGCGCCACGCCGGTGGTGCGCGGTGTCGATCTCGACGTCACGCCGGGCGAGATGCTGGCGCTGCTGGGTCCGTCCGGCTGCGGCAAGACGACGACGCTGCGCATGGTCGCCGGGCTGATCGAGCCGACCGGCGGCGATGTGCTGATCGGCGGCCGCTCGGTGCTCGGCGTGCCTGCGCATCGGCGCGACCTCGGCATGCTGTTCCAGGCCTATGGACTGTTCCCCCACCTGACCGTCGCCCGCAACGTCGCCTTCGGGCTGGAGATGCGGAAGGTCCCGAAGGCGGAGGCCGTGCAGCGCATCGCGGAGGCGCTGAAGCTGGTACGGCTCGATGGCTTCGCCGATCGCATGCCGGCGCAGCTCTCCGGCGGGCAGCAGCAGCGCGTCGCGCTCGCGCGCGCGCTGGTCTACCGCCCGCGCGTACTGCTGCTGGATGAGCCCTTCGGAGCCCTCGACCGCAAGCTGCGGGAGGAGATGCAGGTCGAGCTTCGCCTGCTGGTGCGTCGCCTGGGCCTGACCACCATCATGGTGACCCATGACCAGGAGGAGGCGCTGACGCTCGCCGATCGGCTCGCTGTGATGGAGCACGGACAGCTGATGCAGGTCGGGACCGGGGCCGAGGTCTATGACCGGCCGGCAAGCCGCTTCGTCGCGGATTTCATGGGGGTGGCGAACCTGCTGGATGGCCGCGTCGCCGAGACCGGCGCAGTGGTCGCGCTGGAAGTCGCGAAGGGCGTGCGCCTCGCCGTGGCGGCACCCGCCGCGGCACCAGCGAAGGGCAGCCTCGCCGCCGTCGCGATCAGGCCGGAGGCGATCGCGCTGTTGCCGGCCGGCGCCGGCGCGGAAGACGAGGGGAACCTGCTGCCCGGCACCATCGAGCAGGC
Source organism: Falsiroseomonas sp. HW251 (assembly GCF_050563545.1). Taxonomy (NCBI): domain Bacteria; kingdom Pseudomonadati; phylum Pseudomonadota; class Alphaproteobacteria; order Acetobacterales; family Roseomonadaceae; genus Falsiroseomonas; species Falsiroseomonas sp. HW251. The sequence continues at coordinate 188,386 of NZ_JBNXUM010000003.1, forward strand.
GATCTTCAAGGGGCAGAGCCTTGATGTCTGGGTCGCGACATCAGCGGGCCGGCTGCTCGCGCGGATGGATCGCGTAGCGCTGGCCGCGGTGCCGGAAGCGGGTTCCGCCTGCACGCTGCGCTTCGCGGCGTCCCGTGCCATCCTGCTGCCGCGCGATGCGGAGTTGGAGAACGCATGAACCCGGCGATCGGCACGATCACACCGTCGTCTAACCGGGTGGTGGAGCGCACGATGGCCGCTATCCTGCCGCACTTCGCCGGCGTGGATTCCTGCATCGCTCGCATCACCTACTACGGCGCCGGCATCGGACAGCCGAAGGACGGCTACGATCCCGAGGCCTATCGCCACGCAGCCTGGCAGCTCGGTCATGCCAAGGTCGGCGTGGTCTGCTGGAACGGCACGCGCGGCGCGGGTATCGGGCTCGACGCCGACCGGGCGCTCTGCGCGACGATGGCCGAAGCGGCGGATTGCCCCGCCACCACCGCCTCGCTCGCCACGGCGACGCTGCTGGACCGGCTGGACGCGAAGCGCATCGCCTTCGTCACGCCGGGCAACGCGGCCTATGCAGAGGAAGCGGCCGCGGGCTTCGGCCGCACGCTGGTCGGCACGCGCACGCTGGGGCTGACCGACAACCACGCGTCGTCGCTGGTTCCGCCCGACCGCATCGCCGCGCTGGCGAGGGAGGTTGCGGCCGACGCGAAGCCGGACGCCATCCTGCTCTGGAGCACCAACCTGCCGGGCTGGTCGGTGATGGCGACGCTGGAGGCAGAGACCGGTATCCCCGTGATCGATTCTGCAGCCTCGGGGCTGTGGGGCTGCCTGGTCGCGCTCGGCCTCGACCCCGCACCGGCCGGGCACCTTGGCCGCATCTTCCGCATTCCGGGCTGACGCTTCATGAACGCCGACGAGAATCCGCTGAACCGCTGGCTCGGCCCGCCGACGAAGCTGCTCGCGCTGATCGGAGGGTGGTGGCTGATGGCGTTCTCCGCCGTCACCTGCATCGAGATCGTCGGCCGCAAGCTGCTGGGCTTCTCGATCCAGGGCCTGGACGAGGTGGGCGGCTACACCACGGCGGTGTTCTCGGCGCTGGCCTTCGGATGGGCGCTGGTGACGAAGTCGCACACACGCGTGGATTTCCTGCTGGCGCATATGCCGGCCTGGCTGCGGGCGGTGCTGAACGTCACGGCCTATGCGCTGCTGGCGGGCCTTGGCGTCTTTGCCGTCCTGCGCGGCTACGACGTGCTGGACGAGACGCTGCTGTTCGACTCGCATGCCGTGACGCCGCTCGGCACGCCGCTCTGGATCCCGCAGGGGCTGTGGCTGCTCGGCCTGATCGTGTTCATGGTTGCCGCGGTGCTACTCGCGGTGCATGCGGGCTGGCTGCTGCTGACGGACCGTGCGCGCGTGAACCGGCTCTACGGCCCAATCACGCTGGACGAGGAGGTAGAACTGGAAGCAGGCGCCGTCGTGGCGCGCACCGGTGGCAAGGATGCGATGTCGTGATCGGCGTGGCCGAGACCGGGATCGGCTTCCTGCTGCTCGTCGGGCTGCTGTTCCTCGGGCTGCATGTCGCAACGGCGATGTTCATGGTCGCGGTGCTGGGCGCGGTGATCTACCTCACGCCCGCCATGGTCAACACGGCGGGGATGCAGTTCTGGTCGGCGATGGAAGACTACACGCTCCTCGCCATCCCGCTCTACATCCTGCTGGGCGAGATCCTGGTGCGCAGCGGCAGTACGGACAAGCTGTACCGGAGCCTGGCGGACTGGCTGAACCCGCTGCCGGGCGGGTTGTTGCACACCAATGTCGGAGCGAGCGCGATCTTCTCGGCGGTCTCCGGCTCCTCGGTCGCGACGGCGGCGACGGTGGCGACCGTCGCCCTGCCCTCCTTCCGGCGGCGCAAATACGACGACCGGCTGGTGCTGGGATCGATCGCGGCGGGCGCGTCGCTCGGCAACCTGATCCCGCCGGGGATCGCCTTCATCGTCTATGGCGCGCTGACCAACACCTCGGTCGGGCAGCTCTACGCAGCCGGCGTGATCCCGGGCGTCCTGATGACGCTGCTCTTCATGGCGACGATCATCCTGATGTCCTGGCTGAAGCCCGGATGGGTCCGCCAGAAGGAGGTACTCGACCCGCTGCTGGAGCGCCTGAAGCGGATGGTGGACCTGCTGCCGCCGCTGATCATCTTCTCCATCATCATGGGCTCGATCTACACGGGCTGGGCGACGGTGACGGAAAGCGCGGCGCTGGCGGTGATCGCCGCCCTGCCGATCGCCGCGCTCTATGGAAAGCTGAACGTCCGCATGCTGCATGACTGCTTCATCGCGACCGCGCAGCTGACGGCGATGAGCATGCTGGTGCTGGCCTGCGCCTTCTACCTGAACTTCGTGCTCGGGCTGCTGGGCGTGACGCCAGCGCTGGGCAAGTTCGTCACCGAGCTCGGGGCGTCGCGGATCGAGCTGCTGATCGCGCTGTCGGTCTTCTATCTTCTGCTGGGCATCTTCTTCGAATCGCTGCCGATGATGGTGGGCACGGTGCCGATCGTCTTCCCCGTCGTGATCGCCGCCGGCATAGATCCCGTCTGGTTCGGCGTCTTCATGGTGCTGATGTGCGAGATCTCGCTGCTGTCGCCGCCGGTCGGCATGACGCTCTACGTGATCCAGGCAGTGCGGCGGGAAGGCACGATCGCCGAGGTGTTCGTCGGCACCATTCCCTTCTTCGCGGCGATGGTCGTCATGACGGCGCTCCTCGTCGCCTTCCCGGACCTAGCGCTTTGGATGCCGCGGATGATGTACAACCCGTGACGACGCGTCAGCCGCGGCGGATGACCGGATAGGCCGAGGAGAAGATCTGCTCTACCGGCGGATGGCCGAGCGTGCGGCGTGGGTACTGCGCCATCACGCGGCCGAACTGCGACTGCGCGCGGGCCGCCAGGTCGTCCCAGTCCACGCCCGGGATGCGTCCGTCCTGGAGCGAGGCACGGCCGTCCACGATGACGCTGCGCATATCGGTTCCGCGCCCCGACAGCATCATGGTCTGGATGGGATCGACGACCTGGCCGAGATGGGGCGCCGAGAGGTCGAAGACGGTGATGTCCGCCTTCGCCCCCGGCGCAAGCCGCCCGAGGTCGTCGCGCCCGAGCGCCTTCGCACCGCCCAGCGTCGCGGAGTCATACAGGTCCTCCGACCGGCAGGCCTGCGCGTCGCCGTCCACCACGCGGCAAAGCATCATCCCTGTCTGCATGTTCAGCACCATGTCGGGCGGCCAGGTGTCGGTGCCCAGGCCGACATTGATACCCATGCGACGCACCCGCGCGAAGCTTTCCAGCGCCGCGCCGTGCCGCGCCATCACGAGCGGGCAATGCACGATGGTGGCCCCGGCGTCGCGGATTATCTCGAGGTCGCGACCCGGCCGCGGTATCCGTGAGGAGCCCGAGACATGCGTCCCGTGCGGCAGCAGCGCCCAGGGCCCGAGCGCGCCGAGGCTTTCCAGCCAGTCCGCCGGGCTCATACCGCGCAGCTTCAGGACGAGTTCGTACTCGATCGCGGACTGGCAGCAATGCTGGCGGAGCGGCACGCCAAGGTCCCGCGCCGCCGTCGCACCGCGGCGCACCAGTTCCGGCGTGCAGGTCTCGATCCGGTCGGGGGCGAGCATGGTACGCACCAGGCCGCCGGCGCGGCCTTCGAAGGTTTCGCAGAAGCGGATGGCCTCGGCGAGGTTCGCGAGGCCACGCTCCTCGTCGAAGAAGGCGGCAATGGTGCCATCCGCGTCCACCACCTGGTTGCCGCTGCGGTAGGCGGGGCCGAGATAGGCGCGGATGTTGAGCGCCTCGGCCTCGGCGGCCGCGCTGGCGAACTCGTCCCAGGTCTCGCCCCAGGCGCGGTAGAACAGCGACGCGATGGGCAGCGCGGTAGTGATGCCGTTGCGCAGGAGATGCGCGAAGGCGTAGCGCTTCTGGAAGACCAGCTCATCCGGCGCGAGCATCTCGACGGGCCCCGCGTCCAGGTAGTCGCGCGGCCAGACCCGGCCTTTCTTCCAGCCGGGCTGGTTGTCGTAGGCGAGGATGGTGGTGTCGAGGTCGGACAGCGCATCGAGGTCGATGAAGCCCGGCCCGATCAACGCCGCCCCGTACTCCACGCGGCGCGCCACCGCGCCGGGATAGCCGTGCCCGACGAAGACGATGCGATCGCCCTCGAACACGATTTCGCCGTTCTCCAGGAGGGCGTGGTGGCCGTCGCGATGCCCGACGACCCAGCGCGCGGTGAGCAGCGTCGGCCCGTCCAGCCTGCCCCATGGCAGCGCCGTCATGGCGGGGCGATCGACGGCACGCCGCCCTCCGCGACGATGCGGCCGCGCTTGATCACCAGGCGGTCGGGGGTGCGGGCTACCACCAGCTCCGCCACGCTCTCCGCCGGCATCAGGACGATGTCTGCGTCGCAGCCGACATCCAAGCCGTAGCGCGCGACGCCCATGGCCTGCGCGCCGCCTTCGGTGCAGACGCGCAGCGCCACCTCGACCTCGTCATCGCGCCGGAGGTTGTTGCGCAGCCCGACCAGCATTGCGCGTTCCACCATGTCGCCATTACCATAGGGGCTCCAGGTGTCGCGGATGCCGTCATTGCCGGCGCAGACCACGACGCCGGCGGCCCGCAGCGCCACGACCGGCGGCACGGGCCGCGACGCGGCGCCGGTCGTCATGATGGCGATGCCGGCCTCGGCCAGCGCGGCGAACAGATGCTCCTGCCCAGGCGCGCCGAGGCAGAAGGCGTGGCTGACCACCACACGCCCCTGCATGCCGAGCGCGCGTGTGCGTTCGATGATGAGCTCCATCGAGAAGGCGCCCATCTCGCCGGGCTCGTGCAGGTGGATGTCCACGGGTCGCCCGTGCTTCTGCGCCAGAGCGAAGACGGCATCGAGATGCCCCTTGGGATCGCGCTCGATCGCGCAGGGATCGAGGCCGCCGACGACCTCGGCACCGGCCGCGAGCGCGGCGTCCATCAGTTCCAGCGTGCCGGGCCGAACCAGCATGCCGGATTGCGGGAAGGCCACGAGCTCGATGTCCACGACGTCGCGCAGGCGGTCGCGTGTCTGCATAACGCCCTCGATGCCCCAGAGGCCGTGGTCGGTGTCCACGTCCACATGGCTGCGGATATGCGTGCTGCCATGGGCTAGAGACCCCAACGCCTGGCGTGCCGACTGCCGCGCGGGGTCGATGTCGAGCCGGCGCTTGTTCAGGCGTTCGTTGTCGATCTTGTCGATCAGCCGCGGCCCGACCTCGTTCCGGTACCACGGCAGGCCCAGCATGTTCTTGTCGAGATGGGTATGGGCTTCGACCAGGCCGGGGATGGCGATGCGGCCGCGTCCCTCGATCACGAACCCCTGGGCGGTCAGCCCGGCGCCGATCCCAGCGATGCGGCCATCCACGACGGCGATGTCGGTGACCGCGCCACCCCAGGGGCGCACGTCACGCAGCAGCATGGTCCCGGCCATCGTCCTCTCCCGTCTTGGCGCCGGTCCCAGCCGACTTCAGCCGCCGGGCGGCGTCAAGGCGAGCCGTCAGGCCGGCACGGTGTAGCGGTGGCGGAGGTGGATGCGCCGCGCCTCCGGATCCGGCCGCGGCACGGCGGAGAGCAGCGCCTTGGTGTAGGCATGCGTCGGCTCGTCGCAGACCTGCGTCGCCTCGCCGGTCTCGACGACCTTGCCGCGATGCATCACCGCGACCCGGTCGCACATGTATCGGATCACCGAGATGTCGTGGCTGATGAAGACATAGGCGAGGTTCAGCTCGTCCTGCAGTTCCAGCAGCAGATCGAGCATGCGCGCGCGCAGGCTGACGTCGAGCGCCGCCGTCGCCTCGTCCGCCACGATGACGCGCGGCTTCAGCGCCAGCGCGCGGGCGATGCAGATGCGTTGCCGCTGGCCGCCGGAGAACGCATGGGGATAGCGCTCGGCCCAGGACGGATCGATGCCGACGCGCTCCAGCAGGTGGGAGACGCGGTCGCGGAGTTCCGCACCCCTTGCCAGGCCGTTCACCAGCAGCGGCTCGCCGACGATCTGCGTGACGGTCATGCGCGGGTTGAGGCTGGCGAAGGGGTCCTGGAAGACCATGCGGATCTCGCAGCGCGCCGTGCGCAGCGCCTCGCCCTCGGCCTTGGCCAGGTCGATCTCGCTGCCATCGGCGCGGCGATAATGGATCGCGCCGGCCGTGGGATCGGTCACCCGCAGGATGCAGCGGCCGAGCGTCGTCTTGCCCGATCCGGATTCGCCGACAACGCCGAGCGTCTCGCCGGGCCGCACGTCCAGCGTCACGCCATCCACGGCGCGCACCTCGCCGACCGTCCGCCGCATGATCCCCTTCCTGATCGGGAAGATCATCGAGAGGTCCTCGAGGCGCAGGATCGGCGCCGGCGGCACCGCGGGCGGGGTGCGGGCGAGCCTGATTTCCGAGGGATGCTCGAGCTTCGTCACGTTGCCCAGCAGCATGCGCGTGTAGGGATCGCGCGGCGCGGCAAAGACGGGCCGGACCGGCCCGCTCTCCCGCACCCTGCCGCGCTCCATCACCACGACGTCGTGCGCGATCTCCGCGACCACCCCCATGTCGTGGGTGATGAACATCACCGTCATCCCCCGGCTTTCCTGCAGCCGGCCGATCAGGTCGAGGATCTCGGCCTGCGTCGTGACGTCGAGCGCCGTGGTGGGTTCGTCCGCGATCAGCACGGCGGGGTCGCAGGCCAGCGCCATCGCGATCATCACGCGCTGGCGCATGCCGCCGGAGAACTCGAAGGTGTAGCGGTCCACGGCCTTGCGGGGGTCCGGGATCTCGACCTGGGCGAGCAGGTCGATCGCGCGTTCCTTCGCCGCCCTGCGCGACAGGCCGAGATGCAGGCGCAGCGCCTCCCCCACCTGGTCGCCGACCTTGTGGACGGGCGAGAGCGACGACATCGGCTCCTGGAAGATCATCGCGATGTCGCCGCCGCGGAGCTGGCGGATCGGCCGCCCGCGCGGATGCAGCGACGCCAGATCCACCGTGCCCTCCGGCCGGTGGAACAGGATCTTCCCGCTGGTGATGCGGCCGGGCGGGTCGACGATCTGCAGGATGGAGCGCGCGGTGACCGACTTGCCGGAGCCGCTTTCGCCGACCACGCAGGTGGTCCGCCCGCGCGCGAGCGAGAAAGACACGCCGTCCACCGCGCGCACCAGGCCGACGCGCGTCGGGAAGGAAACGTGGAGATCCTGGATTTCCAGGACGGCCGGCGCGTCGCTCATTTCTGGTAGGGATCCGCGGCGTCGCGAAGCCCGTCGCCCAGGAAGTTCAACGCAAGCACCGCCACCACCACCGCCGCGCCCGGCGCGAAGAGCCAGGGCGCGGTTGCGATGGAGCGCACGTTCTGCGCCTCCCGCAGCAGCACGCCCCAGGAGATCACCGGCGGCTGCAGCCCGAGGCCGAGGAAAGAGAGCGACGTTTCCGCCAGGATCATCGCCGGGATCGCCAACGTGATGGAGGCGATGATGTGCGACGCGAAGGACGGCAGCATGTGACGGAAGATGATCCGCTTCTCCGATGCGCCATCCAGCCGGGCGGCCGTCACGAAGTCCTCCGTGCGAAGCGACAGGAAGCGCCCGCGTACCACCCGCGCCAGCTGAGCCCACCCGACCAGCGACAGGATGATGGTGATGCAGAAATAGATCCGCTCCGGAGGCCAGTTCTGCGGCAACGCGGCGGCAAGCGCCAGCCAGATCGGGATGGTCGGCAGCGACAGCACGAACTCGATCACGCGCTGGATCACAAAATCAACCTGCCCGCCGTAATAGCCGGAGATCCCGCCGAGGATCAGGCCGATGACCAGCGACAGGAACACGCCAACGAGGCCAATGAAGAGCGATGTCTGCGACGCCTTTACCATCCGGCTGTAGACGTCGCGTCCCAGCCGGTCCGCGCCGAAGAGGAACACGGCGTCCCTGGGGTTCTCCGGCACGAAGAGATGGATGTTCGTCGTGAACAGGCCGAACAGTTCGTATTCGTAGCCTTCGCCAAGAAAGTTCAGGTAGACGCGACGGTTCGGGTCCGGCGTGAAGGTCGGCGCGAGCGTCACGGGATCGCGTACCAGGCGCATCGGGACGACGTGCGGACGGAAACTCCAGCCCTGGTCCGTCGTCTCGAACAGGTGCAGGGCCTGTGGGGGGTGGTAGACCGCGCGGGCGTTCTGCTTGCCGGGATCGGTAGTCGCCAGGAAATCCGGCACCAGCGCGACGCCGTAGAGCAGCAGAACGATGATGCCACCGAGCATCGCCAGGCGGTGGCGCCGGAAGCTCCACCACATCAGCTTCCACTGCGACGCCGCGGCCACGCGGGTGTCGGCGCGGTCCTCGGTTGGCGCGGTGCTCGTGGAGGGGGGGATGACGTTCATGCGCTCAGTCGTAGCGGATGCGCGGATCGACCAGCGCAAGCAGGATGTCGGAGAGCAGCATGCCGACCAGCGTCAGCGTGCACATCAGCAGCAGGAAGGCGCCGGCGAGGTACATGTCCTGGCTCAGCAGCGCCTGAAGCAGCAGCGGGCCGGCGGTCGGCAGCGACATCACGACCGCGACGATCGTGGCGCCCGAGATCAGCTGCGGCAGCATCCACCCGATGGTGGAGACCAGTGGGTTGATCGCCAGCCGCACCGGATACTTCACGAGAAGCCGCAGTTCCGACAGGCCCTTGGCGCGCGCCGTCACGACATAGGGCCGGTGCAGTTCGTCCAGCATATTGGCGCGCATCACCCGCACCAGCCCCGCCGTCCCGTTCACCGCCAGGATGACCACCGGCACCCAGAGATGCTGCAGCAGATCCACGAACTTTGCCCAGGACCAGGACGCGGTCTGGTACTGCTCGCTGAAAAGGCCGCCGACTTCCTGCCCGAACTGCACGACCGCGACGTACATCAGCACCAGCGCGAGCAGGAAGGACGGGATGGCCAGGCCGAGGAAGGCGACGAAGGTGAACACGTAATCCACTACGCTGTACTGCCGCACGGCCGAGAGCACGCCGATCGGCAGCGCCAACGCCCAGGTCAGCAACAGCGTGGAGGAGGTCAGCGCCAGCGTCAGCCCCATGCGTTCCCAGATCAGGCCGGACACCGGCTGCTGCCATTCGAAGGACAGGCCGAAATCCCCGCGCAGCAGGATGCCTGTCACCCATTTCCAGTACTGCACGATGAAGGGCTGATCGAGGCCGAAGCGCTCGCGCAGTTCCATCGCGGTGCGCTGGTCCACAATCTCGTTGGAGGCCGCAAGCGTCGCGATATAGGTCGTGACGTAGTCGCCCGGCGGCAGCTGGATCAGGAAGAAGGCAAGGAAGCTCACCGCCACCAGAGACGGGATCATCCAGAGCAGGCGGCGGACGATGAAACCCAGCATGCTTGGTGGGCGAGGGCTTGCGCCCCCGCCCTGTTCCGCGTCAGGACGTGAAGAAGAACTGCTGCGGCAGCGACGGGCCGGGGTGCGGCCAGGACCAGCTGTAGGGCATCTGCCGCGGCACGCCGCGCAGGCGGTTCTGCGCGACGCCGAACAGGTTCGGCGCCAGGTTCACGCCGATGCACTCGTACTGGTCGGCGGCAATGTCGAAAACCTGCTTCATCAGCTCCCCTTGCCGGCGCGTGTCGGGCGTGGACCGCGCGGCGTCATAGAGCCGCATGCGCTCCTTCTGATGATCCGGCGGCTCCTGCCCGTCCCGGCCGCCGGAGGCGTACCACATCGCCCAGGGGATGGCGTAGCGCGTGCCCTGGGTGTGCTGGGCGAAGAAGTCGCGGGGATCGAGCATCGGCTCCAGCCCGCCCGGCCCTGGCCAGACCGCGACGTCGTGGTCGTTGTTGTCTCCCCGCGTGTAGTACAGCGACCGGTCGATCGTGTTGATCTTCACGTCGATCCCGATCTCCGCCCAGTGGCGCTTGATCAGCTCCAGCGCGTCGTTGTTGTCGGGATAGAGCGCGGTGATGACGTCGATCGAGAAGAAGACGCGCTGTCCGTCCGGCCGCAGCCGGAAGCGCTGCGCGTCGCGCCGGTTGTAGCCGATACGATCGAGAATCGCGTTCGCCTCGCGCGTGTTGTGGTCGGTGAACTGGCGCGCGAGCTTCTCGTGGTACCAGGGATGGCTCGGGCGCGGTCCCCACTGCCACGGCTCGGACTGGCCGAGATACACGATCTCCACGATCTCCGCCCGGTTGATGCCGAGCGAGAGGGCGCGGCGGAAATCCTTGTTCGCGAACATCTCCCGCATCTTCGGGTCCTTGTGGGTGATGTTCGGGTAGATCGTCATAGAGTTCGAGCCGGCGTTCACCGTGTCGAACATACGGTAGTTGCCGCGCTGCATGTTCTGCGCGACGACCGGCTTGTTCGCGATGACGTCGATATGCCGCTCCTGGATGTCGAGACGGCCGCCGATGACGTCGAGCATCATGCTCTCGACATCCTGGTAGACCTGGAAGTTCAGGCGATCGACATAGGGCAGCTGCCGTCCCTGGTCGTCCACTTGCCAGAAGAAGGGGTTGCGCCGCATCGTCACGCGCGTGGCGCCGCCCTGGTAGGGCTCCTCGATCATCCAGGGATCGAGCGTCGGCTTGTCCGCATTGCCCCAGCGGGACGGGATCTCGATGTCGCCGCAGCGCTGGCGGAACAGCTGCGCCCAGTCCGAGACATTGGCCTGGCGCAGCGTGGCCGCCAGGTTCGCGTTGTACTTCGGGTGGAACTGGCTGCAGTAATGCCGCGGGAACAGCGTGGGATGCTGGCCGAGCGGCGTCGCCATGATCTGCAGGAACAGGCCGTACGGCCCGTCGAAGGTGAACTTCACCGCGGTGTCGCTGACCTTCTCGCAGACCACCGGCTTCCCATTGATCACCCAGAGACTGGGTGGCGAGCGGTAGAGCTCGTTGTTCAGCACGCAGTCATTGATGGAGAACAGGACGTCGTCGGCCGTGAAGGGCTGGCCGTCGGACCAGCGCATGCCCGGGCGCAGGTGGAAGACGAACTCCTTCGAATCCGCGCTGACGTCCCACCGCATCGCGACGCTCGGCAGGACGTCCGTGAATTCCAGGTTCCAGCGCGTCAGGCCCTGGTTGCCGATCAGCCGCAGTATGCCGTTGTGGTCGGACCCGCCGCGCAGGCCGCGGCGGATCGTGCCGCCGTAGCGCCCGTTCGGTTCATTCGGCGTCACGACCAGGGGCGCGGAGCCGATGCGCTGTTCCAGCGGCGGCAGGCGGCCGGCCTGGACGGCGGCGGCGATGTCGGGGGCTTCCTTCGCCGCGGCCTGGGCGAAGACCGGCATGGGGGCCAGCGACGCCGCGGCCAGACCCGCCGTGCCCTGCAGCAGGGCGCGACGCCCCAAATTCCCGTCCTTCATGGCCGTTGCCTCCTCGAACCCGATGTTTCCCGGGAGAGTGCAGGCTGGCACGCCGACCCGGAGGGCGGCAAGGTTCCGCATTCTGGAACGGTGATGAAAGTCGCGACATGCTGCTCGGAACCCAGCTCCAGGCCCGGGACGACGACGACTACCGCGTGTGGGCGCAGCTCGGCGTCACGCATCTCTGCGCCGACCCGCCGGGCAACCCGCATCGCTGGGGCCTCGAGGACCTCGAGCGCCTCCGCGATCACGTCGCGCGGTTCGGGCTGACGCTAGACATGGTGCAGCTGCCCCTGTCGTCCCGCACGATAGAGCAGCAGCACAGCCCACATATCCTGACGGCGAAGGAGCCGGAGCGCGAGCGCGAGCTCGATTCCATCTGCGCCCTGATCGAGCGCATCGCCCGCGCCGGCATCCCCGCCGCCAAGTACAACCTCAACATCATCGGCATCCCCCGCACGCCGGACGAACCCGGCCGAGGCGGATCGCGCAATGCCGCCTTCCGCTGGGAGAAGACGGACCAGGCCGCCCCACCCGGCATCGCCGGCGTCGTTGAGGCGGAGGAGAATTGGGCGCGGATCGAGCACTTCCTCGCGCGGGTCGTACCGGTGGCCGAAGCCAACCGCGTGCGGCTCGCCTGCCACCCGCACGACCCCTACACCCCGCCGGGCTATCGCGGCGTGACGCGCGTGCTGGGCACGGTCGAGGGTCTGAAGCGCTTCGTGACCACGCAGGAAAGCCCCTATCACGGGCTGAACTTCTGCCAGGGCACGATCGGCGAGATGCTGGAGAACCCGGCCGAGGAGATCTTCGACGCTATCCGCTGGTTCGGCGAGCGCGGCAAGATCTTTAACGTCCACTTCCGCAACATCCGCGGCAGGCGCCTGTCCTTCATGGAGACCTTCCCCGAGGAAGGCGACATGGACATGGTGCGGTCGCTGAAGCTCTACCGCGAGCTCGGTTATCCCTACATGCTGATGCCCGACCACGTTCCGCATATCAGCGGCCGCGATCCCCAGGGCATCGCCTTCGCCTTCTGCTACGGCTACATCCGCGCCCTGATCCAGGCAACGGCATGATGCGGCCCCCTCCCCCGCTTACGGGGGCTCGCGGCGCTGCCGCGAGGCCGCAGTGGCCGGCTTCAGCCGGCTGCACGTAGGCTGGATGGGATGGAGGGGATGACGCTAAGGATACCCCCATCCCCCATCCGGCTTGCGCGGCATCTTCCGCTCCCAATGCACGTAGCGGTCGGTAGCCAGGTAATCCTCGTCCACCTCCACGCCCCAGCCCGGGCGATCCGGCCGCGGCAGCAGGTGCCCGTCCACCGGCAGGTACGGGTCCTTCACATAGGTCCCGACATCGTCGCGCCCGTCATCCGCGCCGGGCGGCAGGCGGTATTCCAGGATGCGGAAGTTTGGCGCGGCGAGACACAGGTGCAGGTTCACTGCCGTCGCCAGCGGCCCCATCGGGTTGTGCGGCGCAAGCGTGACGTAATGCGCCTCCGCCAGCGTCCAGATCCGCCGCATCTCGCCGACGCCGCCGACAACGCAGACATCGGGCTGGATGATGTCGGCGCCGCGCGCGTTCAGAAGCGCCAGGAACTCATAGCGGCTGTACAGGGATTCACCGGTGGCCAGCGGGCAGCGGATCTGCGACTTGATCTCGGCCCAGGCCGGGATGTGCTCCGGACGGATCGGCTCCTCAAAGAAGAGCGGGTCGAAGGGCGCGAGCGCATTGCCCAGTGCGACGGCCTGCCAGGGCTCGAAGATCTTGGCGTGGGCGTCGAAGGCGAATTCATAGTGCACCGGCATCACCTCGCGCAGGCCGCGGAAATAGTCATGAGCGGCGCGCGTCACCTCGCCCCAGCGATGCGCGTGCAGGTCCAGGCGATAGGGGCTGAGCTTGAAGGCGGTCAGGCCGTAGCGCTCGTTCAGCGCGGCGACGCGGTCCTTCGCCATCGCCGGATCGTGCGCGGTGTAAATGCCCTGGTAGACCCGCACGCGGTCGCGCATCGCCCCGCCCAGCAGCGCGTAGACCGGCACGCGAAGCGCCTTGGCAGCGATGTCCCACAGGCACTGGTCGATCGCCGAGATCGCCGCGAGTCCCAGCGCCCCTGGCGGGAAGCGCGCCTGCTGCACGAGCTTGAGCGTGAGGTACTCGACGCGCCGGGGATCCTCGCCAGCGATCATGCCGGCGAGGTAGTCCAGCAGCGGTGGCAAGGCACGGTCGGGGCCGTGGTTGTAGCACTCGCCCCAGCCCGTGATGCCATCATCGGTGTCGACGGCGACGATCACCCGCGGCCGCTCGCCGTCCCGGCTCATGAAGCTGCGCAGGCGTTCGATCCGCATGGCTTGCCTCAACCGGTGCCCGAACGCGGCGTGCGTGCCTCGCCGCAGAGCGTCGCGCTCCCGGTGAGTCTCCGCGTTCCCATGCCCCATCCTAGACGAAGGCTGCGCGGCAAGGCGAGACGCCGCTAGTCCGGCCTTGCGCCGCTGCTCCGCACCGCCTCGGCCCAGCGCGCCCGCTCGGAGGCCAGGAAGGCGTCCAGCGAGCGGCCGCCGAGATCAACGGGCTGTGCGCTGCGCGCCCGCATCAAGGTCGCGTAGGGGTCCGATGCCGTGACCTCGGCCAGCACGGCGCTCAACCGCGCGACTGCCGGCGCCGGCGTGCCGGCCGGGACAAAGACGCCGAACCAGTTCGGCACATCCAGGCCGGGATAGCCGAGCTCCACCAGGCTCGGCACGTCCGGCAGATCGGGCGCACGATCCTTCGTGGCGACGGCGACGATGCCCGCCTGGCCGCCCTGGTGCAGCGGCAGCGCGGTGGTCAGGGCGTCGACGAGCATCGCGACCTGGCCGCCCGCCAGGTCGGTCAGCGCGGGCGGGCTGCCACGATAGGGAACGTGGACCATGCGCAGTCCGGCCGCGCTCGCGAACAGCTCGGCCGTCAGGTGGGTCAGCGATCCGCTTCCCGAAGACGCGAAAGGCACCTCGCCCGGCTTGGCCCGCGCCGCGGCGACCAGCGCGTCCAGCGTCGGCGCCGGCAGGGCGCGCGGGCTGACCAGCATCACGTTGGCCTGGGCGCCGAGCAGCCCGATGCAGGTGAAGTCGGAATCCGGATCGTAGTTGAGCCGGCCATAGAGCGGCTTCGCGATGCCCATCACCGCCGGCCCGACAGCGAGCATGCTGTAGCCATCGGCCGGCGACTTCGCCACGGCCTCCGAGCCTACGTTGCCCCCGGCGCCGGCGCGGTACTCGATTACCACGGGCTGGCCGAGCACGCGCGACATGCCCTCCGCCGCCGCGCGCGCCAGGATGTCGGTGATGCCGCCCGGCGCGAAGGGCACGACCATCCGCAGCGGCCGCGTCGGGAAGGCAGGGGTCTGCGCGAGGGCCGGCGCGGCCATGGCGGCGCCGGCGAGGATCAGCGTGCGGCGGGTGGCGGTCATCGCGATCTCCTGACGCAGGCGAGTGTGATGCCGTCCGCGCAGCGCGTCCATGCCGCGATCCGCGGCTTGCGCGGGCTTCGCGACGCGCGGAGACTGCGCCTGCTACGGATGGAGGCGGGAATGCGTCGGGGATGCCTGCTGCTCGGTCTGGCGGTGGCCCTGGGTTGGGCGCCGGCCTCGGCGCAGACACTGGCCGTGGCGCTTGCCTCCAACCCGACCTCGGTGGATCCGCATTTCCACAATCTCGTGCCGAACAACGCGATTGCCGCGCATGTCTTCGACAAGCTGGTGCACCAGGACGAACGGCAGCAGCTGATCCCAGGCCTTGCGGAGTCTTGGCGCGCGGTGTCGGAGACAGAGTGGGAATTCCGCCTGCGCCCTGGCGTCACCTTCCACGACGGCGCGCCGCTGGAAGCCGAGGACGTGGCCGCCAGCCTGCGCCGCGTCCCCACCGTGCCGAACAGCCCCGGCCCCTTCACGCAGTTCACCCGCGGCATCGCGGAGGTCGAGGTGGTGGACGCCCGCACGCTGCGCATCCGCACGCGCGGTCCGCAGCCTCTGCTGCCGACGGACCTCTCCGTCATCAACATCATCCCCCGCCGGCTCGAGAGCGCGACGACGGCGGACTTCAACGCCGGCCGGGCCATGGTCGGCAGCGGCCCCTTCCGCTTCGACAGTTTCACGCCGGGGGAGCGTGTCGTGGTCACGCGCAACGAAGGCTATTGGGGCGGCGCGCCGCCATGGCAGCGCGCCACGCTGCGGATCGTGCCGAACGACTCCGCCCGAGTCGCCGCGCTGCTCGCCGGCGACGTGGACGCGATCGAGGCGGCGCCGATCACCCAGCTCGAGCAGCTGCGCCGGCGCAACGAAATCAAGCTGTGGCGCATCACCTCCAATCGCGTGATGTTCATCAGCTTCGACACGTTCCGCGAGGTCACGCCGCACGCCACCGCGCGCAACAGGCAGCCCCTGCCGTCCAACCCGCTGCGCGACGTCCGCGTCCGCCAAGCCCTCTCCCTCGCGATCAATCGCCAGCTGATCACGGAGCGCCTGATGGAGAACGAGGCGATTCCCGCGGGCGGGCTTCTCGCCGACGGCTTCTTCGGCGCAAACCCGCGCCTGACCCCGCCGGCCTTCGACCCGGACCAGGCCCGCCGCCTGCTGCGGGAAGCCGGCTATCCCGACGGCTTCCGCCTGACCGTGCACGGCCCCAACGACCGCTTCCCGAATGACGACAAGATCCTTCAGGCCGTGGCCCAGATGCTGACCCGCATCGGCATCGAGACCCGAGCCGAGGCCATGCCCTTCAACCTCATCCTCTCCCAGGGCGGGCCGCCGCAGCACGCCTTCTCGGCGATGCTGCTGGGCTGGGGCAGCAACACTGGCGAGGCGTCGTCGCCCCTGCGCGCGCTGGTTGCGACGGTGGACCGCGACCGGGGCCTCGGCGTCGGCAACCGCGGCCGCTATTCCAACCCGGCGATCGACGCCGTGATCATCCGCGCGCTCGGCACGGTGGACGATCCCGCGCGCAGCGCGCTGCTGCAGCAGGCCAGCGAGATGGCGATGCAGGACCAGGCCCTGGTGCCCATTCTCTATCAGGTCAACATCTGGGCGACGCGCGGCAGCATCGCCTACACAGCGCGCGCCGACGAATGGACGCTGGCGCGCTTCTTCACGCCCGCCAACTGAACGGAGAGCTCACCGCATGACCCAGGACGCCTGGCGGCTGCCCGCGATGGAACTCGCCGCCCGCTTCCGCAGCGGCGCGCTGACGCCGAGCGAGGCGCTGCGCAGCGTGCTCGACCGCATCGCCGCGGCGAACGCCGAGGTCAACGCCTTCGCGACGCTCGACGCCGCGGGGGCGGAGAAGCAGGCCGCCGCCGCCGATGCGCGCTTCGCCGCGGGCACCCCGCTTGGGCCCCTGGACGGCGTAGCGGTCTCGATCAAGGACAACATCACGGTGGCTGGCCTGCGCTGCGCCTGGGGCAGCGAGCTATACCTGGACTACGTGCCGGAGCAGGACGAGACGCCGGTCGCGCGGCTGCGCGCGGGCGGCGCCGTGGTCCTCGGAAAGACCAACGTGTCGGAATTCACCCTCGGCCGCGGCAACGTGGACACCAAGTCCTTCGGGACGACGCGCAACCCCTGGAACACGGCTCTGACGCCGGGCGCGTCCACCGGCGGCGGCGCGGCGGCAGTCGCATCGGGCTTCGGTCCCGTGACGCTCGGGACGGACGGCGGCGGCTCGATCCGTCGGCCCGCCTCCCATTGCGGCCTGGTCGGGCTGAAGCCGAGCACCGGCCGCGTCGCCCGCCGCAACGGCCTGCCCGTCATCCTGGACGACGCCGAGGTGATCGGACCGATTGCGCGCACGGTGGACGACCTCGCGACCACGCTTTCCATCATCCAGGGCCCGCTTGACGAGGACCGGCTGTCCATCGGGGTCCCCGGCCCGCATGAGGAGCCGCCGCCGCGCAAGCTGAAGATCCTCTACGTGCCGCGCTTCCTGCAGTACCAGGTGGAGGAGCCCGTCGCGGCCTCCTGTGCGGCCGCGGCGCGCAAGCTGGCGGCGCTCGGCCACGACGTGACCGAAGGCACGATGCCCGTTGATCTCGAGCTCTTCGAGAGGAACTGGCCGACGATCACCGCCGCCGGCCTCGGCTGGCTGCTGCGCGGCAAGGAATGGCGCGGCAGGATCGGTGCGATCTACGAGGAGATGATGGAGAAGGCAGCGACGCTGACCGCGGCCGACTACATCGAGGCGCTGAACGGCTTCCGCGAGGTTCAGGCCCAGTTCGCCCGCGCCTTCCGGCACTGCGACGTGATCGTGACGCCGAGCGCCGGCGCCCTGCCCTGGGACGCCACGAAGTTCGGCCCGCCCCATCACCGCGCCTTCACCGGCATCGTGAATGCCGGCGGGCTGCCCGGGATGAACGTGCCCTGCGATCCCGCGCCGAATGGGCTGCCGATCGGGATCCAGCTCATCGGCGGCTTCGGCCAGGACTGGCTGCTGGTGGCACTCGCGCGCCAGTACGAGGCTGTGCATCCCTGGGCGGATCGCTGGCCCCCGATCTGATCGATCGTGATCTCCTGCCGGTGGGATGCGTCGGGCCGCGCCGCGGCAGGACAGCGATCGGTTGTCCTTCGCGACGCGTAGGCGAATACTCCGTCTCCGGAGAGGACGCCGATGAATCAGGAAGACCGGATCCCCGACATCCCCTTGCCGCGCCGCCCGAAGCTCGCCTGGCCGGATGGCGCGCGCGTCGCGCTCTGGGTCGTGCCCAATGTCGAGCACTACGAATACCTGCCGTCGGTGGGCGCGAGACGCGATCCCTGGCCGCGCACGCCGCATCCCGACATCCAGGGCTACGGCACGCGCGACTTCGGCAACCGCGTCGGCTTCTGGCGGATGGCGGAGATGCTGGACCGGCTGAAGATCAAGGCGACGCTCAGCCTCGGCGTCGCGGCCTTCGAGCACTACCCCGAGGTGATGAAAGCGTCGCTCGACCGCGGCTGGGACGTGCTGTGCCACGGGATCTACAACACGCGCTACCTCTGGGACATGCCAGAGGAGGAGGAACGCGCCTTGATCGCGGATTGCGTGGACAGCTACGCGCGGCTGACGGAGGGCGGCCGCATGGCTGGCTGGCTGAGCCCAGCGCTGTCGCACACCTTGAACACGCCGGACCTCGTGGCGGAGGCCGGCTTCACCTATTTCTGCGACTTCGTGCATGACGAGCAGCCCTGGCCCATCCGCACGCGCGGCGGCCATCGCCTGATTTCGCTGCCCTACACCGTGGACCTGAACGACGCGGTGACAAACCGCGCGGGCCTGGAGGCGCCGGATTTCGCGCGCATGATGCGCGACCAGTTCGCGCGGCTCTACGACGACGGCCGCACGAACGGGCGCGTGATGTGCGTCGCGGTGCATCCCTACAACATGGGCCAGGCGCATCGCGCGCGGTACCTGGAGGAAGCGCTGGCCTGGATTCTCTCGCATGAGGCGGTCTGGCCCGCCACCGGCGCGGAGATCGCGCAGTGGTATCTGGATCACCACCATCCCAGTGTGATCGAGGCGCTGTCCGCCGACGGGAAGTGGTGATGCCGGGCGAACGCAAGCCGGGCATGGACCATGCCCACTACCCCTACCGCCCGCTGCCGGCGCGCCCGGCTCTCCGCTGGCCGAACGGCGAGGGCCTCGCCTTCGCGCCCGTCATCCACCTCGAGCACTGGGAACTGCTGCCGCAGCCCGGCACGAAGCGTGTCGCCGGCGCCCAGGGGCCCTGGGGCAGCTTCGCGCCGGACTGGCGCACCTTCACCTATCGCGACTACGGCAATCGCATCGGCATCTGGCGCGTGCTGGAAGCGCTGGAAGCCCGCGGACTGCGCGCCACCATCGCGCTCGGCGCCGCCGCCGCGGCGCGCCACCCCGAGCTCGTCGCGGCCTGCGTCGCGCGCGGGCACGATTTCGCCGCGCATCCCTCCCACGCCACGCGCATCCATGCGTCCCACATGACGGAGGCCGAGGAACGCGCCGCCATCGCCGCGGCGATCGGGGCTGTGCAGACCGCGACCGGCACGCGCCCGAAAGGCTGGATCGCGCAGGACTTCTCGGAGTCCTACCGCACGCCGCAACTCGTCGCTGAGGCCGGGCTGCAATGGCTGGCGGACTGGCCCAACGACGAGCAGCCCTATGCGCTGAACAGCAGCCCCCGCATCGTCTCCGTACCCGTCGCCGTCGAGCTCGACGATGCGCAGATGCTCTGGTCGAAGCTGATCCCGAGTTGGGAATGGCCGCCGCTCGTTGCCGAGGCCGCGTCGCGCCTGACCGCCGATGCCGCGGACGGTGCCGGTCGGTGTTTGCTGCTCGGCCTGCACCCCTGGCTGGTCGGGCAGCCCCACCGCATCCGGTACCTCGAGGAAGCGCTGGATAGCGTACTGGCCGCGAAGCCCTGGTGCACGACGGTGGACGGGATCGCCGAGGCGGCCGCGCCGCAGCTCAGGTAAGATTGAGGCGCGGGATCAGCGTGCGGTAGAGGTCGCGGTCTCTCCCGATCTCGCGCGCGAAGGCATCGGGCGGCAGGAAGGCCGCGTTGACCTGCGAGCGCACGGCGAAGGTCTGGAAGTCCACATGGCCGACGCCCTCGCGCACCGCGTCCACCCAGCCGGTGGTCAGCGCGGGCGGCAGCCCCTTCGGCGCGAAGAAGCCGATGTCCACGGATTGCACGAGGTCCAGCCCCGACTCCCTCAGCGTCGGCACCTCGGGCGCGAAGGCGCTGCGCTCCGCGCCGAACTGCGCGATCGCACGCAGGCGGCCATCGCGCACCGCGGGCATGATGGCGACAGGCAGGCCGATGACGAAATCGGCATGGCCGCCGAACACCGCCGTCATCGCCGGCGCAAGCCCCTGGAAGGGCGCATGCAGGATCTTTACCCCCGCGACCTCGGCCATTGCCTCGCCGGCCAGGTGCACCGCGGTGCCGGCGCCGGAACTCGCGAAGACCGCCTTCTCTGGGTTCGCGCGGGCATAGGCGACGAACTCCGCGAAGTTGCGATAGGGCGCATCGGCCCGGGCGGCCATCACATGCGTGTTGTTCGTCACGCGGGCCAGCGGTACCAGATCGTCGAAGCCATAGGCCGCATTGGGCAGCAATGGCAGGATGGTCAGCACCGCCGCCGCGGCATAGAGCATCGTCATGCCATCGGGATGCGCCGTCGCCACCGCTCGTCCGCCGATCGCGCCGCCGGCACCGGGGCGGTTGTCCACGATCACCGGCCGCCCGAAGCGGGCGCTCAGCGCCGGCGCCAGGGCGCGCACCTCGCGGTCCGTCACGCCGGGCGCATAGGGCACCAGCACCGTCGCGGTGCCGTCGAGCAGCTGCGCCCGTGCCTGCTGCGCCGCCAGCGCCGCCGCCACCGCGCCCAGCACCTCGCGCCGACCGAACCGCATCCCGTCCTCCAGCTTTCCAGTCCCGGCCGGAATGCTAGGGTTCGCGGCCAGGATCGAAAAGAGGAGCGCCGCCATGCCTGAGGGCAACGCCACGACGCGCAAGACGACGCGGCTGCGGCAGCTTCTGGCGGGCGAGGAGGTAGTGGTCTCCCCCGGTGTCTATGACGGCTACTCGGTCCGCCTGGCGGAGCGCGCGGGCTTCCGGACGGCCTCCACCAGCGGTGCGGGCGTCGCCAACGCCAGGCTCGGCGTGCAGGACACCGGGCTGATGTCCTTGCACGAGAATGTCGAGGCCTGCCGCGCCATGGCGGCCGCCGTTTCCATTCCGCTGATGGCCGATGCCGACACCGGCTATGGCAATGCCGTGACGGTCTTCCAGGTCGTGCGCCTGTTCGAGGATGCCGGCGTCGTCGGCATCAACATCGAGGACCAGGAATTCCCCAAGCGCTGCGGCCACATGAAGGGGAAGGAGCTGATCCATCCCATGGAGATGGCCAGGAAGATCGAGGCGGCCGTGAAGGGCCGCCGCGACGGCGACTTCATCATCAACGCCCGCACCGACGCCATCGCCGTCGAGGGGATCGAGGGCGCGGTGAAGCGCGCGAAGATCTACGCCGAGGCTGGCGCCGACATGCTGTTCCCCGACGCCGTGCGCGGCGAGGACGACATCGAGCGCCTGGTGGATGCGATCCCGATCCCTGTTTCCATCAACATCGGCTTCGGCATCCGAAGCCGCCCGACGACGCCGCTCATTCCCGTGAAGCGCCTGCAGCAGCTCGGCGTGAAGCGCGTCAGCGTGCCTCGGATGCTGCCGGCAGCGGCGATCAAGGCGATGACGGAATCGCTGCGGCTGCTGCGCCATAGCGTCGAAACCGGCGAGGTCGTGGACCGGCCGGACCTGCTGGCCTCGATCGACGACATCAAGCAGCTCATGGACTACGAGACACTCGAGCGGCTGGAGGACGAGCTGCTGCTTCCCGAACAGCTCTTCCGCAAGTACCAAGCGGAGAAGGCAAGGATCTGAGGAGGACGACCATGCCCGACGTCTCTCGTCGTACCCTGCTTGCGGCTTCCGGTGCGCTGGTGCCCGTGGCGGCCCGCGCGCAGGTCTTCCCCGACCGGCCCGTTCGCATGCTGGTGGGCTTCCCGCCGGGCGGCGTCACGGACATCGTCGGCCGTGTCGTCGCGGAGGGCATGTCCCGCAGCCTCGGCCAGCCTGTGGTGGTGGAGAATCGGCCCGGAGCCGCGGGCAACATCGCCTCCCAGGCCGTGGCGCGGGCAGCGCCGGATGGCTACACGCTGCTGCTGACCACCAATGCCAGCCACGGTGCGAACCCCGCTCTCTATGCCAATCCTGGCTACGACGCGGTGCGCGACTTCTCGCCGATCGCGTTGCTGGCGACGGTGACGAACGTGCTGGTCGTGCATCCCTCCGTGCCCGTGCGCACCGTGCAGGAACTGGTCGCGCTGTCCCGGGCGCAGCCCGGCACGATGAACTTCGCCTCGGCCTCCACCGGCGCGGCCGGGCACCTGGTCGGCGAGATGTTCAAGTCGCGCACCGGCGCCGACATCACCCATGTCCCTTATCGCGGCGCGGCGCCGGCGCAGGCCGACGTCACCGCGGGCCGGGTGCAGATGATGTTCGGCACGCTGCAGACCGTGCTGGAGCCCGTACGCACGGGCCAGCTCCGCGCGCTGGCTGTCACCTCGCGGGAGCGCATCCCGGAGATGCCGGATGTGCCGACGCTGGCGGAGGCGGTCATTCCCGGCTTCTCCGCCGACGCCTGGTTCGCGCTGATGGGCCCTGCGCGGATGCCGGAGCCCATCGTCGGCCGGCTCTACGACGCCGTCCGCGCCGCGCTGTCGGACGCGACGCTGAAGGAGAGGCTCACGTCACAAGGGGTCGTGATCGACGTCGCCGGCCCCGCCGAGCTCGGCCGCTTCGTGGAAGCCGAGCTGACGAAGTGGGGCGAGGCCGTGCGCGTCTCCGGCGCCAAGGCCGACTAGCTCAACCCGGCCCGAAATCCGCCGCGGGACAGGAGCTAGCCTGCGGTCTCCACGTAATGCCTGAGTTCCTCGGCCTCGTGGACGGCATCGTCGATGCGCTGCTTCACGAGGTCGCCGATGGACACCAGCCCGGCCAGGCTTCCGTCGTCCTCGATGACCGGCAGGTGACGGATGCGGCGGTCTGTCATCACCGACAGCGCCTCGTTGATCTTCGTCCGCGGCGTGACGGTCTGCAGCGCACGCGTCATCAGCAGCCGCGCGGGCATGGTGATGGCGTCGGTGCCATGCGCGGCGATGCACCGGACGATGTCGCGCTCGCTGACGATTCCGAGCACGTCGCCCGCGCCGTCACGCACCAGCACCGCGCCGATCCGGGCTTCGGACAAGGTCCGGGCGATCACGCCGACCTCGTCCTCCGCGCCGACGGAGACGACCCTGGTGCCCTTGCCCTTGAGGATCCTCGCGATGGTCATGGCCTTGTCTCCCGACAGGAGGAAGCAAGCCTGCCAAACGGCCCTGCAACGAAGCAAGGAATCCCTGTGCTGCGGCGCGGCAATCGCGCCGCAGCTCAGGCGTGGGCCGCGGCCGTTTCGGTCCCGGCCAGCTGCGTCCGCACCAGCTCCGCGAAGCGGCCACCCAGCGCGACCAGCGCGTCGAAGCTGCCGCGCTCCACCACCCGGCCGCCCTCGAAGACCATGATCTCGTCGGCGTCGCGCACGGTGGACAGGCGGTGGGCGATGATGAAGGTGGTACGGCCGGCCATCAGCGCCTTCAGCGCCTTCTGGACCCGCGCCTCGGTCGCGGCGTCGAGCGCACTGGTCGCCTCGTCCAGGATCAGCACCGGCGGGTCCTTCAGCAGCGCGCGCGCGATGGCCAGGCGCTGGCGCTGCCCGCCGGACAGGGCGCTGCCGCGCTCGCCCACCAGCGTGTCGTAGCCCTGGGGCTTGCGGCTGATGAAGTCATGCGCCTCGGCCATCCGGCAGGCCCGCTCGATGTCATCGTCGGTCGCGTCGGGGCGGCCGACCAGCAGATTGTCGCGGATCGACCGGTTGAACAGCAGCGCCTCCTGGAAGACCACGCCGATGTTCCGCCGCAGGCTATCCAGCGTGATGTCGCGGAGGTCGTGGCCGTCCACCGTGATCTTCCCTTCCACGGGGTCCCACAGCCGCTGAAGGAGCGACATGGCCGTGGACTTGCCGGCGCCGGTCTGGCCGACCAGCGCGACCGTCCGCCCGGGCGGCGCCACGAAGTCGATCCCGTCCAGGATGCGCGGCCCGCCGGGGTAGGCGAACGCCACGTTGTCGAACCGCACCTCGCCGGCGACGCGGCCGAGCGACATGGCATCCGCCCTCTCCGGCACGGAGGACCTCGCATCGAGCACCGCGAAGAACTGCTCGAGCGAGGGCATCTGGAAGACCAGCCGCGCCACGAAGCCGACGGCGCCTTCCAGGCGGGATATCAGCAGCGTCGCGAAGCCCATGAAGGATACGATCTCGCCGACCGACGCCTTGCCCACGAGGTGCAGCATGGTGCCGAGCACGAAGATCATGATCGTCGTGAGCGTCGCAGCCGCCCGCGTCAGCACGGCCACCACCGCCCACCAGT
Organism: Falsiroseomonas sp. HW251; assembly: GCF_050563545.1. Lineage (NCBI taxonomy): Bacteria > Pseudomonadati > Pseudomonadota > Alphaproteobacteria > Acetobacterales > Roseomonadaceae > Falsiroseomonas > Falsiroseomonas sp. HW251. The sequence continues at coordinate 212,775 of NZ_JBNXUM010000003.1, forward strand.
TCAGCACCGGGAACTGGCGGTCCAGCACCTGGCGGACGATGTCGCCGAACAGCCGCGCCTCGGAGTTCAGGCGCGAGAAGGACTGCACTACCACCACGTTCGACAGCGCGTCCTGGACGTTGCCGGCGAGCTGGGTGTTCAGCGCCTCCACCTGGCCCTGCTGTGCCTCGGTCTTGCGGATCACCCACACCGAGACGACGACGAACAGTGCCACCAGCATGATCAGCAGCAAGCCGAGCCGCCAGTTCAGGAACATCGTCAGCGGCAGCAGCACGCCGGCCGCAATGAAGGTCGTCAGGTGTTCGCGGAAGAAGGAAAGCCAGAGGTAGAACAGGTTGTCGCTGCCCAGCAGCATCACCTTCATCAGCCTGCCGGATTGGGTGTCGCCGTGGAACGAGAGAGGGAGCGACAGCACGTGCTGGAAGTAGCGCCCCATCACCACCAGGCGGTTGCGGTGCGCCATCCGGTCGGCCAGCAGCGCCACCGCCACGTTGGCGCCGATGGCGGAAAGCCCGACCGCCCCCCACAGTGCGAGGAGGGAGAAGGCTTCCTCCCAGATCGCCGCCGTGGCCATCCGCTCCGACCGCGACAGCAGGTCCACCACGCGGCCGAACAGCACCGGTTCCAGGAAGGACAGGCCGGCCAGCGCCAGGGACGCGAAGGCCAGCCCGATCGCCACCCAGCGATCCGGCGCCAGCAGCGCGAGCACCCGCCCGTAAAGCCTGAGGACATGCATGCCCGGCCCCTTACCGACTTCCGGCCCCGCCGTCACCGGGGCAGCGGGTCACGGCGCCAGGACAGGCACGGGTCCGGCAGCTTGCAACCAGCGGCGGGCGGGGGCAGGTACAAGGCAGCGCTGCAGCGGGGCGGCAGTTCCCGCGCCAGCGGAGGAGACACGTCATGCCGCTCAACCGTCGCCAGACCCTCGGGGGGCTTGCCGCCCCGCTCGTCCTGCCGGGCCTGGCCGTCGCGCAAGGCCAGTGGTCGCCGACCCAGACCGTCCGCATCATCGTCGGCTTCACCCCCGCCGGCACCACCGACATCGCCGCCCGCATCCTGTCCGAGCCGCTCGGCCGTCGGCTCGGCCAGACCGTGGTGGTGGAGAACCGCCCCGGCGCCGGCGGCAACCTCGGCAACCAGGTCGTCGCCCAGGCCGCGCCGGATGGGCATACCCTGCTGATGCAGACCATCAGCGGCGGCGCCATCAACTACGCGCTCTATGGCGCGCGCATGCCGATCAAGCCGGAGGACCTGGCCGCGGTCGCGCTGATGATCCGCGTGCCGAACGCGATCTTCGTCACGCCCTCCCTGCCCGTCCGCTCGCTGCAGGAGCTCGTCGCCTATGCCAAGGCCAATCCGGGCAAGCTCAACATCGGCTCCTCCGGCGCCGGCACCTCGCTGCACATGACGGGCGAGCTGCTGAAGCTCGAGGCCGGGATCGACATGACGCATGTGCCCTTCCGCGGCGCCGGCCCGATGCTGCAGGAGGCGATCGCCGGCCGCATCGAGGTCGGGGTGGACAACCTGCCGAGCGTGATCGGCCACCTGCGCGACGGCCGCCTGCGCGCGCTGGCCGTCACCACGCGGGAACGCACCCCGGCCATGCCGGACGTGCCCACGACGGCCGAGCAGGGCCTTCCCGGCGTCGAGGCGACCGCGTGGTTCGGCCTGCAGGCCCCCGCGCGGACCCCCGCACCGATCGTCCAGCGCTATTCCGACGAGATCAACCGGATCCTCCGCGAGCCCGAGATGCAGGGAAAGCTCGCGGATCTCGGTGGCATGGCGCCCAACCTCACGCCCGACGGCGGCACCAGCCCGGCCGCCTTCGACGCCTTCATCAAGGCCGAGATCACGAAATGGGCCGAGGTGGTGCGCCGCTCCGGCGCGACGGCGGACCAATAGGGCGCCGCGGCCGACGCAGTTCCGGGACACACGCAGATTGCGTTCCGTCCCGGGCCGCCGCTAGCCTCCGCGCGCCGGAGAGAGACAGGGGGGCGCGCGATGAAGCTCGATCTGACCCGGAAGATCCTGACGGCCGAAAGCACGATCGGCGAGCTGCTCGTCAACGGCAAGCGCTTCTGCGTCACGCTCGAGGACGTGGTTCGCGACAGGAAGATCGACGGCGAGACGGCGATCCCCGCCGGCTCCTACGCCATCGAGATCAAGAAGTCTCCGAAGTTCGGCAGGCTGATGCCGCGGCTGATCGACGTGCCGGGATACACGGGTGTCCTGATCCACTGGGGCAATACGGCGAAGGACACCGAGGGCTGCATCCTGGTCGGCGAAAGCAGTTCCAAGAACTTCGTGGGATCGAGCAGGGTGACCTTCGACGCGCTGTTCGACACGCTGCAGCAAGCGAGCAAGGGCGGTCAGGCCATCACGATAACAATCAGGTAGCGATCCCCGGTCGATGCCGATGTCCCGCACCCGCATGACAGCGCGCGGGCGCCGGCACAGCGTGCAGCCCGGCGGTTGAGTCGCCCGGTCGGCCATGCCACGATAACGAGCGGAACCGGCGCGGCCAGTTCGCCTCGGTCTTCCCGGCCTGCAGGACGCGCCACATCGGACACCGCCGCGTCGGCGGCAGGGAGGCTCAGCGTGCCGCCACTTACGCCGATCGCCGGGCGCGTGGCCTGGACCGGCGCCGATCTGGCCGCCGACAAATCCTGGGTCAAGGCGCTGCCTGCCGGCGCCGTCGCCGAGATCGAGGCCGCGCTTGCCGGGCTCGGCGATCGCGCGCCGCCGCGCTTCGGCGCCGCCGAGTTCCCGCTGCCGCGTACCGAGCCCTTTCTGCGCGCGGTCGCGGAGGAGCTGGAATACGGGCGCGGCCTGGTGCGGCTGACCGGTCTCGATCCCGCGCGCCATGCGCCGGCCGACCTCAAGCGCGTCTTCTGGGGGCTGATGTGCCATCTCGGCACGCCGCTGCCGCAGAACACGACGGGCGAGATCCTGGCCGAGGTCAAGGACGAGACCGGCACCGGTGCGTCCGTCGCCGCCGGCTCGGCCCGCGCGCGCAGCCGCTCAACGGGGCCGCTGCGCTTCCACACCGACAAATGCGACGTGCTGGCTCTGCTCTGCGCGGCGAACGGCATTGCCGACGGCGTCTCCCGCATCGTCTCGACCGTTGCGATCAACGACGCGATGGCGGAGCGCCGGCCCGACCTGCTGGCGGAGCTCTACCAACCCTTCTGGCGCGCCCGCCCCGCCGACGAGGAGGGCGAGGGCATGGCGAGCCGCCCCTTCGCCATGCCGGTCTTCGCCCGTGGCCCCGACGGCAGCTTCACCAGCCAGTACAGCCGCACCTATGTCGAGATGGCGCAGGGCATGCCCGGCGTCCCGCCGCTGACCGCGAAGCAGGTCGAGGCGATGGACATGCTCGCCGCGCTGGCCGAGGAGCTCTGCGTCGAGATGCCCTTCGAGCCCGGACAGATCCAGCTGATGAACCAGCACGTCACCTATCACGGCCGCACGGCGTATGCCGACGACGCCGCATCGGGCGCACGGCGAAACCTGCTGCGAATCTGGCTGGCGAGCCCGCTCAGCCGCGCGCTGCCGGCCGGCCATGCCGACCAGTGGGGCGCCGTCGCGGCCGGCGCCTTGCGCGGCGGGGCCATCCCGGGGCAAAGCGCCTTCGCCGCCTGACCGGGAGACGAACGACATGTCCATCCGCCGCCGCGCGTTGCTGGCCACTGCGCTCGCCCTGCCGGCGCTTCAGGCTGCCGCGCAGCCCTGGGCGCCGTCCCGCCCCGTGCGCCTGGTCGTTCCCTTTACTGGCGGTGGCGCGACCGACCTGACCGCGCGGCTTCTCGCGGAACGCCTGACGCCGATGCTCGGCCAGCCCGTGGTGGTCGACAACCGTCCCGGTGCCGGCGGCAACCTCGGCGCCGACCTCGTCGCGAAGGCCGATCCGGACGGCCACACCCTGCTGATGTGCACCATCGGCACGGCGAGCATCAACCAGTTCCTCTATGCCCGCATGCCCTTCCGGCAGGAGGACCTGGCCGCCGTCGCGCTGGCCAATCTCGTCGCCAACGGCGTCGTGGTGAACCCGTCGCTGCCGGTCCGCACGCTTGAGGAGTTCATCGCCTACGCCAAGGCGAATCCCGGTCGCATCAACTACGGCACGCCGGGCAACGGCACCTCGGGACACATGTGCGGCGAATACCTCAAGGCGCGCGCAGGCATCGACATAACGCACATCCCCTATCGCGGCACCGGCGCGCTGATCCCCGACCTCATCAGCGGCACGCTGCAATGCGCGGTGGACAACATCCCGGCCTACATCCCGCATGTCCGCGAAGGCCGGATGCGCCTGCTGGCGGTGACGTCGAAGGAGCGCTGGTTCGCCTTCCCCGAGGTGCCGACCGTCATCCAGTCCGGCATCCCCGGCTTCGAGGCCGTGGCCTGGTTCGGCGTGCAGGCCCCCGGCCGCACGCCCCCAGCCATCGTGAACCGCTACGCCGAGGCGGTCCTCGAGATCTCCCGCGATCCCGCCGTGATCGCCCGCCAGCGCGACTTCGGCGCCGAGCCCAACCCGCTCGGCCCCGCCGCCTTCGAAGCCTTCATTCGCGAAGAGAACGAGAAGTGGCGGGAGGTGGTGCGGGTGTCGGGCGCGAAGCTCGACTGATCCCTTGCTATTCCGCGATCTCCACGGCGATACGCGCCACTGCGTGCGCGATCGCCTCGGCGCGCGGCAGGTCCACGCTCGTCGGCCAGCGATCGTCGGGCGCGTGGAACCAGGGATTGTCGCCGATCAGCGAGAGATAGCGCCCGCCGCGCTGCTCGATCTCATGCGCCTCGCCATTCGCCTTGCCGCCGGTGACCGCCTCGATCGGCTCGGCAGGGTGGCCGGCGGCGACGAGGGCGTCCTTCATGCGGCCGGCCAGCCCTTCGACATTGCTCCGCACCACGAGGTGCTGCGCATCGGCGCAGCCGAGATTGGCCCCGAGATGGATCACCAGCGCGCTGTCGGAGGCGAGCGCCGGTTCGCGCTCGAACGCCGACTGCGCGCCGAGATGGCCGATCTCATGCCCGCAGGTCGCCAGCGCGACGACCGCCCGCGAGCGTGGCGCGGCGGCGAGCGCCCGCAACGCCTCGACCCAGGCGAGAATGCCGCCCGCCCGCTCCGCCGTGCTCGTCCACCAGGATGTGCGCGGCGTCAGCAGCACCAGCGGCGGCGCCCCGCCCGGCAGCTCGGCACGGATGTTCGCGCTCTCCCCCATCCCGCGACGGCCGCTCACCGTGAGGTTCGCCGGCGCGCCCTGCCCGGCCAGGTCCATGAGCCAATCGGCCTCGCTGCCCGGCAGTTGCAGCACCGGCGGGCCGAAGGGCCGGGCGAGGTCATGCGCGTTCAGCGGCGCGATCCCGCCCCCGCGCGTCGTCAGCGCGATCACGATCCCCGTGTGCCGGCTTTGCCGGCGCGCGAGGGCGAAGGGGTTGTTCGGCAGGCTCGCCTCGCGCGGATGCATCCGCGCGCAGCCGAAGCGCGCGGCGGAGCCGATCGGCCCGAGCGTGCCGACGATGCCACCCCCATCCGTGATGCCGCCGTCGAACAGCGGCAGCCCCTTCACCAGCCGGCCGCGCACCAGCAGCGTGGCGGGGCCGGGCATGAAGGGAGCGAAGCGGATGCGCACGGCCTGCGCGGCCGCGCCGGCCTGTTGCGCGAGGTCGCGGAGCCAGGCCGCGGCGGCGGCATCCCCGGCGCTGCCCGTGCGCTTCTCGCCGAAGCCGTCATAGTCAGCGAAAAAGGCCGCCGCCTTCATTCCACGCGCGCCCCGGAGACCTGCACGAGCCGCCGCAGCCGCGCGACTTGGCCCGGCCAGGCCGCGGCATAGGCGGTCGGCGAGGGATCGAGCGTGATGTCGCCGCCGTCGCGCTGCAGCGCCTCGCGCAACGCGGTGTCCTCCGACATCACCTTCACGACGCCGGCGTGGATCCGTGCGACCAGCGCCGGGGGCATGCCGCCTGGACCCACGATCGAACTGTCGCTGACGATGACCGGGCCGTCCGGCACCGTCTCGGCCAGCGTCGGCACCTCCGGCAGCGCGGGAATGCGGCGCGCCGCCGTGGAGAGCAGGACGCGGACCGCATCCTGCTGCTGGCGCGGCAGGACGATGTTGGAAATGGCGAAGGCGAAGTCGACCTCGCCGGTCTCGACGGCGAGCGTGGCCTGGTTGGCGCCCCGGTAGGGGACATGCGTGCCCTCGGCGCCGATCGCCTTGAGCATGGCGGCGGCGGCCATGTGCGCGACCGTGCCGACACCACCGGAGCCGTAGCGCAACCCGCCCGCAGGCGCGCTGCGCGCAGCCGCCAGCAGCGCCGCGATGTCACGCCACGGCGCGGCGGGCCGGACGGCGAGCAGCGCAGGGTTTTCCGCGAAGGACGAAATGGGCGTGAAATCGCGCGTCACATCGTAGCCGGGGTCGTTGCCCATCACGGCGTGGGTGATCGCCGTGCCGCCGCTCCAGAGCAGAGTTGCGCCGTCGGGCGCCGCGCGTGCGACGGCCTGCGCCGCCAGCAGGCCGCCTGCGCCGGCGCGGTTGTCGACGACGATGGCGACGCCCAGCGCCTCGGCAAGCTTCCCCGAGATGAGCCGCGCAAGCGTGTCGGTCGAGGCGCCCGGCGCGAAGGGGACGATCAGCCGAATGCTGCGCGGCAGGTCCTGCGCCAGGGCCGGCCTCGCCAGCAGCGCGGCCGCACCCAGCAGCGCGTGACGACGACGCATGATGCGCTTCCTCCGAATGGATGTCGAAGGAAGCGTAGGCTTGCGCTGCCAGGGCTACAACCGCTCCGGCGCGAAGGTGTCGCAGGCCTCGAGCCGCCCGCTCTCGAGACCCCGCCGGAACCAGCGCGCGCGCTGTTCCGACGAGCCATGCGTGAAGCTTTCGGGCTGCACGGTTCCGCGCGCGCGGCGCTGCAGCCGGTCGTCGCCGACCGCCGCGGCCGCGTTCAGCCCTTCCTCGATGTCGCCCTGCTCCAGGATGTTTCGCGCTTCCTGCGCGCGCCGGGCCCAGAATCCGGCCAGGCAATCCGCCTGCAGCTCGACGCGCACCTGCAGCGCATTCGCCTCGGCCTCCGAAGCGTGCTGGCGGAGCTGGTCCACGCGCCGCAGCACGCCAAGCTGGTTCTGCACGTGATGCCCGACCTCATGCGCGATGATGTAAGCGCTGGCAAAGTCGCCATTCGCGCCGAGCGTCCGCTGCAGCTGCGCCATGAAGCCGAGGTCGATGTAGACCCGCTGGTCGTTCGGGCAATAGAAGGGCCCGACCTGCGACTGGGCCACGCCGCAGCCGCTCTCCGTCGCGCCGGAGAACAGCACCAGTCGCGGATTCTCGTATTGCCGCCCGAGCGAGCGGAAGACCGGGTTCCAGACATCCTCCGTCTCCGCCAGCACGCGGGACACGAAGCGCGCCGCCGCATCGTCCTGTGGCGGGCGTTGCGCCGGGGCCTGCTGCTCCTGCGGCGCGAGCTGCCCGCCGCCGCCGGACAGGATCACGCCGGGGTCGACGCCCAGGAACAGCGCGAGCAGCACCAGCACCACCGTGCCGAGCCCGCCGCCCACCACCATCCGGCCGCCGCCCATCCCCCCGCCGCCATAGCCCTGGCCGCGCCGGTCCTCGACATTCTCGCTCTCGCGTCCATCATCGAGCCGCATGGCCTGTCCTCCGGTCCGGGTCGGGAACGTCGCCCGCCGCGCCGGGGTTTCAGCGCCCCATCAGCAGCGCGGCGAGCGGCGCCGAGAGGCCGACCGCCTCCCGCCCCGCCGGCGCGGCGAAGGGTCCCGTCATCGGCTTCGGCAACCCCAACGCGACGAGCATCTCCGCCATCTTCACCGCGCAGGCGATGCCATCCAGCAGCGGCACCTTAACGAGCGGCTGCAGCACGCGGTCCATCCCCGCCAGCACCGCACCCGCCAGGATCACCGCGTCGGCGCGCGCGGAAAGCTCCTCCACCGCCTCCAGCAGGCGTCGTTTCGCGATTTCAGGCTCGCGCATCACGTCCTGCACCGTGCCCGGGATCGCCCGCACCTCGCTGCAGCGCGAGGCGAGGCCGTGCCGTGCCACGAGCTCCTCATAGGCGCTCGGCTGGCCGATCGTCAGGATCGCGAAGCGCGCGCCGACCAGGCAGGCGGTCAGGCAGGCCGCCTCCGTCATGCCGACCACCGGGCAGGGCATGATCTGCCGTGCGGCGTCCAGTGCGGTGTCGTGGCTGACGGCCAGCACCACCGCGTCCACGCTGCCGGCATGCCCCGCCAGCAGGTCGAGCATGGCGTGGGAAGCGATCGCGTTCTCCGCCCGGGTCGAGATCACGCGCGGGCCGAAGGCGGGCGTGGCGCCGACGATCTCCGTCCCCGGCGCCGCCGCCGCGCGCGCGGCGGCCGCGCAGGTCTCGGTGATAGGGGCGGTGGTGTTGGCGTTGGCGATCAGGATGCGCATCGCGCAATCCTCGCGCGCCGCGCCCCGCGCCGCAACAAGCGCCTCAGCCGCCGACCATCCCGCCCACCGCGCCCGGCGCCGGCCCCTCGCCGATTGCGGCCATGCCGGCGGGCAGTGCGCGGGAATTCGCAGTCACCAGCAGCAGCCGCACCGCCTGGCGCTGCGCGCCCTCGGCGGCGCCCTCGACGCCCTCGGCGCGCCGCTTCCAGACCTGGAGCGGGTTGAACAGCAGCACGTCGCCCGGCCGCACCTCGATCTTCAGCGCCAGGCCCGGCTCCGCGCAGATCGCGTCCAGCAGGTCCAGCGCCTCGACCTGCGCGGCCGTCAGGCGCGGCGTCTCCGGCAGGCGCTGCGCGGCCTCGATCGCGTCGCGGGCATAGCGGCCGATGAAGGCGCCGGATGCCGCGCTGAACACCGGCAGGTCGGCGACTCGCGGCGCCTCCTGCGGGCCGAGCAGCAGATGCGGCAGCGGCGCCTGCAGCAGGCCCAACGCCGCCCGATCCCGCTTCAGCATCTCGTTGTGGACCGCGGCGGCGGCAACCAGCATCACGGGGTCGCCCTCCGGCGGCTGGCGCAGCGTCAGCATCGCGACGACATCGGCGGCATCCGCGTGGAAGCGCCAGCGCGCCGCGCCGGAGGCCGGGCTCGCGACCCGCGTCACCGCCTCGCCGCCCGGCCCCTGCGGCAGGGCGCGGCCGAGATGCACGCCGAGCACCAGCAGCAGCGCCTCCGCCTGCGCCTCGCCGATCCGGTCGAGCGGCAGACCGCGCAGCAGCGCGAAGCCCCGTCCGATGTCGAGCCTGGTCGCGGCCTGGCGCAGCACGGGACCGAGGCGCGGCAGCGGCGCCTCCGCGGCGCCTCCAGGCACGCGCCCGCCAAGCGCGGCAAGCGCCGATTCCAGTTCGGCCGCATCCTCCGCACCCAGCGGGATCATCCAGTCCGGCATGCGGAGATCGGCGGCATGCCAAGCGGCCTGCCCGGCCTGAGGCGCAAGCCGGGGCCGGGCGGGGGCATTGGGCGTCGGGGGGCTGGCGCTCATCCCCGTGAGGCTAGCAGCCCCGCGGGGCCGCGCACACATGACCGATGCGTCAGCTTGCGAGGCCAGCGCTTCGCCCGCACTCTTGCGCACGACATCCGGAGAAGCCGCATGGACGCCGCTACCGCGCGCCACCCTGCCCTCGACCTGCCTTTCGACGCCGAGGCGATCCTTGCGGGGCTGAAGCCCTGGGTCGAATGCGAGAGCCCGACCTTCGATGCCGCCGCCGTTAACCGCATGATGGATCTGGCATCGCGCGAGCTGGCGCTGCTCGGCGCGCGGATCGACCGCATCCCGGGCCGGATGGGCTTCGGCGACTGCGTCCGCGCACGCTTCCCGCACCCGGCGGGCGATGCGGTGCCGGGCATCCTGGTGATGGCGCATCTCGACACCGTCCACCCCGTCGGCACCTTGGCGAAGCTGCCCTGGCGTCGCGACGGCGGCACGGTGCGCGGCCCCGGGATATTCGACATGAAGGGCGGCACTTATCTCTCGGTCGAGGCGATCCGCCGCATCCTGGCCGCCGGCATCGCGACGCCCCTGCCCGTGACTTTCCTGCTGACCTCGGACGAGGAGATCGGGAGCCCCTCGACGCGAGACCTGATCGAGGCCGAGGCATCCCGGTCACGATACGTGCTGGTGCCGGAGCCCGCGCGCCCCGATGGCGGCGTGGTCACCGGCCGATACGCCATCGCGCGCTTCAACCTGCGCACGACAGGGCGCCCCAGCCATGCCGGCGCCACCCTCGGCGAGGGCCGCAGCGCGATCCGCGAGATGTGCCGCCAGGTGCTCGCGATCGAGGCGATGACGACGGAAGACTGCACCTTCTCCGCCGGCGTCTTCCATGGCGGCACCTGGGTGAACTGCGTGCCGACGCATTGCGACGCCGAGGTCCTGTCCATGGCCAAGCGCCAGGCCGACCTTGATTCGGGGGTGGAGCGCATGCTGGCGCTGACGTCGTCCACCAACGAGGTGCTGCTCGAGGTGAAGCGCGGCGTGACCCGGCCGGTCTGGGAACCCGATGGCGGCGTGATGGCGCTGTACGATCATGCGCGCGGCCTTGCGCGGTCGCTCGGCTTCGACATCAGCCACCAGTCCAGCGGTGGCGGCTCGGACGGCAACTTCACGGGGGCGATGGGCATCCCGACGCTGGATGGCCTCGGCGTCGGCGGTGCGGGGGCGCATACGCTGGACGAGCACATCGCCATCGGCACGCTGGTTCCGCGCGCGAAGCTGATGGCGGGGCTGCTCTCGACGTTGTCGTGATCAGCGCTGCGGCTGGCCGAAGAGCGGCCGCAGCCTGATCCCAGGCCAGCGGCCCGGGATCACGGCAACCAGCCGGACCAAGCTGTACAGGCTGCCCGAGGACGCGCCGCCGATGTAGGCGCCGACATTGCAGCCGAAGGAAAGCCGCGCGCCGAGCAGCAGCCCGGCATCCGCCGCCGCGGAGTGATTGGCGAGCCACAGCATGGACAACGCGTCCCGCGCAGGTCCCGCCCTGTTTTCACGCGGGGACGGCCTTCCGTTACGCGGTGCGACGGCCGCCCGTGAAAGCGAGCACGGCGCCGAGAAGCGCGAAGCCGCCCGTCATCGCCGCGAAGGCGCCGAAGCCGAAGAAGGCCAGCAGCAGCCCGCCCAGCGCCGCCGCCCCCAGCCATCCCACGCAGGCCGAGGTCACGTTCAGCCCCAGCACCGTCCCCCGGATCTCCTCGGGCACCGAACCCAGCGAGGCCATCACGCAGGGCCGTGCGACGGAGGTGCAGAGCACGAAAAGGAAGCCAAGCACGACCGATGCCGCGACGCCGCCCTGCCACAGGAAAAGCGGCAGCGAGACGAGCCCCGCCCCGACCATCGCAACGCCGTAGGTCGTCTTGCGGTCGCCGAACCGGTCCGCCAGCTGCCCGCCCGCCAGCGTGCCCAGGATGTTGCCGCCGGCGAACAGCATCAGCGGCACCGCGAGCCCCGCCACCGACACGCCATAGCTGAGTTGCAGGAAGGACGCGAAGAAGGTGATCGCCAGCGCGTAGCAGCTGCGCTCGGCGATGCCCATCAGCAGCAGCCGCGCGACCGGGCCGGTCAGCGCGGCGCGGTAGCTGCCGCTGCCGTAGCGGCCTTGCTGCACGCCGCCCGCCGGGGCGCGCGTCACCAGGAACAGAGCGGCCGCCGCGCCGAAGGTGACGGCGGCGAAGCCGAGATGCACGCCCCGCCAGCCCACGATCGCGCCGATCGCCGCGGCCAGGGGAAGGCCGAGCAGCATGGCAATGGACTGCCCCGACAGCGCCCAGCCCAGCGCCCGCCCGCGCTGACCGTCCGGCACGCGCGACGACACCTCGGTCGCGACCGCCGCGGAGACCGCTCCTGCGGAGAACCCGGCGAGCGTCACCCAGAACGCGACGCCCCAATAGGTCTCCGCCAGCGCGACGCCGGTCATGCACACCGTCAGCCCGACCGGCCCGCCGATCAGGAAGGGCCGCCGCCCGATACGGTCCGACCACGACCCCGCCAGCAGCGAGGCGATGCCCCAGGCCACCGCATTGACCGCCATCAGGTTGGCGGTGAGCGGCACCGTGGTCTCGAGGTCGCGCGCCATCTCGATCAGGAAGGGCGCGCGGGTGTTGCCGCTGGCGCTGATCGCGAACATCGCGAAGGCCGCGCTCGCGATCAGCGCCCACGGCAAGGGCTGCTTCACCAGGCGGCGCTCAGCCGCCGTCCACCGAGAGCACCTGGCCGCTGATCCAGTTGGCCTGCTCGCTGGCGAGGAACAGCACGCCGTTGGCGATGTCCTGCGGCGTGCCGAGGCGCCGTACCGCGATCCCCTCCACCAGCGCCTTCTTGCCTTCCTCGCCATAGCTCTCGAACTGCACCAGCGTCGCGGGATTGGACAGCACGAAGCCCGGCGCCACGGAGTTCACGGTGATGCCGAACTGCCCGAGCTCGCGAGATAGCTGCCGAGTCAGCCCGACGAGCGCGTGCTTCGCCGCGCAATAGGCCTGGATGCCGGTCTTGCTCGGCTTGAGCCCCGCGCCCGAGCTGATCGTGACGATCCTGCCCTTCCCCGCCTTCTTCATCCCCGGCACGACCGCACGGGCCAGGTTGAAGGCGGCATGGGTGTTGATGTCGAAGATGGCGTGCCAGTCCTCCTCCGGCACCTCCTCAACCGGGCGCATGGCCTGGCCGCGCACGCCGCCGGCGTTGCAGACCAGCACGCCAATGGGGCCGCCCGTCGCGGCCTCGACGGACCTGATCCAGTTCGCGGCGGCGCCCTTGGCCGTGAGGTCGAAGGCGGCGGTGACGATGCCGGTGCCGGCGCGCGTCTCCGCCAGCTCGGCCTCCGACAGGTCACAGGCGAAGACGCGGGCACCGAGCTTGTCGAAGCTCTGCGCGATGGCGCGGCCGAAGCCGTGCCCCGCGCCGGTGACGGCGACGGTGACGCCGTCATAGCGGATGTTCATCGGAGGCCCTTCATCAGCTCGTTCAGGTTGTCGTCGGACATGCCGCGCTCGCCGCGCTCGCATTGGTGGATCATCGCGATCAGCCGCTCCAGCGCCGGGCAGGCGATGCCGTGCTTCGCGCCGATCGGGATCACCACACCGATCTGCGCATCCGCCGGCGTCGCACGGCGCCGCACCCAGAGGTCGCGCCAGATGCCGGAATGCGTCTTGGCGTTGGGCCGATTGAACTCGACCAGCGCGGCGACCGAGGCGCGCGCCGCGTCCTCGCTCGCGCCGGCGTAGAACGCCTTGGGGTCGAAACCGTTGAAGCCGAGCGGCGTCACGCCCTCGGCCCGCGCGACCGCCATCACCTCCGAACACAGGGCGCGCACCAGCGGCAGGATCTCCGGCCTCGCCAGCGTGTCCGCAATGCCCTTCTCCGCCAGGCCCTGCATGTAGAGCAGCGAGGAATAGGCGAGTTTGCCCCACAGGAAGCCCCAGATATTGGGCGTCAGGACCGCGTTCGGCTCGAAGGTCTCGCGCAGAATCCCGTGCAGCGCGGTTACCCGCGGCGTCATGGCGCCGTCGAGCTCGCCGACGACCACCGCGCCGCGGTTGCCGTAGATGATCCGTCCGGGCCCGAGCCAGTCCGCGCCGAAATTGACGAAGGCGCCCATGGTGCGCTCGGCGCCGCAGACCTCAGCGATCACGCGCTCGCATAGCCCGTTCTGCAGCGACAGCACGTAGCCGTCCGGCGCCAGGTGGGGCAGCAGCGCCCGGCAGGCTGCCTCGGTGTCGTGAGTCTTCACTGCCAGGAAGATGCGGCGGTAGGTCCCCTGCACCGCATCCGGCGCATAGGCCGGCGCCGTGACCTTGAAGGCAGCCACCGGCCCTTCGATCTCCAGCCCGCGTCCGGGGTCGCGGATGGCGGCGACGTGATCGGGCACGATGTCCACGAAGACCACGGCATGCCGCGCGCGGATCAGATGCGCGCCCACGGTGCCGCCGATCGCGCCGGCGCCCCAGACCAGGATCGGCCCGCGGTCCACGGCGTCGCGCGCCGCCTGCTTCCCGGCTTCCTTCGACACCTCGGCGCAACTCCCTCATGCGTGCGGCGCGCTTGCCCGCGCCGGCGACCGCGGATCAGATGCATCCAACGCTAGCCGGGAACCACGGGACGTCAATGCGGCCTGACCGCACGCCATGAGGGAGGTCGACAATCTTAGCGGCGCTGCGCTGATGTCGGCGGCCGCCGTCGTCTTCGCGGCCGAGGCGCTGGCGATCCGCTGGATGACGTCACGCGGGATCCCGGTGGAGGTGCAGGTCTGCGCCCGCGCGCTCGGCCAGCTCGTCTGGATTTGCCCCACGGTGCTGCGTACCGGCCTGCAGGTCTTCCGTACGCGGCGCCTGCCGCTGCACCTGCTGCGCGGCCTGGCCTCGCTGCTGACCTGGGCGGGCTACTACGGTTCTTTCACCCGGATCGAGGCGGCAACGGCGACCGCGCTGTCCTTCACCAATGTCATCTTCACTACCTTGGCCGCCGGCCCGCTGCTGGGTGAGAAGGTGGATCGCTGGCGCTGGATCGGTGCGCTGACCGGCATCCTCGGCATCGCGGTGATGCTGCGCCCGGGCGGCGGCACGGACCCCGTCGGCGCGGCCATGGCGATCGGCGCCGCGCTCGCCTGGTGCGGGATCACCATGACCTCGCGCAGCCTGACGCGGACCGAGGCGACGACAACCATCCTCGGCTGGGTCGGCCTCGTGACCTTCGGCGGCAGCCTGCCCTTCGCGATCCTGGCCTGGACACCGTTGAACATCGGCGACATCGCGATCCTGGCCGTCATCGTCCTCTTCTCGCCCTCCATCATCTTCCTGGTCACAGAGGCGCTGCGCTACGGCGAGGCCTCGGCGATCGCGCCCTTCCAGTATCTGCGCCTGGTCTTCGTGGCCGCCACGGCCTGGCTGATCTGGGGCGAGGCGCCGGATGCCTGGGGCTGGATCGGGACGGCGATCATTCTGGGCGGCGCGCTGGTCGTCACGGTGTCGGAGGCCCGCAAGCGATGAGCCCGTTGGCGCAGGCCGCGCTGCTTGCCGTCGCCTCGGCCTTCATGTTCAACATCGAGACGGTCGTGGTGAAGGCCATCGAGGGCGTGCCGCTGGCGACCATCGTCTTCGCCCGTGCGCTCGGCCAGCTGCTCTGGACCGCGCCGGCCTTCATCCGCGATCCCATCGGGCTGGTCTCCACGCGCCAGCTCGGGCTCAACCTGCTGCGCGGCGCGCTCTCCGGCGTGTCCTGGTTCATGTATTTCGCGAGCTTCGGGCGCCTGTCGCTGGCGGTCGCGACGGTGCTGTCCTTCACTTCCGTGCTCTTCGTCACCGCGCTGGCCAGGCCGGTACTGGGGGAAACGGTGCGTTGGCGCCGCTGGACCGCGACGCTCGTCGGCTTCCTCGGCGTGGTGGCGATCGTCCGCCCCTGGGACGCGGCCGGCGGCATTCCGCTGGAATGGCCGGTGCTGGCGGCGATCGGTTCGGCCTTCCTCGGCGCCGGCATCGTGCTGACCACCAAGATGCTGGCGCGCAGCGAGCGCACCGAGACCATCATGTTCTACATCGGCCTGGTCACGACCGCGATCGCCGCCCCCTTCGCGCTGCCGCAACTCGCCTGGCCGGGGTGGTGGAATGCGGGGTTGCTGCTGCTGACCGGGACGGCGGGGCCGCTCGCGATGGTGCTCTGGATCAACGCGCTCCGCCTAGCCGATGCCTCCGTCATCGCCCCGATCTCCTATGTGCGGCTGGTCTTCGCGGCCTGCTTCGGGATCGTGCTGTTCGACGAGATGCCGGACAGCTGGCTCGGCATCGGCGCGGCGCTGATCGTCGGCAGCGCGCTCTACATCACGCAGCGCGAGGCGAAGGTGGCGAACCGCAAGGCCGCGCCGCTCGCCGCCTCGCCACTGACGCCGGCTCAGCCCGCGAAGCCCGCCTCGGCGAGCGCCGCGTCGAGCGGCGACGCATCCAGCCCGAAGTCTCGGTAGCCCTGCCGGAGATGCGCGACATACCAGTCTTCGGGCGGACCCGGCCGGTGTTTCCGCTCGACATAGGTCCAGGCCTCATTCCCATCAGGCAGCGGGACGCGGATGCGTTCGTAGCAGCCGGCCGCGACCCCTTCCCAGCGATCCAGCGCGCGCAGATGCGCCGGCGTGACGCGCCAGAGCCCGACCGGCACCGCCGCCGCCGCGACCGGCAGGATGGAGGCATAGCGGTTCACCGCCAGCCGCCAGCCCGCCAGCTGCGCCACGCCCTCGGGCCTCGCGCCGCGGCACCGGCCCAGCAGCCTGGCGTGGTCGAGGTTGCTGCCATAGGCGGCGTAGAGGCGCGGCAGGGCCATGCCGCAGCCTCGCGCCACCGTGCCGGCCGCGCAAGGATGGCGCGATGATCCTGCTGCTTCAGGCCGCGCCGCTGGTCCTGCTGCTGGGGCTGCTGCTGTCGGGCCGTGCCGGGCCGGTGCCGGCGGTGCTCGCCGCGCTGGCCGCGGCCGTGCCGGCCGTCCTCGCCTCGGTCCCCGCCGCCGACGCCGCCGGCCTGCTGGCGAACGAGGCGCTGCGCGGCGCCTTCCTCGCGCTCAAGCCGATCGGCGTGGTCGCGGGCGGCCTGCTGTTCCACGCCGCGGTGACGCAGGAGACGGCTGCCGCGCCGACGCGCCCTGATCCGCGCCGCATCTTCATCGCCACCATGCTGGCCGGCGCCTTCCTGGAAAGCGTGACGGGCTTCGCCGTCGGCGCGGTCTTCGCGTTGTCATCGCTGCGCGCGATGGGTCTCGGCGGGGCGCCGGCGGGCACGATGGCGCTGCTGTCCCTGACCCTGGTGCCCTGGGGCGCGCTGGGGCCCGGCACGGCGCTCGGCGCGGCGCTGGTGGGGCTGCCGGCGCAGCAGATCGCCGCCGCCACGGCGCTGCCCAACGCGGCCTGGATCCTGCTGCTGGCGCCCCTGCTCTGGCGGCTCTCGGCGCTGGCCGGCGTGCCCGTCCCTGCAAATGAGCGTCTGGTCCAGGCCGCCGCGCTGCTCGCCATGGCCGTGCTGCTGGTCGTGCTGCACGGCGTCCTGCCCTTCGAGGTGATCGGCGTCGTCGCGCCGGGCCTGCCGCTGCTCGTGCTGCTGTGGCGCCTCGATCCGCCGCGCGGAGGGAAGGGCTGGCGCCGCGCTGGCGCCCTGCTCGGCCCCTATCTCGGCCTGACCGCGGCGCTGCTGGCGGCCCAGTCATGGACGGCGGCGCCGGCCTGGGCCCCCTTCCCCGAACTGCCGGGGCTGCCCATTACCCATGTTGCGGTTGTCCTGTGGCTGGTGGCGGGCCTGCTGCTGCTGCGCCGGCCTGACGGCGCCGCGGCCGCTCGCCAGGCGCTGGAACGCGCGAGGAAGCCGGCCATCGCGATGCTGCTCTATGTCGTGCTGGCGCGCTGGCTGTCGGGATCGGGCATCGCGGCGTCGCTGGCCGAGGCGCTGGCCGGCGCGCTCGGGCCGGCCGCGCCCTATGCGGTGCCGGTGCTCGGGCTGACGGCAGGCATCGTCACCGGCAGCAATGTCGGCTCCGCCAGCGCGCTGATGCCGGTGCAGCAGGCGCTCGGCCAGGCCGCAGGGATGCCCGCCCTGCTCGCGCCGTCGCTGCACAATTTCGCGGGCTCCGCCGGGGCCGGCATGTCCTTCGCGGTCACCGCCATGATCTGCGGCCTGCTGGCGGACGGCACCAGGCCCGTCCGCCTCTGGCGCCTGCTCTGGCCGTCGATGCTGGCAGTTGTCGCGCTGGGCTGGATCGCGGTCGCGATGCGCCCGTGACCTTCAGCGCGCGGCGCTGTCCACGACGACCTCGCCCGAGACGGGGTCGGTCACCCCGAGACCGCCGCCGAGGTCCGCCAGGGTGTCGCGGAAGCTGTCGAGAGTGGCGATCATGTGCGGCCGCGCCGCGGCCATGGCCGCGAGGTCGTCCCACTCGCCTACCACGCAGAAGGTGCTCTCCCCGGTGCGGGCCAGCATCATCCGCCGGCAGCCCGGCCAGTCCGCCTTCGCCTTCCGATGCGCCTCGATGAACTCGGCTTCGCGCCCCGGCTTCACGCGGAACCGCACGGCATTCAACGCGGTCATGCTAGTCCTCCCTTGGCCTGCCCCGCGGGCGGCCGTGAGCCCGGCGGCGACAGGCTAGCAGGTCGGTGCCTTGCCCGGGCATTGCGGGATTGAAATGCGGCGAACACTTTCCGGACACGCTTGGCGCCGCTAGCGTCCGGCCCGGGGAAGCGCGGCCAGAGGTGGTGCCGCCTCTGGAGACGTGACGGATGGATTTCCTGCTCGCTGAAGGGGCCCAGTTCCTTCAGATCCTGTGGCTCAACATCATCCTGTCCGGCGACAACGCGGTGGTCATCGGCCTGGCGGCGGCCGGGCTGCCGGAACGCCTGCGCAACAAGGCCGTGCTGTTCGGCATCGTCGCGGCGGCGGTGCTGCGCATCATCTTCTCCATCTTCGCGACCTTCCTGCTGACGCTGTGGTGGATCGACATCGTGGGCGGGCTCGCGCTGCTCTACATCGCCTGGGGCTTCTTCAGGGAACTGCGCGGCGGCGACGAGGGCGAGGAACACGCCGGCGAGCACAAAGAGAAGACACTCATGCAGGCGCTCTGGCAGATTATCATCGCCGACGTCTCGATGAGCCTCGACAACGTGCTGGCCGTCGCCGCGGTCGCGCGCAACAACCTGCCGATGCTGGTGGTCGGCCTGCTCGTGTCCATCGTGCTGATGGGCGTGCTCGGCGGGTTCCTGGCGAAGCTGCTCGACCGCTACAAGATCATCGCGTGGATCGGCCTGGCGCTGATCGCCTGGATCGGGATCGAGCTGCTGTGGGAGGGCCTGGTCATCGCCAATGCCACGCTGCATCTCGGGCTGCCCCTTCCGGAGCCGCACGCCGCAGGTCACTGAAACGCACTCCCCGGACCCGCGCGGGCCCGGGATTGAAGGATTGCCGGCAGTTAACCTATACGGCCGGGGAAAGGCGGGCGCCGGGTGCCCGCACCCCGGGGAGACGCCACCATGACCCTCACTCGCCGCCTGGCCCTTGCGGCCGGCCTGATCCTTCCGCTCAGCGCCGCTCCGGCGCTGTCCCAGACGCAGGTTACGATCAGCCACCCGCTGCCGCTGAACAGCCACTACGGCGCCGGCGCGACCGCGTTCAAGGAAGCCTTCGAGCGCGCAACGAACAACCGCTACCGCGTTAGCATCCAGCGCAACGATAACGAGCGCGAGGGCATCGAGGCCGTCCAGATCGGCACGCAGGAATGCACGATCACCTCCACCGGCCCGGTCGGGAATTTCGTGCCCGAGGTCCGGGTCCTCGACGTGCCCTTCCTGTTCCGCGACACCGCCCATGCCCGCGGCGTGCTGGACACCCAGATCGGCACCGAGCTGCTCGCCCGCTTCAATTCCCGCGGCCTGGTCGGCGTGGTGTGGATGGAGAACGGCTTCCGCCACCTCACCAATTCCCGCCGCGAGGTGAACGCGCCGGCCGACGTGCGCGGCCTGAAGGTGCGCACGATGGAGAACCAGGTCCATATGCGGGCCTTCCAGACACTCGGTGCCCTGCCGACGCCGATGGCGTTCAGCGAGCTGGTGCCGGCCCTGCAGCAGGGCACGGTGGATGGGCAGGAGAACCCGATCCCGGTGATCGTGGCGAACAACCTGAACCAGGTGCAGCGCTTCCTGACGCTGACCGGCCACGTCTATTCGCCGGCCGTGCTGATCTGCAACCCGGGCTTCGTGGGCCGGCTGAACGCCGCCGACCGCGTCGCCCTGCAGGAGGCCGCGCGCGCCGGTGCCGCGGCGAACCGCGCCCGCGTCACCGCCGACGAGCAGACCGGCGTGGACGAGCTGCGCCGCCGCGGCATGACCGTCGTGACCAGCGTGGACAACGCGGCCTTCCAGCAGGCGCTGCAGCCCGGCGCGTCGCAGATCGAGAGCGGCCTGGACCAGGCGATGCTGCGCCGCATCCGCGACTGGCGCCCGGGGTCGTAACCGGACGCGGAGAGGCTGATCGAAGGGGGCGCGGGGCAGCCCGCGCCCCCTTTCGCGTGAGCAGGGGGTAACGATGCACGCGATGAACGTGCTGCCGCTGCAGGTGACCGTCGTCGCGACGCTGGTCGCGGTCGCGGTCGCGCTCTGGGCGGGATCGGGGGGTGGCGCCCGCGCGGCGCTGCGCGGCGTCGTGCTCCGGCTCGACCGCGCGACGACGGCGCTGGCCGCGATGCTGGCCTGCCTCGCGCTCGCCGTCGCAGTGGGCGCCGGCCTGTGGCAGGTGATCGCGCGCTTCGCAACCGAGACACCCTCCATCTGGTCCGAGGCGCTGGTGCGCATGGCGCTGATCTGGATGGCCTATCTCGGCCTGGCGCTGGCGCTGCGCACGGGCGCGCTGGTCTCGATCGACGTAGCGCACCGCTATTCCGGCGGCGCGCTGCGCCGCGCGCTGGAAGCGGCCGCGCTGGCCTGCTCGCTGTCGATGATGGGCATCATGTTCTGGTTCGGCTGGGAGATGGCGTTGCGCGTCCGCTTTCAGGAACTCGCGGGTCTCGAGGTCTCGATCGCCTGGGGCTACGCCGCGATCCCCGTCGGCGCGGTCTTCGCCATGGTCGGCGCGATGGCGCATTTCCTCGACCGTCGGTCCGAAGAGCTGGAGGCCGCGGTATGAGCGGGATGATGCTCACCGTGATGCTGGTGCTTTTCGCCGCCAGTATCCCGGTCGCCGTCGCGATCGGCCTTGCCGCCGTCGTCGGCGTGGCGGGCTACACGAATTTCGCGCTGATCGTCGCCGCCCAGCAGCTTTTCGTCGCGCTGGACAAGTTCCCGCTCGCGGCCATCCCCTTCTTCATCCTGGCCGGCAACCTGATGGATGTCGGCGGGATCTCGCGCCGGCTGGTGGAATTCGCGAAATCCATCGTGGGCGGCGTGCAGGGCGGGCTGCCCGCGACCTGCGTCGTGACCTGCATGATCTTCGCCGCGATCTCCGGCTCCTCCGTCGCGACGACCTTCGCGATCGGAACCATCATGATCCCGGCGCTGGTGAAGGCCGGCTACCCCGTCGCCTTCGCCGCCGCGCTGCAGGCGACGGCCGCCGAGCTTGGCGTGATCATCCCGCCATCGATTCCGATGATCCTATACGGCGTCACCACCCAGACCTCGATCCCCGAGCTCTTCATCGCGGGCTTCGGGCCGGGCTTCCTGATCGGCGGTGCGCTGATTGCGACCGTCCTCGTGTGGTGCCGCATCAAGGGCTGGGGGAAGCTGGATGGCGAAGGCCGGCTGCCCTTCGGCTCCGCGCTGCGCCAGGCCGGGT
Organism: Falsiroseomonas sp. HW251; assembly: GCF_050563545.1. Classification (NCBI taxonomy): domain Bacteria; kingdom Pseudomonadati; phylum Pseudomonadota; class Alphaproteobacteria; order Acetobacterales; family Roseomonadaceae; genus Falsiroseomonas; species Falsiroseomonas sp. HW251. The sequence goes on from NZ_JBNXUM010000003.1 coordinate 234,038, forward strand.
GGGCGCTGTTCATGCCGGTCGTGGTGCTGGGCGGCATCTACGGCGGCGTCACCACGCCGACCGAGGCATCCGTCATCGCGGTCGTCTACGCCATCCTCGTCGGCATGTTCCTCCACCGCGAGCTCGGCTGGCGCGACCTCTACCCGATCTTCCGCAAGTCGGTGATCAGCTCCGCGGTGATCATGTTCATCATCGCCTGCGCGGCGCTGTTCTCCTGGCTGCTGAACCGGCAGGGCGTGCCGGACCTGGCAGCGGCATGGCTGGTGGAGACCTTCGACGGTGCGGCGATGTACCTGCTGGGCGTGAACCTTTTCCTTTTCGTCGTCGGCATGTTCGTGGAGACCTCGGCCTCCATCATCGTGCTCGCGCCGATCCTGGCCGAGGCCGCACAGCGCTTCGGCATCGACGGCGTGCATTTCGGCACGATCATGGTGGTGAACCTGGCGCTCGGCATGATCACGCCGCCCTTCGGCGTGAACCTCTTCGCCGCGGCGCAGGTGGCGGGCACCGGCATCGACAAGATGATGCGCTACCTCCCCGTCTTCATCGGCGTGATCTTCGCCTGCCTGATGGTGATCACCTACGTCCCCTGGATCACGCTGACGCTGCCGCACCTGGTGTTCCGGTGACCGTCACCGCGCTCGTGGCCAGGCCGACCCGCCCGGCGCCGCCGGTCTGCGTCCCGGAGGCGCTGACGCATCTGCGGCGCGATCCCGTGCTGAAGCGCGTCATCCGCCAGATCGGGCCCTGCGCGCTGCGGCCGGTGCGGCGCGAACCCTACGAGGCACTGGTCCGCGCCATCGCCCACCAGCAGGTGCACGGCCGCGCGGCCGAGGCGATCCTCGGCCGCTTCATCGCGCTCTATCCCAGCCACGACTTCCCGCCCGCGCACGCCGTGCTGGAGACGTCGGCGGAAGCGCTCCGCGGCTGCGGCCTGTCCGGGTCCAAGGTCGCCGCCATCCGCGATATCGCGGAGAAGGCCGTGGGCGGCCTGGTGCCGACCCGCAAGGCCGCCGCGCGCCTGACCGATGAGGCGCTGATCGAACGCCTGGTGGCGATCCGCGGCGTCGGCCGCTGGACCGTCGAGATGCTGCTGATCTTCACGCTCGGCCGCCCCGACGTGCTGCCGGTGGACGATTTCGGCGTGCGCGAGGGATGGCGCGTCGCCACCGACGCGGACGCCCAGGTGAGGCCGCGGGAACTCGCCGCCATCGGCGAGGCCTGGGTCCCCTGGCGGTCCATCGCCGCCTGGTATCTCTGGCGGGCCGCGGATGCCGCCAAGGCGAGCACCTTCAAGCCGCAGTAGCGCGGGTGTAGGCATCGGCGGGTGAGGCCGACGCTGCACCCCAGGCTGCTCAACGGACGCACCGGCGACCCCGGCGTCTTCATGGAGGCGCTGCACGCCCCCGACGCCGTGCTGTTCGATTGCGGCGACCTCGCCGCACTGTCCACGGGGCACCTGCTGCGCGTCGGCCTGCTCTGCGTCAGCCATGCGCATATGGACCACTGGGCCGATCTCGACCGGCTGCTGCGCCCCCTGATCGGGCGGGAGAAGCTGCTGCGCATCGTCGGCCCGCCCGGCTTCGCCGAGCGGCTGCACCACCGCCTCGCCAGCTACACCTGGAACCTGGTGGACCGCATCGCGCCCGTGCTGCGCATCGAGGCGACGGAGGTGCACCCCGACCGCCAGCGCCGCGCCGATTTCTGCCTGCAGACCGGCTTCGCGCGGGAGGATCGCGACGACGCGCCGCGCGGCGACGTCGTCCTCGACCTCGGCGCGCTGCGCCTGCGCGCTGCCCTGCTCGACCACGGCACGCCCTCGCTCGGCTTCGCGGTGGAGGAGGCGATGCACCTCAATGTCTGGCGCACCAGGCTGGAGGAACGCGGCCTGCCGACGGGCCCGTGGCTTGCCGCCCTGAAGGATGCAGTGGCGCGCGGCCTGCCCGACACCCACCCGATCCCGGTCTTCGCCCGCGCGGGCGAGGCCGCGGCCGCGCAGCCGCTCGGCGCGCTGCGCGACCTCGTCGGCATCACCCCGGGCCAGCGCATCGCCTACCTCACGGATTTCGGCGACACGCCGGCGAACCGCGCAGCCGCAGTCGCCCTGGCGCGCGACGCCGACATGCTGTTCATCGAGGCGCCCTTCCTCGCCGCCGACGCTGCCATCGCCGCCGACCGGATGCATATGACCACGGCCTCGGCGGGCGCCATCGCGCGGGAGGCCGGCGTGAGGCGGCTGGAGCCCTTCCACCTCTCGCCGCGCTATACCGGCCAGGAAGCCACCTGGCTGGCCGAGATCGAGAGCGCCTTCGGCGGCCCGCTCTGGCCCTGAGGGCCACGAAAAAGAGCTTGGCGGGATGTCGAGCCCGGCTTGGCCCGTTCGTCCTATCCCATGCCGGCCGCATTCGGCCGCGGCAATTCGGAGGAACAGAGCATGCGCGTGATGGTGCTTGTGAAGGCGACCGAGGACAGCGAGAAGGGCGTAATGCCCTCCGCCGAGCTCATCGAGGCCATGGGCAAGTTCAATGAGGAGTTGGTGAAGGCCGGCGTTATGCTGCAGGGCGACGGGCTGCGGCCGTCCAGCCAGGGCAAGCGCGTTGCCTTCGATGGGAGCAAGCGCACCGTCATCGACGGCCCCTTCGCGGAGACGCGCGAACTCGTCGCGGGCTACTGGATCTGGGAGGTGCGCGACATGGCCGACGCCGTGGAATGGGTGAAGCGCTGCCCCAATCCGATGCCGGGACCGAGCGAAATCGAGATCCGGCCTTTCTACACTCTCGAGGACTTCGCCGAGTTCATGACGCCGGAGGCGCGCGCACCGCATGACCGTGCGGCGGAGGCCTTGGGCAAGCGTGGATGACGCCGCCGGCGCGGTCGAGGCGGTCTTCCGCATCGAGCGCGCGCGGCTGATCGCCGGCCTCGCGCGCATGACGCGCGATGTCGGGATCGCCGAGGAACTCGCGCAGGACGCCTTCGTTGCGGCACTCGCGGAATGGCCGCGCACGGGCGTGCCGGACGTCCCGCGCGCCTGGCTGCTCGCCCATGCGAAGCGCCGCGCCATCGACGGGTTCCGCCGCCGAACGATGATCGCGCGCCGGCAGGCCGAGATCGCGCAGACGGAGAATCGCGACTTTCACGTCGCGGCGATGGAGGCCGCCATGGACGACGATCTCGGCGACGAACTGCTCGGCCTGGTCTTCGCGGCCTGCCATCCCGTGCTGCCGCCGGACGCCCGTGCCGCGCTGACGCTGCGCCTGGTCGGCGGCCTGAGCACCGAGGAGATCGCGCGCGCCTTCCTGACGACCGAGCCCACCATCGCGCAGCGCATTGTCCGCGCGAAGCGCAAGCTGCGCGAGGCCGGCCTCGGCTTCGAGGTCCCCCGCGCTGCCGACCGCGCGGCGCGTCTCGGGTCGGTGCTGGAGGTCGTCTACCTCGTCTTCAACGAGGGCTATGCCGCCACTGCCGGCGAGGACCTGATACGCCCGTCGCTCTGCGCCGAGGCGATGCGCCTCGGCCGTATCCTGGCGGGGCTGCTGCCGGAGGAGCCGGAGGTGCTCGGCCTGCTCGCGCTGATGGAGTTGCAGGCCTCGCGCCAGGCCGCACGCACGGCGGCCGACGGATCGCTGATTGCGCTGCCTGACCAGGACCGCGCACGCTGGGACCGGCTGCTGATCCGGCGCGGGCTGGCGGGGCTGGCGAAGGCGGAGGCGTTGGGCGGCGCAGACGGCGTCTACGCCCTGCAGGCCGCGTTGGCAGCGTGCCACGCGCGGGCCGCGGACTGGGCAGCAACGGATTGGCCGCGCATCGCTGGGCTCTACGACCGCCTGCTGGCCGCGATGCCGTCGCCCGTCATCGCGCTGAACCGCGCCATCGCCCACGGCATGGCCTTCGGGCCGGAGGCCGGTCTGGCGCTGCTCGAGGGCCTCGACGACGCGCTGCCGGGCTATGCGCCCCTGCCCGCCGCCCGCGCCGACGCGCTGCTCCGCGCGGGGCGCCGGGGCGAGGCCCGCGCGCAGTTCGAGGCCGCGGCGGCGCTGACGCGGAACGCGCGGGAACGCGATTTCCTGCTGGTCCGGGCGGCTACAGCAGCGTCTCGATGAGGCGCGGGATGCTTTCCCGGAACGCGAAGAACCCCTTCGTCGCCAGCGGCCAGCACGCGGAATCCCACTCCCGCCGCACGCGCCGCAACGGCACGCCCAGCCCCGTCAGCACTTCCGCCGTCCAGCCCGTCGGGGCCCAGGGCGTGACGACCGGCACCCCATGCGACGCTGCCCAGCCCGCGACATCCGCCGGCGCGAGCGCGACGGCGTCCGCGCCGAACCGCGCGGCAGCCCGCGCCAGGCTATCCGCCACCGCCGACCGCGCGTATTCCGCCACGGCGGGCGCGCAGCCCAGCGGCGATCGCGCCTCCGGCACCGCGACGCCGGCGATGGCCGCGACCGGCGCGCCCGGCGGCAGCAGGCTTTCGGGATGGAGGTCGTCCTCGTGCAGCAGCAGCGCGAGGGGCCCGTCCGGCAGCGCATCCGGCTGCCGCAGCGGCCGCACCGGCGGGGGCAGCGGCGCCGCCAGCGGCAACGGGTTCTCGTCGAGTTCGCCGGCGGGATCGAAGCGGCCGAGCGTGTGGCGCCGGATGTTCTCGGCCCGCGCGACATAATGCTTGCCCGGCGTCTGGATCCCCGCGACCCAGCGCCAGGACAGCGTGTTGGACGCGGCGTCGCCGTCCAGCAGATGGCGGAGCATGAAGTCCGCGCCCAGCGTCCAGGGCAGGCGCAAGGTGAAGATCCAGATGCTGGCGAACCACATGCGCACGTGATTGTGCAGCCAGCCGGCTTCCGTCAGTTCCGCGACCCAGGCATCGAAGCAGGCAATGCCGGTCGAGCCGGTCATGGCGCGGTCCGGCGCCTCGCCCTTCGTCGCCGCGAGAGCCTCGTCGCGCTCGGCCTGGTAGGCGTGCCACGCGCCGGGCCGCAGTTCCAGCCAGCCCTTCCAATAGCTGCGCCAGAACACCTCCTGGATGAACTTGTCGGTGCCTCGCGCGCCATGCGCGTCCAGCGCCGCGCGCACCAACTCCGCCTCCGTCACCAGCCGGTGCCGCACCGCCGGTGACAGGCGGGACACGTCGCGCCGGCGCCCAGGCCCGGGATCGCTGTTGCGCCCCTCGGCATAGTCGCGGCCCATGCGGGGCGTGAAGTCGGACAGGCGCCGCAGCGCGCCGGCTCGATCGGCCGGGAAAATCTCGCATGTCATCGCGCCGCAGATCGGCCCGCGGGCGGATCGCGCAACCCTGCATTGGGATCGGCACGCCCGCGCACCATATGATCGGGTCCATGGACGACGCTGACATCGACGGCACCATCGCCTTCCTGGCGCTGGCCGAGCGGCTGAAGGACACGCTGCGCAACAGCCGCACCTCCACCGGCCGCACCGAAAGCACCGCCGAGCACACCTGGCGCCTCGCGCTGATGGCACTGCTGCTGGGGCCGGAACTCGGCGTGGATGCCGGCCGCCTGATCCGCATCTGCCTGGTGCACGACCTCGCCGAGGCCTTCACCGGCGACCTGCCCGCCCCATCCCCCCGCAAGCCCGGAGTCAAGCAGGCGCGGGAGCGCGAGGCGCTGGCGACCCTGACCATGACCCTGCCGTCGCGCCAGCGTGCCGAGATCTTCACGCTATGGGAGGAATACGAGACCGGCAGCACGCCCGAAGGCCGGCTCGCCAAGGGGCTCGACAAGCTCGAGACGATCGTCCAGCACGCCCAAGGCCTGAACCCCGCGGATTTCGACTACGCCTACAACCTCCGCTACGGGCAGAAGGACACCGCCGTCCATCCGCTGCTCGCCGCGCTGCGCGCCAGGCTGGACCAGGCGACGCAGGGCCGCATCGAGCCCGGCGAGGACGCGCTCACGCTGCCAGGAACGCCGTGACCTCCGCCAGGAAGCCCTGAGGGTTGTCGGCATGCAGCCAGTGGCCTGCCTTCATCGTGTGGAAGACGGCGGCCGGGAACAGCGCGCGGAAGCGGGCGTGGTCGTCGGGCTTGATGTAGTCCGAGTTCTCCCCGGCCAGCACCAGCACCCTGCCGTCGTAGCGGCCGGGCGGGTCCGGCCAGCCGCCGATCTTCGGCATCTCCGCGATCAGGGTGTCGAGCGCGATGCGCCAGCGCGGCGGGTCCGCGTTGAACAGCAGATTCTGCAGCAGGAAGCCGCGCAGCGGCGCCTGCGGAACGGCGTCCACCAGCGCGGCGTCCGCCTCGCGCCGGGTCAGCCCCGGCTTCAGCGGGATGCCGCGCATCGCCGCGAGGTAGCGGATGAAGGACGGGGCGGGATAGGCGACGGGCGCGATGTCGGCAACGAGCAGGCGCTCCACCACATCGGGATGCGCCAGCGCCAGCGCCATCGCAACCTTGCCGCCCATCGAGTGCCCGATGATCGCCGCCGGCGCCGCGCCCTTCGCGCGAAGCGTCTCCGCGACGTCCTCGGCCATCTCGGCATAGGACATGGTGGCCGCGTGCGGCGAGGCACCGTGGTTGCGCAGATCCATCGCGATGACGCGATGCGTCGCCGACAACGCCTTCTGGATCGCGCCGAAATTCTGCGCGGCACCCAGGAGCCCGTGCAGGAAGACCACGGGCGCGCCGGCGCCGGATTCGACGGTGTTGAGGATCATGGCGCTACCCCCGAGCGGCCAACACGACACTCACGAAGATCAGCGCGCCGCCAAGGATGACGTCGAGCCCGATCTCCTCGCCCAGCCACAGCGCGCTGACCAGCAGCCCGATCACCGGCACGAGCAGGAACCAGACCGACGCCACCGCGCCGGGCAACCGGCGGCTCGCCTCGATCACGCACCAGGTGCCGATCGGCGCGGCGAGGAAGCCGATATAGATCGCATGCGGCCAGGACTCGCGCCCGATGCCGCCCTCCGGCTCGAAGACCAGCGCCATCGGCAGCAGCACCAGCGTCCCGAAGGCGAAGCACCAGGGCAGCAGCTCCATCATGCTGCTGCGCGGCGGCCATTTGCGGCTGGCGATGATGGCGATGGTCCAGGCGAGCCCGGCCGCCATCAGCATGAGGTAGCCCGACAGCGACTTGCCGTCGTTCCAGTCCACCGCCCAGGGCCCGATCAGCACGACGGATCCCGCCAGGCTCAGCCCCGCCGCGAACCAGCGCATGGCGGAGACGCGCTCCCCCAGCAGCAGCACCGACAGCGGGATCAGCCAATAGGCCACGACGTTGGACAGCACCGCCGTCCGCCCCGCCGGCACCTGCGCGACGGCAAGGTGCGTCAGGACGAAGAAACAGCCGAGCTGGAAGATGCCGATCATCACCACGGCGCGCCAATCCTCGCGCCGTGGCACGCGCAGCCTGCCGAGAACCGCCAGCAGCACGGCCGCGCTGATCGCCGCGAAGCCCGCGCGGGAGGTGCCGAACCATAGCGGCGTGGCGTCCGACAGCGCGGCCTTGGTGATCGGCCAGGCGCCGCCGAACAGCACGATCGCGATCAGCAGCAGGCGCAGCGCGGGCCACAGCCCCATGCCTTCCTCGCCGCGCGCCTCGCTCACAGGGCAAAGAGCTCCGCGCGCATCGCCAGCGCCTCGCCCGGCGCGCGCGGCGCCAGGTCGGCCTCCGTCACCAGCGCGCCCTCCGCAACGTCGCGCGCCAGCGCGACGCCATGGGCGAGCCCGATCGGCACGGCGCGCAGGTCGCGCGACCGCGCCGCCGGAACGCATTTGCCCCAGACCGTCGCGCCGCCCTCTCCGTCCAGCATCTCGCCCGCCTTCAGCGGCCGCTTCGCCACCGCGACGCAATCCGCCGTCCAGCTCGTGGAGCAGCCCGTCGGTTCCTTCCGCAGCACGGCGGATGCGACCGAAACGCCGAGTTCAAGCCCGATGAAGTGATAGGGGCGCCACAGCGCGGCGTATCGCCCGCTGTCATCGGTCGCGACGCCGTATTCCGCGAAGCAGCGCCGGGCGTAGTCGGTCTCGCCCTCGAAGACGACATAGACGCCCCAGCGGAGGTTGTCCGGGATTTCCGCGCCGTCACGCGTCAGGGACGACACGACCTCCACCATACCCTTGCGCGGCAGGAGGCCGCCCTCGTTGTGCGGGCGCAGCAGCGTCGGCAGTTGCGAGGTGCCGCAGGGTGGGAAGCCCAGCCCGTCCTCGGGCGGCGCCAGGCCGACCGCGTTCGCGATCGCCGCCATCTCGATGCCGGACTTCGTGCCGTCGAGAAAGGAGTTGAACATGCGCGGGTTCATGCCGCCCGCCGCGGCCTGTTCCGCGCTCAGCCCGTAGAAGTCCCATACCGTCTCCGGCGTCGAGGCGTGGTAGCGCGGCAGGTACTTCGTCCCCTTCCCGGCCGCGACGACGGCGAAGCCGGCTGCGCGAACGGTGTCCACCATCTCCGCGACCAGCGCGGGCTGGTCCCCATAGGCCATGGAGTAGACGACGCCCGCCCGCTCGGCCTCCTTCGCCAGCACCGGGCCGGCCAGCACGTCGGCCTCCACATTCACCATGACGACATGCTTGCCGTTCCGGATGGCGTGCCGCGCATGGCGCAGCCCGGCCGCGGGATCGCCGGTGGCCTCCACCACGACCTCCACGCGGGGATCGGCGATCAGCGCAAGCGCATCCTCGGTCACCGGTGTCGCAGCGATCAGCGCGGCATCCCAGCCGATGCGCGCCAGGGCCTGCTTCACGCGCGGCACCGAGAGATCGGCGATGCCCTGGATCGTCATGCCCGGCGTGCGCGGCGCCTGGTGGAGGAACATCGAACCGAACTTGCCGGCGCCGATCACGGCGACGCGGATCGGGTTGTTCTCGGCCGCGCGGCGCAGCAGCAGGCGGTGCAGGTTCAAGCTGGACCTCTCATGGCTGCCGCCATTGCCGCGGCCCGTAGCCCGGCAGCTGCACGCCGGATTGCGGGCGGCGCATCAGGACTAGTCCGCCGATCGCGGCGAGGAGCACCGCCGCGCCCTGGGTGATGCCCCGGGCGCCCCGGCTGCCGATGCGCATCGCCAGCACCAGCCCCGACAGCCCGGCCGCGATCAGCACCCAGCCCAGCATCACCCCACCGTCAGCATGATCTTGCCGACATGCGCGCTGCTCTCCATGAGGCGATGCGCCTCCGCCGCTTCGTCCAGACGATACACCCGGAAGATGCGCGGCGCGGCCTGCCCTTTCGCCAGCAGCGGCCAGACCTTCGCTTCCAGTTCGGCGGCGATCGCGCCCTTCTCCTTCGTCGTGCGCGGCCGCATCGTGCTGCCCGTCACCGTCAGCCGCTTCACCATGATCGGGCGGAGGTCCACGTTCTCTGCGACATGACCGTTGAGGAAGGCGATCATCACGAGCCGCCCGTCCAGCTTCAGGCAGCGCAGGTTGCGCGGGAAATAGGGCGCGCCGACCATGTCGAGAACGACGTCCACGCCCTTGCCGCCGGTCAGCCGCTTCACCTCCTCCGCGAAGTCCTGCTGGCGGTAATCGATGGCCTCGTCGGCGCCGAGCTCGCGGCAGGCCGCGACCTTCTCCGCGCTGCCGGCGGTCGCGTACACCGTCGCGCCGAAAGCCTTCGCCAGCTGGATCGCGGTGACGCCGATGCCGCTCGTCCCACCATGGATCAGCACCGTCTCGCCGGCCGCGAGCCGCCCATGCCCGAACAGGTTGGCCCAGACCGTGAAATAGGTCTCGGGGAGCGCGGCCGCGCGGATCGCGTCGTAGCCCGCCGGCCAGGGCAGCGTCTGCGCCTCCGGCGCCGTGCAATATTCGGCATAGGCGCCGCCGTTGGTCAGCGCCGTCACCTTGTCGCCGGCTTTCCAGCGCCGAACCTCGGCGCCGACCGCCACGACCTCGCCCGCGCATTCCAGGCCGATGATCGGGCTCGCCCCGGGGGGCGGCGGATAGGTGCCGCCGCGCTGCGCCACGTCGGGGCGGTTCACGCCGACCGCCATGACGCGGATCAGCACCTCGTCCGCCCTCGGCGCCGGCACGGGCCCGCGCGCCGGGACCAGCACCTCCGGCCCGCCGCCGGCGCCATGCGCGACGAAGGCCATCTCCTGCGGAACCGAGACCATGCGCAACCTTCCTTTCCCGTCCCACGAGGGACCATGCGCCCCCCCGCAACGTCAAGCCAAGGAGGCTTGCGCGATCCGGCCGCGCGATGTGAGCTAGGACCACTCTCAGGGAGCAACCGGATGGAGCGCGGCCGCGCGATCGGCGGCTGGCAGGTCGGACGGCGCGGGCTGGGCCTCGCGCTGGGCGCGGCGCTTGCCCGCCCGGCGCTCGCCCAGGCGCCGGCGGACCTTCGCCTCGGCGCGATCTTCCCGCTCTCCGGCCCGCTCGCGCTCCTCGGCGACGAGAGCTACCGCGGCCTCGAGCTCGCGGTCGAGGAACGCAACGCCGCCGGCGGCGTGTTCGGGCGCCCGCTGCGCCTGCTTCGCGCGGACGCGACCGACGAGGCCTCGGGCGCCGCCGAGGCGCGTCGCCTGGTCGGCGGCAACGATCGTGTCGCCGCGATCTTCGGCAGCTTCTCGACCGCCGTCGCGCTCGCCGGCAGCCAGGTCGCCGAGGCCGCGGGCGTCCCCTGGCTCGAGCTCGGCGCGGTCGGCGACCAGCTGACGGAGCGCGGCTTCCGCTGGGTCTTCCGCGTGTCCCCCGCCGCCGCCGATTACGCAGCGACCGCGATCGAGGCCGTGACCGAGGTCCTGGCCCGCGCCCAGGGCGTCGCGCCGACCTCACTCCGGCTCGGCATCGCGCATGACGAGGGGCCGGGCGGCACCTCGGTCGGCACCGCGCAGGAGGAGATGGCCAAGGCGCGCGGCCTGACCGTGGTGGAGCGTGTCGGCTATGCCCCACGGCCATCGGACCTCGGCGCGCTGGTGCAGCGGCTCCGCGGCCAGGACGCCGAGGTCCTGCTGCATACGGGCGGGCCGGCCGACGAGATCCTGCTGTTCCGAGCGCTGCGCGACGCGGGCTGGCGGCCGCGCATGGTGATCGGCACGGGCAATGGCTACGGCCTGACCGAGACCGCGCGAAGCCTCGGCGACGCCATCCTCGGGACGATGAGCGCGGACCTCACGCCCTTTGCGGTGAACGAGCGCTTCGCGCCGGGCGCGCGCGCCTTCGCCGACACCTATCTCCGGCGCTACGGGGCGGAGCCGCGGTCCGGCCACGGGCTGGCGGCACATGTCGGCGCGAAGCTGTTCCTGGACGCGCTGCAGCGCGCCGGGGGCGTCGAAAAGGACAAGCTCCGCGCCGCCATCCTCGGCCTCGACGTTGCGGAGGCGACGACGGCGACGGGCTGGGGTGCGAGGTTCGACGAGCGCGGGCAGAACCAGCGGGCGAAGCCCGTGCTGTGCCAGTGGCAGCAGGGCCAGCACGCCCTGCGCCAGGTTGTGATCGCCCCCGCCGCGGCGGCGGTGGCGGACGCGATGCCACGGCTCGGCTAGCCCGCGACGGTGCCGTTACTTGAACAGGCCGTAGACCGCCGTGCCGAGTTCGAGCGCGATGAGCAGCACGACGGCCAGTTCGAGCCCGCGGGACCGCCGTGCCTCCACCAGCGACAGCAGCGTCTCAGAGATCTCGCGGATCATCTCGAGCTTGCGCGACAGCGCCTCGGTGCGCTCCTCGATCTCCCATTCGTCGGCGAGTGTCGCGTAGAGCGTTCCAAGCGCCGGCAGATCCCACAGCAGGTCGGGCTTGGCGGCCGTGTCCACCCGCGCCCCGGCGCGGGAGCGCGCGGCGATCGCCTCCCCGATCGAGGCGAGCATGACGGAGGAGGACGGCGCAAGCCGCCCGCGCCGCAGCCGCGCCAGCACGGGGTCGAGCCGGTCGAGCGTGCGGACCAGCATCGCCTCCTGGTGGGACAGCAGCGCGCTGCGGGCCAGCGCCTCCGCCACCACGGCGAGGCGGGCGGGCGCGAAATCGGACAGCAGCACCACGCCATCCTTGTCCGTCCCCTCGCGCGCCGGGTCGAGCTGGAGGGTCGCGGTCTCCTCGGCCGGCGGCTGGACGGGATCGCCGATGCGCGGCAGCAGACGATCCTGCAACGCTGCCGTCGCCTCGGCGGACATGCCGATTGTCACCAGCGCGCCCCAGCGGAAGCCGAAGGCGAGGCCATCGCCGCCATCGGCGAGGGACACCACGCCCGGCAGCGTCGCCCCGGTGCGCTCGAGCCCCCGCATGTCCAGCCGCTCCCCGAGCAGCAGGGCGCGGGCTGTCAGGGGCGAGGTGGCGTCCATGCTCGCAGGCTACAGGCCCGCGAGGACGCCAGCGAGCAGGCCTGGGCGGCTCAGTCGGCCCGGATGTTGGCCGCCCGTACCAGCGGCTCCCACACCGCGATCTCGCTGCGGAGATAGTCGGTGGCCATCTGCGGCGTGCTCTCCGGCACGAGCTGCATGGCGAGTTCCGTCAGCCGCCCACGGACGCCGGGCTGGGCAGCGACACCCGCGACGCTACGCGCGATCCCATCCACGACGGGCTGCGGCGTGCCGGAGCGGACCAGCACCATGTGCCAGGTATAGGCCTCGTAGCCCGCGACGCCCTGCTCGATGAAGGTCGGGATGCTGGGCGCGAGCGGCGAGCGTTGCTTCGTGCTGATCGCCAGCGCCTTCAGCTCGCCCGACCGCGCATAGGCCAGCGCGGAAGCCGCGATGTCGAAGATCATCGGGATGCGGCCCGACAGCACTTCCGGCATCGCCGCCGAGGACCCGCGGAAGGGAATGTGGTTGGCACGCAGCCCGCCGGCCTTGTGCAGGAAGAGCTCGGTCGCGAGGTGCACCGCGCCGCCATTGCCGGAGGACGCGTAGTCGTAGCGGCCCGGGTTGTCCCGCAGCACCCCGATGAATTCCTGGATGTTGTTGGCGGGGAAGGAGGGGTGGACCAGCAGGACCACCGGCACCTGCCCGATCAGCGAGACCGGGGTGAAGTCGGCAATGGGATCGAAGGGCAGGCGCGGGAACATCGCCCGCGTCACGGCATGCGCGACGGTGGTGTAGAGGATGACGCTGCCGTCCTGGGGCCCCTTGGCGACCATGTCGGTGCCGATAACCACGCCCGACCCCGTGCGGTTCTCCACTACGATGCGATGCGGCAGCGCCTTGGACATCTCGTCGGCGAAGAGGCGGGCGGGAATGTCGGTCGGGCCGCCGGCGGCGAAGGGCACGACCATGCGGACGGGCTGGGTCGGCCAGGCCGGCGCCTGGGCGACGGCGGCGCGCGGGAGGGACGGCGCCGCGGCCAGCGCGGCCCCGGCAGCGAGGAGGCCACGGCGGCCCAGGCGCGCGTCGAGCGTCATCGGACGTTGTCTCCCATCACGGCCTTGCCCGGCCGCGCGTTGCTTTGCGCGCCTGCAATGAAGGATGGCGCGCGCCGGAGTCAACGCCCCGGCTTCGGGGAGAGGCCTATTCCACCCGGATATTTGCCTGGCGGATCAGCCCTTCCCACTTGGCCGTCTCCTCCCGCAGCCAGGCGGCGGCGGAGGCGGGGGTCGAATCCGAGACCAGACGCATCGCGAGGTCGCCCAGGCGCTGCTGCACCACGGGCTCCGCGGCCGCGCGGTTGAACGCCGCGTTGACGGCCTCGATCACCGGGGCCGGCGTGCCGGTCGGCGCGAGCACCATGTGCCAGGTATACGCGGTGAGGTCGTCGAAGCCGGCCTCGGCGGTGGTCGGGACATCCGGCAGTTGCGGCAGGCGGCGCGTGTCCATCACGGCCAGCGCCCGCGTCTCGCCCCGCTGGGCGAAGGTGACGGCAGTGGTGGCCACATCGACAATGATCGGCACGGTGCCGTTCAGCACGTCGGGCATCGCGGCCGCGGTGCCGCGATAGGGCACGTGGTTCCCGGTCACGCCCATGCGCTGCAGCATCAGCGCGGCCGCCAGGTGGTTCGCGCCGCCATTGCCCGAGGAGGCGTAGTCGAGCCCCTGCCGCGCCTCGCGGAAGCGCGCCTGAAGCTCACGCAGGTCGCGCGCCCGGAAGTCCTTGTTCACGGTGATGATCATCGGGATGACGCCGACGAGCGCCACGGGCGTCAGGTCCGCCATGTCGAAGGGCAGGCGCGGGAACAGGCCGCGCAGCGAGGCATGGGCGACGGTGGTGTAGAGCAGCGTCAGCCCGTCCTTCGGCGCCTTCGCCACGGCATCGGTGCCGACGACGACGCCGGCGCCGGTCCGGTTCTCCACGATCACGCGGTTCGGCAGGAACTCGCCCATCCGCTCGGCGAAGAGACGGGCGGGGATATCGGTCGGGCCGCCGGCGGCAAAGGGAACGACCAGGCGCACGGGCTGGCTGGGCCATTGGCCCTGGGCGCGCGCGATGGCCGGCAGGGAGAGCGCGGCGGCCGCGCCCAGGAACATGCGGCGGAACATGGCATTCCTCGGGAGTTTCTTGGACGTGCCGGACAAGCGCGCCCGGAGTGCCGCGGTTGCGGCAAACAGGACCTGCCGTCAAGCGCCCGTGACCAGCTTTTCGTAGGTCTCCCGGTCCGTTGCGCCTTCCGTCCCGAACAGCAGGACGCGGCTGTCCGCATCCAGCCTGAGCATCCCGCGGGAGAAGGGATCGCGCCCCGCCAGCAGCAGCGCCGCGAGGCCTGCCACCGCGCTCTCGCCCGCGACCACCGCCGGCTTGCGGCGGGCCAGCAGCCGCATGCAGTCCACCGCGCTGTCGTCCGGGACCGCCATGAAGGCGAAGGCCGCGCGTTCCAGTTCCTGCCAGGCCAGCATGCTGGGTTCGCCGCAGGCCAGCCCCGCCATCAGCGTATCGAGGTCGCCCTGGACCGAGACTGCCTCTCCCGCCTCGGCCGAGGCCAGCAGGCAGGCCGCCCTGTCGGGCTCCACCACGACCAGCTTCACCCCGGCCCCGAACCGGCCCCGCATCTGGACCGAGACCGCGGCCGCGAGGCCGCCCACGCCGCCCTGGACGAAGACATGCGTCGGCGGCGCCTCGATCTGGTTCGCGGCCTCCTCGGCCATCAGGCGGTAGCCCTGCATGACGTCGCGCGGCACCTCGGTGTAGCCAGCCCAGGAGGTGTCGGAGACAACGAACCAGGCCTCGCGCCCGGCCTCCTGCGAGCAGGCGCGGACGGCGTCGTCGTAATTGCCGGGGACAACCCGGATCTCGGCGCCATACTGCGCGATAGCGTCGCGGCGGCCCTGCGACACGCCCTCATGCACGTAGATCACGCAGCGGCAGCCGAAGCGCTTCGCGCCCCAGGCGACGGAGCGGCCATGGTTGCCGTCCGTCGCGCAGGTCACGGTGATGGCGGATGTCGCGTCCCTGAACTCGCCGGTTTCCAGCGCCGCGGCGCCGGCATTCGGCGCGACGTCGCGCCGCGCGAGCTCGGTCGTGAGCAGCTTCTGCACCGCGAAGGCCCCGCCCAGCGCCTTGAAGGATCCCAGGCCGAAGCGCGGCGCCTCGTCCTTGTAGGACACGGCGCCGACCCGCGCGCCCTGCGCGACATCGGGCAGCGTGACAAGCGGGGTCGGCTCGTAGCCCGGCCAGGCTTCGATCTCGGCGCGCGCCCGGCGGAAGCCGCCATCGGGCAGCACGACGACGCCGGGCGTGCCGTGGCGGCGGTTGAGCAAGAGGCGATAGGGGCGGGCGGGGATCATGGGGCGGAATGTGCCGCCGTGGCGGAGCGAGGCGCAAGCCGGCGGGATCCTTGTTGCGCCCCCGCCTGAAGCCGCGCGAGGATCGCGCCAGCACGGGAGGAGACGACATGATGACGACCCGCCGCATCCTGCTGGGTGCCGCGACGGCGCTTGCCGCGCCGCACCTGGTCGCGGCCCAGCCCGCCTGGCCTGCCGACCGCCCCGTCGAGGTCATCGTCCCCTTCCCGCCCGGCGGCGGCGTGGACATCATGGCGCGGCTGGTGATGCCGCTGGTCGCAGCGCAGATCCCGGGCCTCAGGCCCGTCATCGTGAACCGCGCCGGCGCCGCCGGGCAGCTCGGCCTCGAGGCGACCTTCAACGCCGCACCCGACGGCTATGTGCTCGGCGCCACAACCATCCCCGCGCACAACGCCATCCCGCTGGAACGGGCCGTGCGCTACCGCGCGATGGACTTCACCTTCATCTGCAACATCGTCGAGGATGCGAACTGCTTCTACGTCCGCGCCGACAGCCCGCTGCGCAGCGTCGCTGACCTCGTGAACGCCGCGAAGGCGCGGCCCGGGCAGCTGACCTACGGCACCACCGGCATCGGCAGCGACGACCACCTCTTCATGGTGATGTTCGAGGGCGTCGCGGGGCTGCAACCGCTGGTGCACGTCCCCTTCAGCGGCACCGCACCGCTGATCCCGCAGCTGCTCGGCGGCAACATGGACCTCGCCGCGATCAATGTCGGCGACGCGCTGCAGCTGCAGCGCGAGGGCAAGGTGCGCATGCTCGCCCAGGCCGCGGCGCAGCGCCAGCCCGAGGCACCGGACACGCCGACCTTCCGCGAGCTCGGTTTCGACGTCGTCGCCGGCGCGAGCCGCGGCATCATCGGCCCGCCGGGCATGCCGCCGGCGGTCGTCGCGCGGCTGGAGGCGGCGTTCCGCACCGCGCTGGCCGACGCCGATTTCCGGCGCGAGGCGGAGCGCCAGTCCATGCCGCTGCGCACGATGGTCGGCGCGGAATACCGCGCCTTCGCGCAGGGCGTGGACGACAATCTGAAGCGGCTCTGGCAGACGCGTCCCTGGCGTGGGTAGTCGCTACTGCGCGCCCTACGAAGCCCTCTCCCCCACTCACGGGGGAGAGGATTGGGTGAGGGGGACGTGCAGGATAGGGCTGCGCTTCGCGTTGCGCCGCCCCCCCACCCTGCCCTCTCCGCCCTGCGGGTGGAGAGGGTTCCGGCGCCTCATCCTTCGATGGCGCCCTCGGCCAGCAACGTCTCCCGCAACTCCCCCCAGATCGGCACCTTCTCCCCGGTATCCTGGCGCGCGACGACGCACACGATGCGCGCCGTGCAGAGATCCTGCCCCTCCTTCATCATTGCGTATTCATGCACGAAGGACGTGCGGCGGAAGCTCGCGCAGCGCACGCCGAGCATGACCTCGTCGCGGAAGACCGCGGCACGGAGGTAGCGCACGTCGATCTGCGCCACGACCGGGCTCGGGCGGTCGTAGCCCGGCGGCGCGCCCGTCAGCTTCTCCCAATGCTCGATGCGCAGGTCCTCGAAGAGCGTCAGGTAGGCCGTGTGGTTCGCATGGGCGTAGAGGTCGCACTCGATCCAGCGGATGCGGTGAGGGCGCAGGATGGACCAGGGCTGGCCGGTCACGCGCCACGCTCCGGCGGCACCTGGCGCGGCCGCCGGGCGGCATCGATGGCGACGAAGGTGAAGACGGCGGAGGTGACGCGGTTGGCGCTGTCGTCGGCGCGTTCCCGCCGCCACGCCTCGATCTCGATGCGCATGGAGCTGCGCCCGACCTGCACGATGCGGCCATAAATCGAGACCTCGTCGCCGATCAGCACCGGCGAATGGAAGACCATCGCGTCCACCGCGACCGTCGCGACGCGGCCGCGCGCCCGGCGCCCCGCGGCATTCCCTGCAGCGAGGTCCATCAGTCCCATCAGCCATCCCCCGAAGATGTCGCCGTTCGGGTTGGCGTCAGCCGGCATGGCGACGGTCCGGAGCAGGGGCGGGTCCTGCGGCGGGGCGGCCGGCTTCGCTGCGTCGGGCATGGCTCACACTCCGGCGGCATCGAGGCGGAGGATCGCTCGCGCCAGCGCCTGCGCGCGCGGCACGATGCTGTCGAGCTCGAGATACTCCTCGGGGCTGTGCGCCTTGCCGCCGACGGGCCCGACCGCGCAGAGCGTCGGCGCGCCCATCGCCGCGGTGAAGCCGCTATCCGCGCAGCCGCCGGAGAAATTGGGCTTCGCGTCGAAGCCTGCCTCCCGCGCGGCACCGCGATAGAGCTCGTAGACGCGCCGCGAGGCGTTGTCCTGCGTCAGCGGCAGGAACTCGCCCCTGATCGTCAGCTTCGCCTTCGTGCCCGGCACGAAGGACCTGGCGATGATCGCGTCGATTTTGCCCATGACCTCGTCGCGGTCGGCGGGCTCGACGTAGCGGAGGTCGATCTGGCCCTGCGCCCAGGGCGCGACGGTGTTCACGCTCTGCCCGCCCTGCACCAGCCCCACATTCAGCGTGATGCCGCGCGCGAGGTCGGTCAGCGCGTGGATCGCCGTGATCTTGTGCGCGAGCTCTCCGATGGCGCTGATGCCGGCTTCGAAGTTGCCGCCGGAATGCGCGGCCTTGCCCTCGATGTCGAAGACCGAGAAGACCCCGCCCTTGCGGCCGGTCACCACGCCCTGGTCGGGGCGGCCGGGTTCGGAGTTGAAGACGACGCGCGCGCTGCGCGCCTCCGCCTCGATCACCGGGCGGCCTTCGGGCGAGCCGATCTCCTCGTCGCCGGTGAAGAGGGCGACGAGCGGGCCGGGCGCGCCGCCGAATTTTTGGAAGGCGGCGAGGACGAACATGTTCATCACCAGGCCCGCCTTCATGTCGGCGACGCCGGGGCCATAGGCGCGGTTGCCCTCGATCGTGAAGGGTCGCCGCTGCGGCTCGCCCTTCGGGAAGACGGTGTCGCGGTGGCCCATCAGCACGATGTTCTGCCTGTCGTTGCCGGCATTCCCACCTTCGCCGCCGACGACGGCGCGCAGGCAGTCGCCGAAGCGGGATTGCGGCAGCGTCTGCACGGCAATGCCGTTCGCCGCCATGAAGCGCGCGACCTGCGCGCCGACGGCATTCACGCCTGCCTTGTCGTAACTGCCGCCGTCGGTGTCCACCATCGCGCGCAGCGCGTCGATCATCGCGCCGCGCTGCTCGGCGAGCCAGGTCAGGATCGCGGTCTCGTTGGTGCTCATACGGTGCCCTCTTGCCGCGCGCAGGCTGCCATCGGCGCGCCGCAACGGGAAGGGCGCGTCGGCCGGAGAGCCTACCCCGCGCGGCCTCCCGGCTAATCCACCCGGCCGATCTTCTGCACCGCGCGCACCAGCCGCGCGCTGTCCTCGGCGAAGAAGCGCGCGAAGTCCGGCGCATCCATGTAGGCGACCGGCGCGCCTGCGGCGTTGAAGGCCTGGATCAGCTGCGGGTCCTGCACGGCCTGTCGCACCGCGTCGCGCAGCACCGCCATCACCGGCACCGGCGTGGCGGCGGGGGCGAACATGCCGGCCCAGATGTAGAACTCGACATCGGGGTAGCCGCTTTCGATGAAGGTCGGGACCTCGGGGAAGGCCGGCACGCGTTCCTTGCCCCAGCAGCCCAGCACGCGGATGCGCCCTTCCCGCACATGCTGCGTCAGCGTGCCGGGCGCGGAGGCCAGCGCCTGGATCTGGCCCGACAGCAGCGCGGTGATCGCGGGGCCGGCGCCCTGGAAGGGCACATGCAGCAGGCGGATCCCGGCGGACGCCGCCAGCATTTCCATCGCGACATGCAGCGTGCCGTAGGTGCCCGACGAGCCATAGGGGATCTCGCCCGGCCGCGCCTTCGCGGCGTCCACGAACTCCGCGATGCTGCGCCAGGGGGCGGAGGCCGGGACCGCCAGCATGGTCGGATCGGCATTGACCAGCGCGATCGGCGCGAACTGGTCGGCGGTGTAGGGCGGTGGGCGGTTGAAGAGCCTCTCGGCCTCTGGGATCACCGCAAGGGACGACAGTGCCATCACCAGCGTGTAGCCATCCGGCGCGCTACGCGCGACGAAGGCGTTGCCGATCGCGCCCGCCGCGCCACCGCGGTTCTGCACCACGACGGGCTGGCGGATGATCCGCTCCATCGCCGCGGCCACGGGCCGCGCGGCGAGGTCGGCCTGCCCGCCCGGCGGGAAGGGCACGACGAGGGTGATTGGGCGGGTCGGAAACTCCGCGGGCTGCGCGTGAGCGGCCAGGGGCGCGAGCGCGGTGGCGGCGAGGATGGTGCGGCGGTGCATGGCGTTTCTCCCGTTGTTGTCGGCCGAGCTGAGCGCCCCTCGCCCGCAATGCGGCCCTACCCCACCATGTTCTCCAGCACCCCGATCCCCGTCACCTCGATGCGCACCACGTCGCCCTTCCCGAGGAACTTCGGCGGGCTGAACCCGATCCCCACCCCGGCCGGCGTCCCGGTTGCGATGACGTCGCCGGGCTCCAGCGTGATCGCCGCGCTGATCGCCTCGATCAGCGTCGGGATGTCGAAGATCAGGTCGGCCACCGGCGCCTTCTGCCGCTGCTCCCCGTTGACCCAGGTCGTCAGCACCAGCTTCGTGGGATCCGGCACCTCGTCCGCGGTCAGGATCGCCGGGCCCATCGGGCAGAAGCTGTCGAGCCCCTTGCCGAGGATCCACTGGCTGTGCCGCTTCTGCAGGTGCCGCGCGGTGACGTCGTTGACGATGGTGTAGCCGAACACATGCCCCAGCGCGTCGGCCCTGACGATGCCGCGCCCGCCATGCCCGATGACGACGGCGAGCTCGCCCTCGTAGTCCAGTCCGCCGGTGGGATCGAGGTCGCCGAGGATCCTCTCGCCATTGGCGATGATGCTGGTGTGCGGCTTGCTGAAGACCACGGGATGGGGCGGCACCACGTCCTTCGCCCCGCCGTCGAAGCCCGATCCCGCGAACTCCCTGGCATGCTCGTGGTAGTTCTTGCCGACGCAGAAGACGTTCTTCGGCGGCCGGACCGGCGCGCAGAGCTTGGCGCCATCCACCTTCGGCGCGGTGGCGATCGCGGCGCGCAGGCGCATCAGCATCGCGGCCTCGGCACCCGCCAGGTCGGCCATGGTCTCGCCGCGCAGCGTCGGCTCGACCGCCGCCAGGTCGAGCACCGCGCCATCCGCCGCCAGCGCCCCGATCTCCTGCCGCACGCGGCCGGGCCGGGTGAAGGTCACCAGCCTCATGATCGCTCACTCCCGTTCTTCGGGACGCGCATCTGCCCGGTTTCCTCCGGCTTCGCCAGGGGGAGGCTCGCCGCCTTCTCGATCGCGCGCGCCGCGCGGAAGGCCAGGTCGTCGCGATACATCGGTGCCGCCACCTGCACCGCCCGCGGCATGCCGTGCTCGTCCAATCCGACCGGCACGCTGATCGCGGGCTGGCGCGTTAGGTTGAAGGCGAAGGTCCAGGGCGCCCAGTCCCGCCAGAGGCACTCCAGCGGCTTCACCGTCGGCGCATCCGCGTCGAAGGCCGCCGTCGGCGTGCAGGCCGTCAGGATCAGGTCGTGGCGCTGGTGGAAGCGTGCCATGGCGTGCCCGCATTCCACCCGCAGGATGTCGGCGCCGAGGAACTCCGCCGCCGTCATCGCGCCCATCTGCTGCGCGACCTCGCCGATGCCGGCTTCCAGCAGCGGTCGCTGCATCTCGGGCGTCGCCTCCCACACCCGCGCCATCGCCACGCCCCAGACGCGGGAAAAGATGGCCCGCGCATCCGGCATCCTCGGGTCGGCTTCCTCCACGATGGCGCCGGCCTCCATCAGCAGGGTGGCCGCGACGCGCAGCGCGGCCTCGCCCTCGGCGTCCAGCGGCGGCTCGAAGCCGAAGCTGCGCACGATCGCGACGCGAAGCCCCTTCACGCCGTCCTCGATCCCGCCGCGCCAGTCGCGCGCGTCATCGGGCAGGGACACGGGGTCGCGCAGATCGTGCCGGGCCATCGCCGAGAACATCAGCGCGGCGTCGCGCACCGTCCGCGTCATCGGCCCGGCCACGGCGACCGAGGAGAAGGCGCCATGCGGCCATTGCGGGATGCGGCCATAGGTCGGCTTCACCCCGACGAGCCCGCAATACGCGGCAGGGATGCGGATCGAGCCGCCGGCATCGGTTCCGACATGCAGCGGCCCGAAGCAGGCCGCGCCCGCCGCCCCCGCCCCGCTGGACGATCCGCCCGGCGTGCGCTGCGGGTTCCAGGGGTTGCGCGTGATGCCGTGCAGCGGGCAATCGCCGGGCGACTTCCAGCCGAACTCGGTCGTCGTGGTCTTGCCGATGATGACCGCGCCCTCGGCCTTCAGCCCCAGCACCGCCGGCGCGTCCTCGGCCACGGGGCTCGCGTCGGTCGTGCGGCTGCCGCGGCGCGTCGGGAAGCCCGCGAGGTGCAGCAGGTCCTTAACCGTGCTCGGCACGCCGTCGAGCATGCCGATCGGGCGGCCCGCCATCCAGCGCGCCTCGCTTTCCCCGGCCGCGCGGAGCGCCTGCGGGTTCATCACGGCGAAGGCGTTGACCCACGGGTTGTAGCGCGCGACGCGCTCCAGCACGGCCTTCAGCGCCTCGATGGGGCTCAGCGCGCGGCGGGCATAGAGGCCGAGAAGGTCCTCCGCCGACATCAGGGCGGGATCGGTCTCCGTCATGGCGTCAGCGTGCGGCGATGGTGACCGCGGCGCCGGCCATCGCGGCGCCGCAGGCCTGGTTGATCCGCCGCACGGCGCGCCGGCTGCGGAACAGCCGCCGCGCGCGCACCGCAAGGGCGACATAGGCCGCCAGAACGGCGCCGTAGACCACCGCGAGCGTCGCGAGCAGCACGGCTAGATCGGCCAGGCCCACGGCGCGGACATCGAGCAGCGTCGGCGTGAGCGCGGTGTAGAACAGCATGGTCTTCGGATTGCCGAGCGTCAGCACGATCCCGGCGGCGACCAGGCGCCCACCCTCGCCCGACGGGGGCGGCGCGTCGCCCGGCGCCTCGGCCGGCGCCGTCCAGAGCCGCCAGGCCAGCCAGGCGAGATAGGCAACGCCGAGCCATTTCAGCACGAGGAAGAGCGGCTGCGCCGCTTCGGCCAGCAGCGCGAGGCCGAACACGGCGGCGGCAAGCCAGATCGCATCGCCCACCAGCAGGCCGAGGCAGAACCAGCCGATGCCGCGCGGACCGCCGCCCACCACGCGCGACAGCAGGCTGGCGATGGTCGGGCCCGGCGAGGCGGTCGAGACGGCCAGCGCCAGGGCGAAGCCGAGCAGGGCAAGGATTTCCATCCGCCGACACTCGCGCCGCGCGCCGCGCCATGCAAGCGTAGGGAACACCGACGACGGCGGAGGAACGGATGGCTGAGCTCAGCGAGAACCCGTGGGAATGGACCGAGCCGCAGTGGCGGAGGATCGTCGGCCGCGCCCGCGCTGGCCGGTCGCTGGCGCCGACATCCTGGCCGGGCGGCGCGCGCTGCGCTGTGACGCTGTCCTTCGATGCGGACCACGAGACCATCCCGCTGCGCGACGCCGACCAGAGCCCGATGCGCATCAGCCAGGGCCAGTTCGGCAACCGCCAGGGCGTGCCGCGCATCCGCGCGCTGCTGGATCGCCACGGCATCCGCGCGAGCTTCTTCTACCCCGCCGTCTCCGCCCTGCTGCACCCCGAGGAGATCCGCGCCGTCGCCGCCGAGGGCAACGAGATCGGCATCCACTCCTGGATCCATGAGGCCAACACCAAGCTGCCGCCGGGCGTCGAGCGCGAGCTGACGCTGCGCGCCGCCGACACGCTGGAGAAGGTCAGCGGCCAGCGCCCGGTCGGCATGCGCACCGCGAGCTGGGATTTCAGCGTGGACACCATGGGCATCATTAAGGAGCTCGGGCTGGTCTACGACAGCTCGCTGATGGCCGACGACGATCCCTATGAGCTGGTGGATGACGGCGTGCCGACCGGCATCGTCGAGCTCCCGCCGGAGTGGATCCGCGACGACGCGCCCTATTTCAACTTCGTCCGCTTCTCCGCGCTCCGTCCCTACACCGCGCCTTCGGCGGTCGAGGAGATCTTCTACGGCGAGTTCGAGGGCGCCTATCGCGAAGGCGGGCTGTTCCTGTTGACGATGCACCCGCATGTCATCGGCCACCGCAGCCGGATCAGCATGCTCGATCGCCTGGTGCAGCGGATGAAGGCGCTGCCCGGCGTGTGGTTCGGCACGCATGCCGAGGTGGCGCGGTGGTGTCGGGAGAACGGGGGGAAGTAGGGGGCGAAAGGCCCTCTCCCCCTCATGGGGGAGAGGGTGGCTACGGCCGGATCAGCGTGCCGGCGCCGCCGTCGGTGAACAGCTCCAGCAGCACGGCGTGCGGGACGCGGCCATCCAGGATCACTGCGCCCTTCACGCCGCGCTCCACGGCATAGATGCAGGTCTCGACCTTCGGGATCATGCCGCCCGAGATCCAGCCATCGGCGATGCCCTTGCGCACCTCGGCGACCGTCATCTCCGGGATCAGCCTGCCATCGGGCCCGAGGACGCCGCGCACGTCGGTCAGCATGAGTAACCGCTGCGCCGCCAGCGCGCCGGCGATCGCGCCGGCCACCGTGTCGGCGTTGATGTTGTAGGTCTGCCCATCCGCGCCCACGCCGACCGGCGCGACCACGGGGACGATGTCGGCCCCGATCAGCAACTCCAGGATCTTCGGGTCGATCCGCTCGGGCTCGCCGACGAAGCCGAGGTCCACGTCCCGCGCCTCGCCCGTCGCCTCGTCCTTCACGCGCCGCGTCACCTTCCTCGCGCGCACCAGGCCGCCATCCTTGCCGGAGATGCCGACGGCCATCGCCCCGGCGCGCGTAATGGCCTCCGCGACCTGCTTGTTGACCGGGCCGGCGAGCACCATCTCGACGACATCAAGCATCTCGGCGTCGGTGACGCGCAGGCCCTGCACGAAGGTGGACTTCACGTCGAGCCGCTTCAGCATCGCGTTGATCTGCGGCCCGCCGCCATGCACCACGACAGGATTGACGCCCACCTGTTCCAGCAGCGCGATGTCGCGCCCGAAGCGCAGCGCCGTCTCCTCCTCGCCCATGGCGTGGCCGCCATACTTCACCACGATGGTCTCGTCGTCGTAGCGCTTGAGGAAAGGCAGCGCGCCGGCAAGGGCCGCCATCTGGTTCAGCGCGTCATCGGTCATGGGCCAGGCGTTCCGTGTGCGTCCCGGGCCGATAGGCGGCAGGCCCGGCAGGGTCAAGGGACCCTCAGATCACCGGGATCGAGACCTCCGAGACCTCGCCCGGCGCCAGCCGCACCGGCATCTCGTACCAGGCATTGTCCACCCTCGCCCGGACCAGCCACTGGCCCGCGGGCAGCACGACGCGCGGCCTGACGTCGGAGAAGGCGATGCTGGGGATGCTGTCGCCCTGCCGGATGAACTCCCACGCCTGGGCCAGCACCGGCACGCCGTTGCGCCGCGTGGCGAGCTGCATCTCCCCGGCACCGAGATCCACGCGCAGCGTCACGAGTTCGCCGGCCGGGACGAAGACCACGGCGTCGGCCGAGGCCTCTCCCACGCGGTAGCGGACGCGGTAGCTGCCCTGCACCAGCCGCATCAGCGGCTGAGCCTGGTCGGAGCTCAGCACGGGCTCGCCCGCGCGATAGCCCGCGACCTCGTCGGCCCAGACCATCCAGCTGCCGCCACGCGGCGCGGTCTCGGCGGACAGCGCGCCGATCGTGCGCAGCAGGCCGGGGTTGAAGACGACGCGCTGCGTGGTGGCGGGCGCGACCGCGTCGAAGCGCTCGATCACGCGCAGCGACCCCGCGCGGGCCCGCACCTCGTAGCGGCCGGCCGGCACGCGCACGATCGGCCGCGTCAGCGAGTTGCCCGACAGCACCGTGCGCTGCGGGCTGGTCAGCGTGACCAGCGTCCAATCGCCGACCTGGACAGGGACGCCGTCCTCCGCCTCCACTGCCTCCAGTGTCAGCGTGGTGAAGGCGAGCGGCGCGGGCGGCGGCGCGGGCGGCGGCGGCGAAGCCGAGCCCACGGCATCCACCAGAGCGCGGGCGAGATCGGCCGCCGAGGCCGCGGGCACGAAATGGCCGCCGGTCGCCTGGGCGATGCAGCGAAGCTGCGCCTGGTCGCGCGCCATCGGCACGTCGAAGCCGATCACGTTCACCTGCAGCCGCGGCATGCGCAGCTTCAGTGCCCGGATCGTCCCGCAGGGATCAGGCAGGCAGGTCTCGATCCCGTCGGACACCAGGATGATGCGCGGCGCCAGGCGCGCGGCCTGGGTGATGCTCTCGGCCAGCGGCGTGCGGCCGCGCGGCGTGACCCCGTCCACCGCCCGGGCGAAGCTCGAGGCGTCGAGCGGCCCGGGACGGATGAGCACCTCGATGTCCTGGCAATCGCCGGCCCGCCGGTGACCATAGGACATCAGGCCCATCCGGGTCTGCGCCGGCAGGGCGGTGGACAGTGCGGCCACCGCCTCCCGCGCAATGGCGATCTTGGCGCGCCCGTCCACCCGCCCCCACATCGAGTTGGAGGCGTCCAGGACGAGCATCGTGTCCTGCGCCTGCGCCGGCGCGGCGAGGGCGAGCACGAGCCACGCCAGCACGAGAAGCGCACGGCACATGTGACGATCTGACAACGTCATAGCACCGGCGGTCAAACCACCGGATGCAAATGAAGACCTCGATCACGGAATTGCGATCACGGGCTGCGCCCTCCTGCCCCTGACAACCCGCGGCGCGTCTCGTACCAAGGACCTTCAACCCTGGCGCGCAGCGCGCGACTCGAAACCACAGGGCTGCGGCCCAGGTTGCTGCGCCGGGACCGGTCGCGTATGGCGGCGGCGATGCCCGAACCGGTCCGCCTCGCCTTCGCCGTCGTCTATCTCGCGAGCCCCGCGGCGATGCCAGTCGTCGAGCGGCACCTGGAATTCGTCGAGCGCTTCGCACCCCCGGGCGTGGATTGGTGGATCGAGGCGGTCGCCCATCGCGCCAACCAGGCCTTCCGCGACCGCCTGGCCGCCATGCCCCGCCTCCGGCTGCATGGCCCCGGCAGCATCCCCCCGGTCGAGGAGAAATGGGGCTCGCGCGAGCACGCCCATTACCTCGACGCGCTGGTGCGGCATGCGGTCGCCCGCGGCGCGACGCATCTCTGCACTCTCGACGACGACAGCTTCCCCGCCCGCGCCGACTGGTTCGAGGTGGTGCGCGCGCGCCTCGAGGAAGGCCACGCCTTCGTCGCGACCTTCCGGGCGGAGAACGGCGACCGCATCCTCCCGCATCCGAGCTTCCTCGCCACCACCGCCGATTTCGTCGCGCGGACCGGGGCGCGTTTCCTGCCGGAGGACGATCCCGACCTCCTCCCCTTCCTGGCGGCGCACGGCCAGACGAAGGACACCGGGGCCGGCTACGCGCTTGCGGCGCAGCGGGCGGGGCGCGGCTGGGCCCGGCTGCCGCGGTCCAATGCGGTGAACGACCACGACATCATGGCCGGCCTCTACGGCGACATCGCCTTCCACTTCGGCGGCGCCAACCGGATCCGGACGCAGACCTTCCGCCGGCAGAAGCGCCGCCTCGACGCCCTGGCGCCGCCGGAAAGGCGGGCCAGGCTGGAAGCGGCGCTCGCCGAGAACCGCCGGGACCACGAGGCGCTCATGGCCCGGGTCGCGACCGACATGGACGCCTACCTCGCCTATCTGCGGGGCGCGGGCCTCGATGGCCGGGTGCAGAAACCCTGAACCGCCGGCGGTCGACAAAGTCGGCCGAGGCCACGTCACGCCGGAGGCGTGCCGATCAGGCCGCCAGCGACGCGACCTCGGCCCGCAGTTCCGGGATGCCGAGGCCGGTCTCGCTGCTGGTGACCAGCACGAGCGGATGGGCGGCGGTCCGCTTGCGCGCGATGGCCTGCACTTCCTGCAGCCGCTTCTCAAGCTGCGCGGGCTTAACCGCATCCGCCTTGGTCAGCACGAGTTGGTAGGCGACCGCGGCCTCGCCCAGCAGGTCCATCGCGGCGCGGTCGGCGGGCTTGGTCTCGACCCGGCAGTCCATCAGCAGCAGCACGCGGCGCAGCGAGGGCCGGCCGCGCAGGAAGTCGAACATCAGGCCCTGCCAATCCTCCTTCACCGATTTCGCGGCCTGGGCGTAGCCGTAGCCCGGCATGTCCACCAGGGTCAGGCGGCCCTCGCCGAGATCGAAGAAGTTGAGCTGGCGCGTGCGGCCCGGCGTGTGGCTGACGCGCGCCAACGCCTTCTGCCCGGTCAGCGCGTTCAGCAGAGACGACTTGCCGACATTGGACCGGCCGCAGAGCGCGATCTCCGGCACTCCCGTCGCCGGCGGCAGCTGGTCGATGCGCTGCGCCGCGTAGAAGAACCGGCAGGGCCGGGCAAAGAGCAACCGACCCGCCTCGATAAGCGCGGCACGGTCGGCTTCGTTCTTCGCCTCCAAAAGCCCGCCCGCGCTCACCCCTTCTTCGCGGCCTTCTCGGGCTTGACCGGGGCAACGTAGGTGCCCCTCTTTTTCTGCTCCTCCCGGTCCATCCGCATGATCCACCATTGCTGGGAGATCGAGAGCAGGTTGTTCCAGGTCCAGTAGATCACCAGCCCCGCCGGCATGCCGGCCAGCATGAAGGTGAAGATCAGCGGCATCCAGGCGAAGAGCTTGGCCTGGATCGGATCGGGCGGCGCAGGGTTCAGCTTGTACTGCAGGAACATGGTCAGGCCCATCGCGATCGCCCAGGCCGGCATATGCAGCAGGCTCGAGAGATGCGCGGGGTCGAACGGCAACAGGCCGAACAGGTTGAAGAGGTTCGTCGGATCCGGCGCCGAGAGGTCCTGGATCCAGCCGAAGAAGGGCGCGTGGCGCATCTCGATCGTGACGAAGAGCACCTTGTAGAGCGCGAAGAAGACCGGGATCTGGATCAGGATCGGCAGGCAGCCCGAGGCCGGGTTCACCTTCTCCGACCGATACAGCGCCATCATCTCGGCCTGCGCCTTGGCCGGGTCGTCCTTATGGCGCTCCTTGATCTCCGACATCTTCGGCCCGAGGACCTTCATCCGCGCCATGGACTTGTAGGATTTGTTGGCGAGCGGGAAGAACAGGATCTTCAGGCACAGGGTGAAGACCAGGATCGCCACGCCGAAATTGCCGAAGCTCACGCCGAGGAAGTGCAGGATGTGGAAGAACGGCTTTGTCAGGAAGTAGAACCAGCCGAAATCCACGGCCTTGTCGAAATCCACGATCCCGTAGCGCGACGCATAGGCGTCGAGGAGGTTGACCTCCTTCGCGCCGGCGAAGGTGCGGGTGTCGAAGCTCGCTTCCGCGCCGGGCGCGATGGTCTCCGCCGCAGGCAGCGCCATGTCGGCCTGCCAGCGATCGCGCCCGTCATTGATGTGGCGGAAGGCCGTGCGCACGCGCGTCGCCTGGTTCTGCGGCATCAGCGCGGTCAGCCAGTACTTGTCGGTGAAGCCGGCCCAGCCGCCCGCGCTCTCCGTCTCGAAGGCGGGGCCGCGGCGCTTCTCGGCCTCGGCCTTGGCGTCCTTGTAGGTCCACTCCACCAGCCGACCGTCGAGCACGCCGACGAAGCCTTCATGCAGGATGAAGAAGCCCGCGACCTCCGGCGTCGCATCCCGACGGATACGGGTCCAGGGGAGGAGTTGCACCGCCTCGGTCCCGCGGTTCTGCACGCTCTGCCGGATCGCGAGCATGTAGTCGCGGTCGATCTCGAGGCGGATGCGGAAAACCTGGCCCTGCCCGTTGTCCCAGGACAGCGTGACCGGCCGGTCCACGCCGAGCGGCCCGCCCTCGACCGACCAGTCGGTGTCGGCGTCGGGCACGCGGGTGCGGCCATCGGCGGCGGACCAGCCCCACTGCACGAAATAGGGATGCACGTCGGTGCGCGGCGCCAGCAGGCGCACCGGCGGGGAGTTGCGGGCCACCGTCTCCCGATGGTCGAGCAGCACGAGGTCGTCGATGCGCGCGCCGCGCAGGTTGATGCTGCCCGAGACGCGCGGCGCCTCGATCCGGATGCGCTGTTCCGGCGTGGCCGGGGTGGCGGCGGCGGTGGCGGTGCCGGGGGTGGCCGGTGCCGCCGCGCCGCCGGCCGGTCCGGCCGGCAACTGGGCGGGGGTCGCCGGCGCGACCTGCGTGCTGCGCTGCTGCTCCAGCCGGCGCTGCTCGGCCTCGCGGGTCGGGCGGTTCCACATCTCGAAGATCAGCAGGATGCCGATCGAGACGGCGATCGCGATGAAGAGTCGCTTCTGGTCCATCACGGAAGGGATGAGCCTTTCGTCCCGACGGGCAGGCCCGCGGTCAGGGTTGGCACGGGGTCGTAGCCGCCGGGGTGCCAGGGGTTGCAGCGCAGGATGCGGCGCCCGGTCAGCCATGCGCCCTTCAGCGCCCCATGCGTCGCCACCGCCTCCAGCCCGTAATCCGAGCAATGCGGCAGGAAGCGGCAGTTGCAGCCGATGATCGGGCGCAGGCCATAGCGGTAGGCGTGGATGGCGCCCCGCAGCAGATGCTGCTGGGGTGTCACGGCGTGACCCCCGCCTGCTTCAGCGCCCCGCGCAGGTCGCCCAGCAGGATCTGCCACGGCCGTCCGGCCGTCGCCTCCCGCCCGATCAGGACGAGGTCGAAGCCCTGCAGGTCCCCGCCGCCGAGCATCAGGCGCGCGGCTTCTCGGAGGCGCCGCTTGGTGCGGTTGCGGACCACGGCATTGCCGATCTTCTTCGTCGCGGTGAAGCCGACGCGCAGGTGCTGGCCCGGCACGGGCAGGGCCTGCAGCACCAGGCCAGGCCGCGCCGCTCGCTGGCCCTTGCCCGCAACCCGCTGAAAATCGCGGCGCTGCTTCAGGCGCGGCGGACGCGCCGGCATGACATGCGCCCCGATGCGCGGATCAGGCCGACAGGCGCTTGCGGCCCTTGCTCCGGCGGTTGGCGAGGACCTTGCGGCCGCCGACCGTCTCGGTGCGGGCGCGGAAGCCGTGCCGACGCTTCCGGACGAGCTTCGAGGGCTGGTAGGTACGCTTCACGACACACTCCAAAGCACTTGGGCCAAAGCACTCGAGCCAACGCTGGGCGGCCGCGCCGGAGCCAGGACGGCCCGGGACGGCCGATCGCGGCCCCTCTGCAAACGGATCCGCCGGCGGCAGGCATGGCTCACCCCGAGGGGTCACCCAGGCGCACCCCGGCGAAGGCCGCGACGTATAGGGATGCGGCCGCCCCCCCGTCAACCGACCATCGGCGGGATGGGCGCGCCCCGCGCCCTGTTCTATGGACCCTTCCATGCCCGATTTCGACCTCGTGGTGATCGGCGCCGGCGCCGCCGGCCTTTCGGTGACGGCGATCTCCGCCGCGCTGGGCCTGAAGGTCGCACTGGTCGAGCGCGGCGAGATGGGCGGCGACTGCCTGAACTACGGCTGCGTCCCGTCGAAGGCGCTGCTGGCCTCGGCCCATGCCGCCGCCGCCGCCCGCCGGGCCGGCCGGCTCGGCATCCGCCTGCCCGAGCCGGAGGTGGACTGGGACGCCGTCCGCGCGCATGTCCGCGGCTCCATCGCCCGCATCGCACCGACCGACTCCGAGGCCCGCTTCCGCGCCATGGGGGTCGAGGTCATCCGCGCCTCCGCCCACTTCACCGCCCCCGACCAGGTCGAGGCCGGCGGCCGCCGGATCACCTTCCGCCGCTGCGTCGTCGCCGCCGGCAGCGCCGCGGTGGTTCCCGACATTCCCGGCCTCGGTCCCGTCCCCTGGCTGACCAACGAGACGCTCTTCGCCCTGGATGAGAAGCCCGCGCACCTGCTGATCCTCGGCGGCGGCCCGATCGGGCTGGAGATGGCGCAGGCCCATGCGCGGCTGGGCTGCCGCGTCACCGTGATCGAGGCCGGCACCATCGCCGGGCGGGAGGATCCCGAGCTTGCGGATGGCCTGCGCCGCGCCC
This sequence comes from Falsiroseomonas sp. HW251, assembly GCF_050563545.1. Lineage (NCBI taxonomy): Bacteria > Pseudomonadati > Pseudomonadota > Alphaproteobacteria > Acetobacterales > Roseomonadaceae > Falsiroseomonas > Falsiroseomonas sp. HW251. The sequence continues at coordinate 265,556 of NZ_JBNXUM010000003.1, forward strand.
TGCTGCGCGACGGCGTCGCGCTTCATGAAGGCGCGACCGTCGAGCGCTTCGAGCCCGGCCCCGTCGCGATCCTGGCCGACGGCACCCGGGTCGAGGGCAGCCACCTCCTGCTGGCCACCGGCCGGGCGCCCCGGCTGGCGGGGCTGGACCTCAAGGCCGCGAAGGTCGACTCCACCCCACGCGGCATCGTGACCGATCCGGGCCTGCGTTCCGTGTCCAACCGCCGGGTGTGGGCCGTCGGCGACATCGCCGATCCCCGACGCATCGGGCCCCGCGCCTTCACCCATGTCGCGTCCCAGCATGCCGGGGTCATCGCGCGGCGCATGCTGTTCCGCCTTCCCGCCAAGGTGGATTACGCCGCCCTGCCCTGCGTGACCTACACGGGCCCCGAGCTCGCCCAAATCGGGCTCACCGAGGCCGAGGCCCGCGCGGCGGGCCTCGATCCCCGCCCCTATCGCTTCCCCCTGCCCGAGACCGACCGGGGCGTCGCCGAGGCGCTGGAGGAGGGCCTGGTCAAGCTGGTGGTCTCGCCGAAGGGGCGCCTGCTCGGCGCCGGCGTGCTCGGGCCGCATGCCGGGGAGATGGCCGGGATGTTCGGCCTGATGATCGGCCGCAAGCTGCCGCTGTCGGCCCTCGCCGGCCTGGTGCTGCCCTACCCCACACTTTCCGAGGCCGCGAAGCGCGCGGCGGGCGACTTCTACGCGCCCAAATTACTTTCAACCTTCTCGAAGAAGCTGGTCGGCTTGCTCTGGCGCCTGCCCTGAGCAACCTTCCCGGCGACAAGCGCTTGCTGCAGCGCGGCGAAGCGAATGAGCAGAGGACGGCATGGCGAAGATCCTGGAGGGCCGGACGGCCCTGGTGACCGGCTCCACCTCCGGCATCGGGCTCGCCATCGCGCTGCGCTACGCGCAGGACGGCGCGAAGGTCATGCTGAACGGCTTCGGGAAGCCGGAGGACATCGCCCGCGCCCGCGCCGAGGTCGGCCTGGCGATGGGCGCGCCCAAGGCGCCCTATTCCAACGCCGACATGACCAGGCCCGCCGAGATCCGCGAGATGGTCGCGGCCTGCCAGGCCGAGCTCGGCGGCTGCGACATCCTGGTCAACAATGCCGGCATCCAGCACGTCTCGCCGGTCGAGGATTTCCCGGACGAGCAGTGGGACCGCATCATCGCGATCAACCTCGTCTCCAACTTCCACGCCATCAAGGCGGCGCTGCCGGGGATGAAGGCGAAGGGCTGGGGGCGCATCATCAACGTCGCCTCGGCGCACGGGCTCGTCGCAAGCCCCTTCAAGACGGCCTATGTCGCGGCCAAGCACGGCGTCCTCGGCCTGACCAAGTCGGTCGCGCTGGAAGTCGCGCGCACGGGGGTCACCTGCAACGCGATCTGCCCGGGCTTCGTCCGCACGCCGTTGGCCGAGGCGCAGGTCAAGCCGCTCGCGGAGAAGCACGGCGTCAGCGAGCAGGTCGCGCTGACCGACCATCTGCTCGACCGCCAGCCCACGAAGAAATGGGTCGAGGTGGAGGAGATCGCGCAAGCCGCGATCTACCTCGCCGGGCCGCACAGCGGGTCCATCAACGGCACCTCCATTTCCGTGGATGGGGGTTGGGTGGCGCAGTGACCGAGGACGAGTTCCGCCGGGAAGCCGCCGACGCGATCGGCGCCGCCCCCGTCGCCCGTCCTGCCGTCGCGAAGCCCGTCGCCGTCCGCCGCGTGAACCTTGCCCTGCAGGGCGGCGGAACGCATGGCGCCTTCACCTGGGGCGTGCTGGAGCGCCTGCTGGAGGACGAGCGCATCGAGTTCGAGGCGGTCTCCGGCACCTCCGCCGGGGCGGTGAACGCCGCCGTCCTCGTCCAGGGCCTCTGCGAGGGCGGACGCGCCGGCGCGACCGCCGCGCTGGATCGCCTCTGGCGCGACGCCGCGGCGAGGCTTGCCGTCTCGCCGCTGCAGAACACGCCGATCGAGAAGGCGATCTGGGGCTATGACCTCACCTGGTCGGTAGCCTACCAGACCTTCGAGACGCTGACCCGCGTCCTCTCGCCCTACCAGATCAATCCAACGCCCTATGACTGGAACCCGCTCCGCGCGGTGCTGGCCGATGCGATCGACCCCGCGGTCCTGCGGGAGGGGAAGGGGCCGAAGCTCTTCATCTCCGCGACCTCGGTCCGCACGGGCAAGCCGCGCGTCTTCGCGCGCCACGAGGTGACGGTGGAGGTCATCATGGCCTCGGCCTGCCTGCCGCAGTTCTTCAAGGCGGTGGAGATCGACGGCGAGCCCTATTGGGATGGCGGCTATCTCGGCAATCCCGCGCTCTGGCCGCTCTACGAGCAGGGCGGCGCGCCCGATCTGGTCCTCGTGCAGTTGAATCCGACGGTGCGCGAGGAATTGCCGACGCATCCCACCGACATCACCAACCGCCTCAACGAGATCAGCTTCAACGCCTCCCTGATGGCGGAGATGCGCGCGATCGACTTCGTCCAGCGCCTGCTGGATGCCGGCCGGCTCGAGCAGCCGCGCTACCGGCGCCTCTTCCTGCATGTGATCGAGGACGAGGAGCGCATGCGGGAGTTCAAGCTGTCCACCAAGCTGAACGGCGACTGGACCTTCCTGCAGACGCTGAAGCGCTACGGTCGGGACGCCGCGGACAGATGGCTCGCCGAGCACTTCAGCAAGCTCGGGCGGGAAAGCAGCGTGGATATCAGGGACAGGTTCCTCTGAGGACCTCTCGGCACGTCGAGCCGGCCCGGCTCAGGGCGACCGCAGGTGAGAGGACGGATCGATGAAGATGTCGCTCGCCTTCCTCCTCGCCGCGCTCGTCGTCCTGGTCGTTCATCCCGCTGCTGCGTCCGTCGGCTTCACGATGGTGCATGTGCCGGACGGAGCGGAGCCAGCGCTCGAGACGGGCGTCTGGTACCCAACCGATGCGCCCTCCCGCCCGACCACCCTGGGCCTGTTCACCCAGGACCTCGCGCCCGAGGCGCCGGTGCGGGGACGCGGACTGGCACTGGTGGTGATCTCGCATGGCAATGGCGGCAACTTCGCCAGCCATGCCGCCACGGCATTCGCCCTCGCGCAGGCCGGCTTCGTGGTCGCCGCGCCGACCCATACCGGCGACAACCACCGTGACCAGTCGCGCGCGACCGATATCGCCGGTCGCACCCGCGGCCTTGCCGTGGTGATCGACCACATGGCCTCACGCTGGGCGCCGGGCGTGATCGACCCTGCGCGCATCGCGGCCTTCGGGCACTCCGCGGGGGCGTTCACCGTGCTGACGCTCGCCGGCGGCGAGCCTGACCTGTCCCGCATCGGGCCGCATTGCGCGGCCAACCCCGGTCTCTACGACTGCCGGCTGATCGCGGCCACGCGCAGCGGCCCGGTCGACAGGCCTGGCCCGGCAGCGCCGCCCTTCCTCCGCGACGGACGGCTTCGTGGCATCGTCGTCGCCGCACCGGCTCTCGGCTTCACCTTCTCGCCCTCGGGGTTGGCCGCGGTCACGGCGCCGGTCCAGCTCTGGCAGGCTGCGGACGATGCCATCCTGCCGTCGCCCCTCTACGCCGAGCCGGTGCGCGACGCGTTGCCGCGCCCGCCGGAGTTCCACGTCGTCGAGCATGCCGGCCACTTCGACTTCCTCGCTCCATGCTCTGCGGCCCTGGCACGCGCGGCGCCCGCGATCTGCACCAGCGCATCGGGGTTCGACCGCGCCGAGTTCAGCCGGCGCTTCGACGCCGAGGTCATGGGATTCCTCACCAGGATGCTTTCGCCCTGACCCCGGCGGGGTGGCGAAGCGGAGGGGGCCGACGCAGACGGCGCGGTGCTGCCGAGTTCGCGCTGAGGCCGATGTTGCGCGTCATCGGCCGGCCAGCCCGAGCACGATCCGCGCAGGCTGTCCCGGCGCAACCATCACGAACGCATTCTGCCGGAAGCGCCGCGCGACGCATGCCAGCCAGCGCTCATTCCCCGCGACCAGCAGATGCGCCTCGCGCCACCCGCGCGCGCTGCCCCAGCCTTCCGCCAGCACGCGCCCGCGCGCGACCTCGCGCAGCCGCGCATTCATCCGCTCGTTCCAGCCCTGCGGCGTCCTGCGGCTGAACGGGTTCCACGCTGTCACGAAGCCCGCGCGCCGCACGCGGCGTGCCCGCAGCAGCGCATCCATCGCCGCGCTGCGCTTCCCGATCCGCACGACGATCCCGGCGGCCTCGTACTCCGTCCGCAGATAGGCCGCGCGCATCAATCCAGCGCCAGCAGCTGGCCCTTGAGATACGCGCTCTCCGGCAGCGCGGGATGCACGGGATGGTCCGGCCCCGCGCCGACGCTCGCCAGGATCTTTCCGCGTCGCTTCGCGCGGTGAAGGCCCCAGGCAACCGCATCCGCAAAATCGACAGGTCCCACATGGTGCGAGCACGACGCGATGAAGAGCACGCCGCCCTTCGCCGTCACGCCGGCCGCCAGCCGCGCGAGCTTCGCATAGCCCTTAAGCGCCGCCGGGATGTCCTTGCGCGTCTTGGCGAAGGCCGGCGGGTCGGCGACGACGACGTCGAATTTCCGGCCCGACGCGACCATGCGTTCCAGCTGTTCCAGCGCCTCGGCCTTCAGCGACACCACGCGGTCCCCGAAGCCCGCGCGCTGGGCGGCCTGCATCGCGAGGTCCAGCGCGTGCTCGCTGCGATCGAGCAGCGTGACCTGCGCCGCACCGGCCTGCGCCGCCGCGAGCCCAAAGCCGCCGAGATGGCAGAAGGCGTCGAGCACGCTCCTCCCCTTCGCCAACCGCGCCACCAGCGCGCGGTTCGGTCGCTGGTCGAAGAACCAGCCGGTCTTCTGACCGCCGAGCAGGTCCACGGGGAAGGACAGCCCGCCTTCCTCGACCACCGCCGTCCCGTCCGCGCCATGCAGCAGCGCGACGCCCTCCTCCAGCCCTTCCAGCCTGCGCACCGCGGCGTCGTTGCGCGCGACGATCACGCGGGGCGAAACAAGCTCCTGCAGCGCCGCCAGGATGTCGGGCAGCGCGCGGTCCATCCCCGCGGTGTTGGCCTGCACCGCCAGTGCGTCGCCATAGCGGTCGACCACCAGCCCGGGCAGCCCATCGGCCTCGGCATGCGCCAGGCGGTAGAAGGGCGCGTCGAACAGCCGCTCGCGCAGCGCGAGGCATTCGGAAAGCCGCGCGCGAAACCAGGCGGCGTCGCAGCCGGCATCGGGGTCTTCGTCCAGCCAGCGCGCCGCGATCAGGCTGTGCGGGTTGAAGTGCCAGGCGCCGTGCTTCACGCCGTCGTCGCCTTCCAGCCGCACCACGCTGCCCGGCGGGACGGCGCGCGCGGTCGCGGTCATCGCGATCTCGTTGGAGAAGGCCCAGGGGTGCCCCGACTTGATGCGGCGGTCGGCACCGGGGTTCAGGCGGATCAGCGGACGGTCGGTCATCCGCGGCGTCTAGACGCGCCGAGGCGCGGGCGGAAGCGGCGGACGGCGCGCCGGCGGCATCTCCGCCATGAAGCCGAACGCGAGCTGGTCCGCGCTCCGCTGCTGGTTCGGGCCTCGACCCTGGGCCTGCGCCGCCAGCCCGAAGCGGCGGCAGAAGCCGAGCAGGTTGCGCCGCGCGACCTCGGCCGAAACGTCGAGTGGTATCTCCATCCCGTTCCCGAGCGTGATCCAGGCGCGATTCGGGCCATCCGGGCGAACCTGCAGGGCCAGGCCAAGCATCGTCCCGGCCATCCCGTGCAGTTCGTCCTTGCGGTAGCCGGCCTGCACGAGTTGCCGGGCTTCGTCCCTGTCGCGCTCTGCGCCGTCGGTCATGGCCGTCACCCCCTGATCGCCAGCACCACCCCGCCGATCGTCAGCGACAGCGCCAGCACCTCCCGCGCGCCCAGCGGCTCGCCGAGGAAGATTGCCGCCGTCACCACGCCGACCACCGGCGTCAGCAGCGTCCCCGCCGCGGCGGCCGAGGCCGGCAGCCGCTTCAGCGCCGCGAACCAAGCGAGGTAGGAGAGGCCGAGCGGCACCGCCCCGCCATAGAGCAGCAGCAGCCAGGAACGCGCCGAGACCTCCTCGACCGCCCAGCGGTCGAAGACCAGCGCGCCGATCAGCAGCGGAAAGCAGCCGAGCCCGGTCTGCCAGGCCACCAGGGCCGCCGGCGGCATCGGCACCGGCCAGCGCTTCGTCACCACGGTCCCGAGCGAGAACAGGATCGCCGCCGCCAGCGCCAGCGCCACGCCCGGCAGCTTCTCCACGCCGGCCTGAACGCCATTCCCCAGCACCAGCACCGACAGCCCGACAAGGCCCATCGCCAGCGCGAGAAGCCGCAGCGCGGTGATCCTCTCGCCCAGCAGGGCATAGGCGAAGAAGGTGGCCCAGAGCGGCACGGTGTAGCAGACGATCGTCGCCTCGCCGGCGCCGAGCCAGAGCAGCGCGAAGCTCGCCAGACCCATCCAGGCCGTGACGTTCAGCGCCGAGGCGAGCGCAAGCCGCGGGAAGACCCGCGCCGGCACGGCCAGCGCCTCGCCGCGCCGCAGCGCCATGGCGGCCAGCAGCAGCACGCCGACGGTCGCGCTGATCCCGCGGATGGAAAACGGCGGGACCTCCGGCAGCAGCAGCTTCATCGCGGGCCAGTTCAGCCCCCAGCCGACGACTGTCGCGAGCAGCAGGGCCAGGCCGGTCGGGTCCAGGCGGCCGGGGCGCGGTTCAGCGGCCAAGGCGCGGCCCCCCTGCCCTTCCCCGCGGCCCGCGCCTAGCCTCGCCGGCGATGGGGGTGGCGGCGTGATCCGGCGTGCGATTCTGGCGATGCTGGCCGCGATCGCGGCCGGGCTTGGCTGGTTCGCCCTGCATAACGGCGGAGGAAGCATGCCACCGATCGGGCCCGCCCGCGCCGACGAGGCCAGCTGGCGCGCGCTGCTGGCCGAGCTCAGCGCGCTCGCCATCGCCGATCCCCTGATCCGGCCTCGCCTGACGCCGGCGCAGGTTGAGGCTCGCTGGCTCGGCGAGCCGCCCGCGACGGAGGAGGAGATCGCCGCCGCCGAGGCGCGGCTCGGCATTCGCCTGCCCGGCTCCTACCGCGGCTTCCTCCGCGTCTCGAACGGCTGGAACCACCCGTCCTCCTTCATCGGCCGCGTGCGCCCGGTCCAGGAGATCGCGCCCTTCGTGGCGGAGAACCGGGACTGGGCGGTGGTCTACGCCGATATCGGCGACGACGTGTCCCGCCACATCCTGGCCACGCTGCAGATCAGCCGCTTCGATCACGACGGCGGAGACGACGCCGTGATGCTGCTGGCGCCGGCCGCGCTGTCGGCGGCCGGCGAGATGGAGGCGTGGTTCTTCGCGAACTGGGTGCCCGGCGCGCACGTCCATCCGTCCTTCTGGCACCTGATGGTGGCGGAGGTGGAATCGCTGAAATACATCGCGGCAAGCCGACGCTGACCCCGCGGAGACGAACGCCGGAATGCCGCCCCGTGGCGGACGGGCGGCCATGGCCTTGACCCGCGCAATGCCTGTCTGGAACGCTACCGGGACAAGCAAGGAGCGAGCCGTCCCCCCATGATCCCGTCGCGTCGAATGGCCTGTGCCGCTGCGCTCGGCCTGCTGCTCGCGCCGCGTGTCGCTGCGGCCCAGCGCACGGTGTACGAGCGCCTCGCCTTCGCCACGCCGCAGGAGGCCGCGCAGGCCTTCCTGCGCGCCTGGCGTAGCCAGGATTTCGCCACCGTCTACTGGATCCTGGCGCCCGAGACCCAGAACGCGATTGCCGAGACATACGAGCGGCTCCTGGTGGAGCCGCTCGTCGGACGCGTCCCGCCAACTGCAAACCGGCTCGCGGTGGCGGAAGAGGCAATGCCCATCCTGGCCGCGCGCGAGCACCACAACGACATGGCATGGCTGTTCGACTTCATGATGCAGGTGGGCCGGCGACGCGGCGCGACCCCCTTCGTCCTGCCCGAAGGCGTCGAAGCCGGCACGCCGGCCATGCTGCCAGACGGCCGCGCGGCGTCGAAGGTCGGGATGCTCGAGATGCTGCTCACGCGCTCGCCGGCAGGGCATTGGCGCGTGCTCGGCGTCTTCGGCCCCGGCGCCGACCGCAGCCAGTTGCCCTGGGGCATCGGCCCCTAGACTCATTCCCCGCGACGGCGCCGATCAATCCGCGAAGTCGGGCTCTTCCTTCGCCAGGATGCGCTTCGCGCTTTCCAGGAAGAGCTTCGCGCTCTCGCGGTCGCCGACACGCATCTGGGCGTAGGTCCTGGCCGCGATCTCCGGGGGCACGACCTTCAGCGGGCGGCCCATGGACAGCGCCAGGCGCTGAGCCTCGGCGGCGCGCTCGAGGTAGTACAGGTCGTCCCAGGCCTCGGCGGCGTTGGCGCCGCAGACCATCACGCCGTGGTTCTTCATGAAGACGATGTCGGCGTTGCCGATGCTGGCGGCGATGCGGTCGCCCTCGGCGGTGTCGAGCGCGAGGCCGTTGTAGTCCTCGTCCACCACGGTGCGGCCGTAGAACTTCAGCGCGCTCTGCCCGGCCCAGAGCAGCGGCGGGCCTTCCAGCATCGCCAGCGCCGTCGCATTCGGCATGTGGGTGTGGAAGCACGCTCTGGCGCGCGGGACGTTCCTGTGCACGCGGGCATGGATGAAGAAGGCGGTTGCCTCCGGCACGCCGTCGCCGGCGATGACATTGCCCTCGAAGTCGCAGACCAGCAGGCGGGACGCCGTGACCTCACTGAAGGCCCAGCCATAGGGGTTGACCAGGAACAGGTCGTCGCGGCCGGGAACGACGAGGGAGAAGTGGTTGCAGATGCCCTCATGCAAGCCGAGCCGGGCTGCCATACGGAAGCAGGCCGCCAGGTCGACTCGCGCCTGGCGCACCGCTTCGGCATCCAGGGCCGAGTTGCGCAGCAGCGCCGGGGTGGCGGGCTCGTTCAGGGCATGGGCCATGGCGCGTCTTCTCCCTCTGTCGCGCGATCCATTGCAGGCCGGCGCCCCGCCGGCAAGGAGGCCACCCGTGACCGACCCCATCAGCGCCTTCCCCGTCCCCGCGCTCGACACGCTTCCCGAGGACATTCGCGCCCGCATCCTGGTGGTGCAGGAGAAGTCCGGCTTCATCCCGAACGTATTCCTCGCACTCGCCTGGCGGCCCGAGGAATTCCGCGCCTTCATCGCCTACCACGACGCGCTCATGAACAGGCGCGAGGGGCTGACGGCGGCCGAGCGCGAGATGATCGTCCTCGCCGTTTCCATCGCGAACCAGTGCCAGTACTGCGTCGTCGCGCATGGCGCGATCCTTCGGGTGCGCGCCAAGGACCCCGCGATCAGCGAGCTCCTCGCTGCGAACTGGCGCAAGGCGCCGATCTCCGCGCGGCAGAAGACGATGCTGGAGTATGCGACCAAGGTCTCGACCGCCTCGCACCTGGTCTCCGCGTCCGACCGGCAGGCCGTGCTGGATGCCGGCTTCACGCAGGACGAGCTCTGGGACATCGGCGCCGTCGCCGCCTTCTTCGACATGTCGAACCGCCTGGCGAATGCGATGGACCTGAAGCCGAACCCCGAATTCCAGGCGATCGGCCGATAGGCCGAGCGAGTTGACGCAGCCGTGACGCGCGCCGCGCGTCACGTGATTGGCCGTCCCGCGTCCTGGGCGAGAGAACCACGCCACCGCAGGACGGACGCCCCAGGGGGACCCGATGAATCCACTGACCTGGCCGCGACAGGCCCTGATCGCCTCGGGGCTGCTGCTCCTGCTTCTCGTCATCGGCTGGGGCGTGGCCTTCAGCCGCGGCAGCACGATCAGCGAGACCCGCAACCAGCTGCGCGCCGCCCAGGCCCGCGCCGGCCAGCTTGACCAGACGCTGGAACAGGAACGCCGCGCGAATGGCGACCTCGCCACCATCACCCAGCGCAGCCAGGCCGCCGAGCGCGGCCGCGCCGAGGCCGAGGCGCGCGCCCGCCAGCTGTCGGACCAGGCGGCCCAGGCCCAGCAGCAGCTCGCCGCCCTGACGCCGCAGATCGACCAGACTCGCCAGGCGCTCGACCAGGCGCGGCAGCAGGGCGAGCTGCTCGGCGCGCAGCGCGACCAGGCAACGAACGACGTCCAGCAGGCCGAGGCACGGCTGGCCGCGCTCCGCCAGTCGCTGCAGCAGGCGGAATCGCAGCTGAACGAGCGCACCGCCGCGCTGCGCGAGATGGAGACGGCGCAGCAGCGGTCGGCCGCCGCCCGCGATTCCACCGCCGAGGCGCTGCGCACCCTGGAAGGCCGCTCCTCGGAGGCGGCGGCCGCGGTCCAGGCCGCCGAGGCGCGGCTGGCCCAACTCGCCGCCGAGGCCGGCCGCGCGCAGGAGGTCCTGACGACGCGCGAGGCCAATGCCGCCGCCGCCGAGCAGCGGCTGCGCGGCCTGAACGACCAGCTCGCGCTGGCCGAGGCCGACCTCGCCGCCCGCCGGCGCGCGCTGAACGAGACGGAATCGCGCCTGGCCCAGGCGACGCGAGGCGCCGAGGAGACGCAGACGCGCCTGGCTGCGCTGCAGGCCGACGTGACCCGCGCGACGACCGGCGCGGGCGAGGCCGAGACGCGGCTCGGCGCGCTGCGGAGCGAGCTTTCGCAGCTCGACGCCACGCTGACCGAGCGCCGCCAGGCCGCCGAGCGCGCGGCGGCCGAGGCGACGCGCCTCGCCGCCCAGCGCGCCGAGGCCGAGCGCGCCGCCGAGCAGGCGCAGCAGCGACTGACCGAGCTCACCCGCCGCCTGCAGGCCGACCAGCAGCGGGCGGAAACCACGGCGCGATCGGCCGAGGAGCAGGATCGGCGCCTGGCCGCCGCGCGGCAGGAGATCGAGCGCGCCGATGCGACGCTGCAGGACCGCCGCCGCGCCGCGACCGAGGCCGCGCAGCGCGTCGCCGCGCTGAACGAGGAGACGAGCCGCGCCGAACAGGCCTCGCGCGACGCGACGCAGCGCCTGTCCGAGTTGCGCCGTTCCATCGCCGAGGCCGAGCAGCGCCTGCGGGACCAGCGCCCGCCGGCGCCGGCGACGACCGGGGCTGATGGCGGGTAGGCCGCCGGGGCGGAGCCCCTACCCCGCCACCCCCGCGGCCACATAGGCCGCCACCGCCGCGCCCGCGCCGATCGCCAGCGCCTGCACTGCGCCGCGCAATGGCGCCAGTCCCGTGGCGCGCGCCTTCAGCCAGCCGAAGACGAAGAGCGCCGCGCCGGTCAGCGCGCAGGAGGCAAGCAGAGCCGGCCGCCCCGTGCCGGCCGCCATGTAGGGCAGCAGCGGCACCAGCCCGCCCGCGACCGAGGCGGCGGCGATCGTCACCGCCGATCTCGCCGCGCGGTTCGGGTCGGGCTCGGTCAGCTCCAGCTCGAAGCGCATCATGAAGTCCACCCACTTCTTGCGGTCGGCGGCGATGCAATCCACGGCCATCCGCAGCGCCTCGCCGCGCACGCCGTAGCGATGCAGGATCGCCGCGACCTCCCATTTCTCGCGCTCGGGGTAGATCCGGCTCTCCTCTTCCTCGCGCAGGCGCTCGAGCGCGTAGTTCTCAGCCTCGCTCCGCGCGCCGAGGTAGCCGCCGAGGCCCCGCGCGACCGCCACCGCGGCGACGGCAGCCAGGCCCGCCTCGATGACGATCCCGGCCGGGGCCGAGGCCGCCGCGAGCGCCGCGGCCAGCGCGAAGGGCACGGCAATCCCGTCCGCGACGCCGATCACGAGGTCGCGGACGGTCTCATGTTCCGCGAAATGCTTTTCCTCATGTGGCGGCCCCGGCGGCATGGGGGGCAGGCCGTCGCGCGTCGGCTCGATCGGGGCGTCGGTCATGCCGCGAGACTACCGGCGCCCTGACGACCGCGCCAACTCTTCCCCCCGCGCAGCCGCCCCGGCATGCTCCGCGCAACGACCATCCCAAGGGGGGAACCACCATGCGAAGCCTGTTCGCCGCGCTCTCGGCCCTGCTGGTCGCCTGCGCCGCCGCGGCCCAGCCGCTGCAGATACGTGAGATCGGCAGCCTGCATGCCGGCGGGCGCGTCGCCGGCGTCAGCGGCCTGCCGGAGCAGGAGATCGTCTTCTCCCCAGGCGCGCCGCCGCTGCGCATCAACCCCAATGGCGAGTTCCAGGTCGAGCAGATGTACGCGCAATACGTCCGGCTGCAGGACCCGCGCGCCCGCTACCCCCTGATCCTGGCGCATGGCGGCGGGCTGACCGGCGTGACCTACGAGACGACGCCGGATGGCCGGCCGGGCTGGCAGATGCATTTCCTGCGCGCCGGCCACGACGTCTTCGTCACCGACGCGATGGAGCGCGGCCGGTCGGGCTGGGCGCGCTTCCCGCAGATCCTGGCCGGCGAGCCGGTCTTCCGCACCATGGGCGAGGGCTGGGATCTGTTCCGCATCGGGCCCGCCGGTGGGTGGAACGTCGACCCTGCGCAGCGCCGCGCCTTCCCGGAGTCGCGCTTTCCCGCCGCGGCCTGGAACCAGTTCATGATGCAATCCGTGCCGCGCTGGGTAACGACCGATCGCCAGGTACAGGCGGCCTATGATGCGCTGGTCCAGCGGATCTGCCCCTGCGTCGTGCTGGTGCACAGCCAGGGCGGCAATTTCGGCTTCACCATGGCCCTGAACGCGCCGGACAAGGTCATGGCGGTGATCGCGGTCGAGCCCTCCGGCGCGCCGCCCCAGGCCTCCGAGGCCGCGCGGGTGCGGGGGATCCCGCACCTCGTGGTCTGGGGCGACAACATCCGCGGCAACGCCTTCTGGGAGCGGATCCGCGCCAATGTGGAGCGCTGGCAGGGCCAGATCCGTGAGGCCGGCGGCACCGCCGACACGCTCGACATGGCGGCCGAGGGCGTGCGCGGCAACAGCCACATGATCATGATGGACGACAACAGCGACGACGTCGCCGCGCGCATCCAGGCCTGGATGGAACGGCGCGGCCTGATGCGCTGAGGCATGGCCTCGCATCTGGCGCCGGACCGATCCGCCGGCACCGCGGGTTGTCCGGGGGAGGGGGCGCGGTTATGAGGGCGCCACCCCTTCGACCCCCAGGATTGCCCGCTTGGCCAGCCTCGAACCCGACAAGCAGCCCGGCGCCGGGCCCAATCCGGCCCAGGCCCGCCAGGCCGCGCTGCTCGCCCGGCCGGCCAGCGAGGCACGCCGCATGGCCGACGCCATCCGCGCGCTCGCCATGGACGCGGTGGAGAAGGCGAAGTCCGGCCATCCCGGCATGCCGATGGGCATGGCCGATGTCGCGACGGTGCTGTTCACCCGCTTCCTGAAATACGACGCCGCCGATCCCCGCTGGCCCGACCGCGACCGCTTCGTGCTGTCGGCTGGCCATGGCTCGATGCTGCTCTATTCGCTGCTGCACCTGACCGGCCATGCCGGGATGGGCATCGAGGAGATCAGGAACTTTCGCCAGCTCCACTCGCCCGCGGCCGGCCACCCCGAATTCGGCGAGCATCCCGGGATCGAGACCACGACCGGCCCGCTCGGCCAGGGCATCGCCACTTCGGTCGGCATGGCGATCGCCGAGCGGCATCTCGCGGCGCGCTTCGGCAGGTCGCTGGTGGACCATCGGACCTGGGTGATCTGCAGTGACGGCGACCTGCAGGAGGGCATCAGCCACGAGGCCGCGTCGCTCGCCGGCCATCTCGGGCTCGACCGGCTCTGCGTCCTCTGGGACGACAACTCGATCTCGATCGACGGCGACACCGCGCTGTCCTTCACCGACGACACGCTGAAGCGCTTCGCCGCCTATGGCTGGGCGGTGCGCCGCGTGGACGGGCACGACCACGAGCAGGTTGCGGCCGCCATGTCCTGGGCGATGCGCAACCGGAAGCCCACGCTGATCGCCTGCCGCACCATCATCGGCTTCGGGTCGCCTGCAAAGGCCGGCACGGCCGCGAGCCACGGCGCGCCGCTGGGTGCGAGCGAGATCGAGGCCGCGAAATCCGCCCTCGGCTGGAACCACCCGCCCTTCGAGGTTCCGGAGGGCCTGAAGTCGGCCTGGGAAGACGCCGGCCGCCGTGGTGCCGGCACCCGACGCTCCTGGCTGAAGCGCCTGGCGAAGCATCCACAGAAGGACGAGTTCGACCGCGCCATGGCCGGCAAGCTGCCGGAGAACTGGCACGAGCCGCTGGCCGCGCTGCGCGCGAGGCAGGCCGAGGAGAAGCCGAAGATCGCCACCCGCATCGCCTCGCAGCGCGCGCTGGAAGCCCTGGTGCCGGCGGTGCCCGAGATGATCGGCGGCTCGGCCGACCTCACGGGGTCGAACAACACCAACGTGAAGGGCATCCCCATCATCGGCCCTGGCAACTATGCCGGCCGCTACATCCACTACGGCGTGCGCGAGCACGGCATGGCCGCTGCGATGAACGGCATGGCGCTGCATGGCGGGATCATCCCCTATTCCGGGACCTTCCTCGTCTTCGCGGACTACATGCGCGGCGCGATCCGCCTGGCCGCGCTGATGCGCCAGCGCGTGATCCATGTGCTGACGCATGACAGCATCGGCCTCGGCGAGGACGGGCCGACGCACCAGCCGGTCGAGACGCTGGCGTCGCTGCGCGCCATGCCGAACCTGCAGGTGATGCGGCCGGCGGATGCGATCGAGACCGCGGAATGCTGGGAGATCGCGGTCAGGCGCACGGACGGGCCGACGGTGCTGGCGCTGTCGCGGCAGAACCTGCCGGCGGTGCGCACCGACGCCGGGGAGAACCGCTGTTCGCGCGGCGGGTATGTGCTGGCCGAGGCGTCCGGCGCGCGCCAGGCGACCCTGATCGCGACGGGGTCAGAGGTCCACGTCGCGCTCGCCGCGCGCGAGGCGCTGGAGGCCGAGGGCATCGCCGCCGCCGTCGTCTCCCTGCCCTGCTGGGAGCTCTTCGCCCTGCAGGACGAGGCCTATCGCGCACAGGTGTTGGGCGAGGCGCTGCGCGTCGGCGTCGAGGCAGCCATCTCCATGGGCTGGGAACGCTGGCTCGGTGACGGCGTGTTCATTGGCATGGGCGGCTTCGGCGCCTCCGCACCGGCCGAGACGCTCTACAAGCATTTCGGGATCACCGCCGAGGCGGTGGTCGCAGCCGTCCGCAAGCGGCTGGGCTGACGGTCAACCGGGGAAGAGGAAGAGCTGAGATGGCGGTGAAGGTTTCGATCAACGGGTTCGGGCGCATCGGGCGCCTGGTGCTGCGCGCGGCCTGCGAGGCTGGCCGCGACGACCTGGAATTCGTCACCATCAACGACCTCGGCTCCGTCGAGGCGAATGCGCACCTTTTCCGCTACGACAGCGTCCATGGCCGCTTCCCCGGCGAGGTGATCGTGGAAGGCGACAGCATCACCATCAAGGCCCGCGGCCGGACCTATGGCCCGATCAAGGTGACCGCCGAGCGCGACCCGACGAAGCTGCCGCTGAAGGGCGTGGATGTCGCGATGGAGTGCACCGGCATCTTCACCAGCAAGGAGAAGGCCTCCGCCCTGCTGACCGCCGGCGCGCGGAAGGTCGTGATCTCCGCCCCCGGCGACAACGCCGACGCGACCATCGTCTACGGCGTCAACCACAAGACGCTGACGAAGGACATGACCGTCATCTCCAACGCGTCCTGCACCACCAATTGCCTCGCGCCGATCGCCAAGGTGCTGCACGAGAATTTCGGCATCGCGCGCGGCTACATGGTGACGATCCACGCCTATACCGGCGACCAGAACACCGTGGACACGCTGCACAAGGACCTGCATCGCGCCCGCGCGGCCGCGGTTTCCGCGATCCCGACCAGCACCGGCGCGGCGAAGGCGGTCGGCCTGGTCATGCCGGAGCTCAAGGGCAAGCTGGACGGCACGGCCATCCGCATCCCGACGCCGAACGTCTCGCTGGTGTCGCTCGACATCGTGCCGGTGAAGGAAGGCGTGACGAAGGAAGCCGTGAACGCCGCGATGAAGGCGGCGGCCGAGGGCGAGCTGAAGGGCATCCTCGGCTACAACACCGCCCCGCTGGTCAGCGTGGACTTCAACCACGACCCCCACAGCAGCACCTTCGACGCGACGCAGACCCAGGTCGTGGATGGCGGCCTGGTGCGCGTGCTGTCCTGGTACGACAACGAATGGGGCTTCTCCAACCGCATGAGCGACACGACGGCGCTGTTCGGGAGCCTGTAGTCCGCAGCACTCCCGCGCTGTCCCGCAAAGGAGGCTCCCTCTCCCGCCTGCGGGGGAGGGAAGCGCCGGGTCGGGTGAGCGGCTGCTTTAGGATTTTAGGCTTTTAGTCTTTTAGCGTTGTTGCGCGGTCCACATCGGACAAGTCCTCCGTCCCGGGCGCACGGCATCCCTCGGACAAATACCCGCGCCTGCGGAAGCCGCGATGACCGCCACGGATGAGCCCCGGGGCGCGCCCGGGGATGTCAAAGAGCCAAGCCAGAATATAGGAAGATTATCCACCCCGCGAGCGCAATCCGCGCCCGCGCTCAGAACAGCCTCAACTGCGTCCGGGATGCCTGAAAGCCGTGCCCGGCGCCGTTGGTGCACCACAGCCCTGCCTCTTCCGAGTCGCAGGTGATCCCCTGCCCCAGCCAGCGCGCGCCATAGCCCAGCACGAAGGCCTCGTCGTTGTGCACGCTTGTCGCCCGGCAGGGCAGCGTGACCTGGCCCTCCGCGTTCAGCGCCAGATGCCCCGGCCAGGGATCGCTGCAACCACGGGCCGGCGGCGGCGTCGCATGATCGTGCTCCAGCACGTCGCAGCGCAGCGTTCCCGCGGAGAACAGGCAATGGATGTTGCCGGACGGCGTCTGGAAGGCGTCGGGGGGTGGTTGGAAGGGCTGCTGGCCCGATGCTACCACCGGCGCCACGACCAGGGCCGCAACAAGCGACAGCGACGCGGTCCGTCTCATGTGCCCTCCGTAACGCGCCCCCTGGCAGGATCGAAGCGATGGCGTTCCGCACCATTGATGCCCTGGACCCCCGAGGCAAGCGCGTGCTGCTCCGCGCCGACCTGAACGTGCCGGTCAAAGACGGCCGCATCACCGACCGCACCCGGATCGAGCGCCTGTCCCCCACCATCCGGGAACTCGCGGACAAGGGCGGCCGCATCATCATCTGCAGCCATTTCGACCGTCCCAAGGGCCGGCGCGTGCCGGAGATGTCGCTTAAGCCGATGGCCGAGGCGCTGTCGGCCAGCCTGAACCGCCCCGTCGCCTTCGCCGATGACTGCGTCGGGCCCGAGGCCGAGGCCGCCGCCGCGGCGCTGCAGGAAGGCGAGGTCCTGCTGCTCGAGAACACGCGCTTCCACGCCGGCGAGGAGAAGAACGACCCGGCGCTCGCGCAGGGCCTGGCGAAGCTGGCCGACGTCTTCGTCAACGATGCCTTCTCCGCCGCCCATCGCGCGCACGCGTCCACCGAGGGCGTGGCTAAGCTGCTGCCTTCCTATGCCGGGCGGCTGATGGAGGCGGAGCTCAAGGCGCTGGATGCCGCGCTCGGCAATCCCGCGCGGCCGGTGGTCGCGATCGTCGGCGGCGCCAAGGTCAGCACCAAGCTCGACCTGCTGGGCAACCTGACGCGCAAGGTCAACGTGCTGGTGATCGGCGGCGCGATGGCAAACACCTTCCTCGCCGCGCAGGGCCATCCGATGGGCCGGTCGCTGCAGGAAGCCGAGATGCACGACACCGCGCGGCAGATCCTGGAACAGGCCGCTGCCGCGGGCTGCGAGATCCTGCTGCCGGTGGACCTGGTGGTAGCGGCGGAGTTCGCGCCGAACCCGTCGACGCGGACCGTCGCCGTGGACCGCGTGCCCGAGGACATGATGGCGCTCGATGTCGGCCCCGACACGGTGGACCTGGTGGAGGCGCGGCTGCGCAAGGCCTCGACGCTGGTCTGGAACGGCCCCTTCGGCGCCTTCGAGACGCCGCCCTTCGACAGCGCGACGGTCGGCGTCGCGCAATCCGTGGCGTCGCTGACGGCGTCCGGCGCCCTGAAGTCCATCGCGGGCGGCGGCGACACCGTGGCGGCGCTGAAGCATGCGGGGGTGGCTGACCGCATGACCTATGTCTCGACGGCGGGCGGCGCGTTCCTGGAGTGGCTGGAGGGCAAGGTGCTGCCGGGGGTCGCCGCGCTGGAGCAGGGTTGAGGGGCTGCCCGCTCGTCGAGGCGGGACGACCACGACCGAGCCTCTACGGCGGTGGCCCGGGTGGTCGGACTGCTCTGCGAAAAGATCGACCCGGAACGGGCTTTGCCTTCGTCTTTCAGCGGTATCCATTTCCGGCGTCCTGCATTCAGCCGCGGCTTCAGCTGGTTCCAGCCATGGTAAGCTCGGCGCGGGCCCTGTGCTCGCACCGATCCAATCGAATTGGGAGATCCAGCATGGCTGCCACTCGACGCCTCGCCTTGACCGGCACGAGCCTGCTCCTCTCGACCGCGGCGCTCATCCGTACTCCCGCCCTGGCGCAGAGCGACGTGCCGGCCTCGCTGTCGGGTCCGCACAGCGAAGACGAACTCGCGGCCATCGCGGCGGATGCGTATGTCTATGCCTACTCGCTCCTCTCGGTTGAGATGTCCCGCAGGGTCATCACCAATGTCGAGCGCGCGGAAACCACGCGCGCGCCGATGGGACAGTTCGCCAAGCTGCGCGAATATCCGACCGCAGCGTACCGCGACGTCACCGCGCCCAACGCCGACACGCTCTACGCCAACGCCTTCGTCAACGTCGGCGAGGAGCCCTGGGTCCTCTCCTGGCCCGACATGGGCGACCGCTACTACGTCTGGAATATCTACAATGCCTGGGTCCCGGTGACGGAAGCGCCGGGCTCACGGACGACCGGGCAGAAGGCGCAGGCCTATGCCATCACCGGGCCGAACTGGCGCGGGACGCTGCCCGACGGGGTCGGGCGGATCATTTGCCCCACGGCGACGGCCTGGATCCTGGGGCGGGTCTACTCGTCGGGGACGCCCGCGGATTTCCGGGCGGTCTGGGCGCTGCAGGACCAGTTCAGGCTCGTGCCGCTGAGCTCCTATGGCCGGTCCTATACGCCGCCGCCGGGACGCGTCGATCCGAACATCGACATGCGCCGCTCCGTCCGCGACAGCGTGAATGCGCTGGACGGTCCGGCCTTCTTCTCGCTGACGGCGGAGCTGATGACGACCAATCCGCCGGCGCCGGAAGACGGGCCGATGCTGCTGAAGCTTGAAAAGCTCGGCATCCTGCCCGGCAGATCGCTCGAGGTCGCGAGCATCCCGCCGCCGGTCGCACGCGCGATGGAGCGGGGGCGCAGGGCGGGCTGGGAGCGCATCGCCGCGCATACGCGCGAGGCCGGCACGCCCGGCAATGGTTGGATCATCAATCCCGCCAACTACGGCTTCGCGACGGACTACCTGGCGCGGGCATGGCTTTGCGCCTTCGGCATCCCGGCGAACCAGCCAAGGGATGCGGTCTATCCCTACACCATGCTCGACAGGAACAACCGACCGCTGGACGGGCGGAACAAGTACGTCATCCGCTTCCCGAGCCGGGCCGACCTGCCGCCGGCCAACGGTTTCTGGTCGCTCACCATGTATGACGAGGGCTGGTTCTTCGTCCCGAACCCGCTGAACCGCTACACCGTCAGCGAGCGCAACCAGCTGAAGGCGAATACGGACGGGTCCATCGACCTCCATGTCCAGAAGGACTCGCCCGGGGCCGACAGGGAATCCAATTGGCTGCCTGCCCCGGAAGGGCGGTTCATCCTGTGTATGCGCCTCTACTGGCCGGTGGAGCCGCCCAACCGCTCCGTCCTGAACCTGACCTGGTTGCCGCCGTTCGTAGATCGCGTCGGATAGGTCCCCACCCGGGGCCGAGCCGGTTGGTGCGGACATCGCGATGCCCGCACCAACAGCCCAGACGAGACTTCCGCGTTCCGCGCCGCGTTTCTGAATCATCAACCCGTGCCGCTTTTCTAGCATTGGTTGCTGGACAGTTGACGGCAGGGCCACGCATGCTTCCCGCGTGCGCCCCATCGGCCCTGATCGTCGCAACCCGCCGAACCGGTTAACCCGGCGTTCAGACCTTCGCCCTATCGTGCTCCGCATGATCAGCATGAACTCGCTCGCCGCCTTCACGGCGGAGGTCTCGCGGATCCAGGGTCCGGCCCAGGCGCGCGCCACCACGGGAACGCCATCGGCCACGACGCCGGCCCAGCCGGAAGCGCCGCGCCGCCTCGACAGCCTGCCGGCGCAGCCGACGGCGCCGCTGCCCCGCGGATCGCTGCTCGACCTCCGCATCTGAGCCTCTCCCGGCCGGAACCTTCCGCGGCCCTTCCGTGATCACGGGCGCCTTGCGGCGCGGGCGGCAAATCGCCACCCTTGGCGCATGTCCGTCGCCACCACGAATTTCGTGCGCCGCGTCCCGGAAGGGGAGGACCGCGAGCGCCTGACCTGTGCCGATTGCGGCTTCGTCGCCTACGAGAACCCCAAGGTCGTCGCGGGCTCCGTCGTCGAGGTGGACGGCCGCATCCTGCTCTGCCGCCGCGCGATCGAGCCCCGCCACGGCTTCTGGACCATCCCCGCGGGCTACATGGAGCTCGGCGAGACCGTCGAGGAAGCCGCCCGCCGCGAAGCCCGCGAGGAAGCCTGCGCCGACATCGCGCTCGACGGCATGCTGGCGATGTATTCCATCGCGCGGATTGGCCAGGTGCAGGTGATGTTCCGCGCCCGGCTGGCGACCCCCGGCTTCGCCGCGGGCCCCGAGAGCCTCGAGGTGCGGCTGTTCGCCTGGGACGAGATCCCCTGGGACCTCCTGGCCTTCCCCTCGGTCCATTGGGTGCTGCGGCACTGGAAGGAAGCGGGATCCGGCCCGCTCGGCCCGCCGCGGTCCAACCCGCCCGACGACCTCCGCGGCATCCGGCCCCTGCAGGGGGGTGCGTGATGCGCGCCCGGCTTCTCCTGCCGGCGCTGATCGGGCTGTTGCCCGCGACGGTCCTGGCGCAGGGCCAGCCCCCCCGGCCGGCCGACCGGCCGGCGCCGCCCGCGGCCGCGCGCCCCTTCGGCACGGGCGCCCAGGCCCGGCTGCCGCCCACGGTGAACGGGCCGATCAACCTAGTGCCGAATGGCCAGACGCCCTATCGCCCGCGCGACGCCGCCCCCATGCCCAACCGCGACATCGAGGCGCCGCGCGACCGCTTCGCCAACAACCTTACCCCGCGCTTCGAGCCGCTGATCCTGCCGCAGGAGCGCCGCCAGGGCGTCACCTTCGGCAACGAGCAGCCCCGCGGCACGCCGGACCGCCCCTTCGACAACCTCGTGCCAGGCGCGCGGCTGCGCATCCCCTTCGAATAGGATCAGCGCGGGCCGTTCGCCCGGCCCGGCGACCACACGGGATCGGGCGCCCGCCAGATCGCGGGATCGCGCAGCATCGCGGCGAGGCCGTCTGCCATCGCCTCGAACATCGCCCTGCCCTTCTCGGCCGTGGCGGCGCGGGGATCGCCGCGCACGCCCGTCTCCGGCGCGCGCTCCGCGAAGGACCAGAAGCGCGTCACCGCCGCGTCGCCCGCGGAAAAGCCGGCAGGCGAGACGCTGCGCGCGACCTCGTCCCGGCGGACCTGTGCGGGATCGAGATGCAGCCAGAGGCTCGTCTCGCCCTCGCAGGCGTGCTGGATGCCGGGCTGCGTCGCGAGGTTCGCGCGGATCGCCTCGGGCGCGAGCTTCGTGATGGTGGTGCCGCAGACCGGCACGCCGAATTCATGCGCGAGTTCGCGCGCGGCGACCGCCATCGGCTCGATGTTGCCGCCATGGGAGTTCAACAGGAACAGGCGGGAGAAGCCGTCGGCGCGGATCGACCGGACCACGCAGCGCAGCACGCCGGCGAAGGTCGCGTAGTCCAGGCTGATCGTGCCGCCGAACGGGAAATGGTGCTCCGACAGCCCCATCCACATCGGCGGCAGCACCACCGCCGCGCCCTCGTCCAGCCGCTCGGCGCCGGCGATGGCGACGGCGTGGCCGATGAAGCTGTCGGTCCACACCGGCAGGTGCGGCCCGTGCTGCTCCATCGCCGCGACGGGCAGCACCACCACCGCGTCCCCGGCGGCGAGGGCGCGAAGCTCCGCCGCCGTCATGCGTTCCCACCGGACCTCGACCATCGCGCCTCTCCCTGGACTGGCGCGGGGAGAATGGCGCGCGGCGCGGCGGCGCGGAAGCCGGTGGGATCGCGCGCTACAGCGCGAAGTCCGCCGCGGTCCAGGCGCCCACGGTCTGCACATGGATCTCGAAGAGCAGGATGTTCGTCGAGCTCCAGCCCCGCACGGCCGTGTAGTCCACGACGTCGTCCACGGGCACGACGGTGACGCGGCCCGACAGCGGGCCCGATGTGAACCCGATGCCGAGGAAGGCGCTGCCCGCCCCCAACGGGCCGAAGGCCGCGACGTTGATCACGTCGGCGCCGATGACGAAGTCCGTCACGACGTCCACGCCGGACAGCGTCGGCCCCGCGTTCGGCGAGAAGGCGAAGACGTCGTTGCCGGTGCCGCCCGACAGCGTATCGGCCGATGCCCCGCCATTGAGGGTGTCCGCCCCGGCATTGCCGGCAATGGAATCCGCCCCGCCGGATCCCGCCAGGCTGTTGGCGCCGCCATTGCCGGCCAGCGTCCCGGCGCCGGTCATTCGCGCATCCTCGATGTTGAGCGCGCCGCGCAGGGTGCTGGGGGCCGCCAGGGTGAAGCTGCCGCCGCCGAGCAGCCAGGCATCGCGGGCCCCGCCGGAATCCGTGACGCTGTCCGCGGCGTCGTAGACGAAGGTGTCGTTGCCGAGGCCACCCCGCGCGTGTCCGCGCCCGGACCGCCATCCAGGCTGTCATTGCCGTCCTCGCCGTCCAGCACGTCGTCGGCCGCGCCGCCTGACAGCGTGTCGGCGTTGATGCCGCCGGCCAGGCGATCCGCGCCGTCGCCGCCGGACAGCACGTCGTTGCCCGCGCCGCCGGACAGGCTGTCCGCGCCGGCGTCGCCGGCAAGGCTGTCGAGGCCGAGATCCCCGGCAAGGGTGTCGTTGTCGGCCCCCCCGACCAGCGTGTCGTTGCCGTCGCCGGCGAAGAGGCTGTCATTGCCCGCGCCGCCGTCCATCGCCTCCTTGGCGGAGGAGCCGACCAGCGTGTCGTTCCCGGCCTCGCCGAGCAGCACGTCCTTCTCCGCCGGCGACGCCGTCCCGCCTGAGGACAGGCTGTCATTGCCCTCGCCGCCCGACAGCGTGTCGGCGCCGCCAAGGCCGAGGAGCAGGTCGTCGCCGAGCCCGCCGAGGATGGAATCCGCGCCGGCGCCGCCGGTCAGACGGTCGCCGGCGTCGCCGCCATCGAGCGTGTTGGCGCCCGCGCCGCCATCGAGGCTGTCCGCCTCGGCACCGCCGAGCAGCGAATCGTCACCATCGCCGCCCGACAGGCTGTCCGCCCCTTCCCCGCCGTCGAGCGTGTCCGCATCCGCCTCGCCGGCCAGGGTGTCGGCGTCCTCCTCGCCGGCCAGCAGGTCGTTGCCGGCACCGCCCGTCAGGATGTCGGCGCCGCCGGCGCCGAAGACGGTCGCCGCGCCGGCGCCTCCGATGATCCGGTCGTCGGCGGGTTCCTGCGCGCCCTCCCGCCCGAAGACGACCGCGCCGTCGGCGTCGCCGAGCGTGAATTCGAAGCCGCGCTCCGGCGTCAGGCCCTCGAAGGCGACGCCGCCCAGGATGAAGGTCCCGGCGCCGGCCAGCACGAAGCCTGGCAGCAGCCCGCCCGCCGTGGCGGGGTCGTAGGCGAGCTGCACCGTCTCGAACACGCCAAGAGCGGCGGCGGAGACGGCGAGCCGCGCGGCGGTGTCGAAGCGCACGCCCTCGATGCCGGCGACCTGCGCGCGGCCGATGTCGAGCAGCGTGCCGCCGGCGACCGCGACGGCGAGCATGTCCTCCCCCGCGCCGCCGTCGAAGAGCTCGCCGAAGCCCGCCGCGGTCTCGGCGGTGGAGAGGCGGATGGTGTCGTTGCCGATCCCGCCCCGCACGGCATCGCGCCCGGCGCCGGGATCGAGCAGGTCGTCGCCGGCGCGGCCGAACAGCGCATCGTTGCCGCCCTCGCCGAGCAGCGTGTCGTTGCCGGTGCCGCCTTCCACCAGGTCGGCGCCGCCGCCGCCGGCGATGCTGTCATTGCCGGCGCCGCCGAACAGCCGGTCCGCCCCGCCCGCCCCGCTGGCCACGTCGTTCCCCGCCGCCGTCAGCACGGCGAGGTCGCCGCCGCTGAAGACGAGGGAGTCGAAGGCGCCCGCGGCCAGCGACAGGCCCGTCGCGGCGTGCAGCAGCGTCCCCGGCAGCGGCGTCGCCACCGTCCAGGACGCCGCCGTGCCGGACCGCCATTCTATACCCGTGATCGTGCCGGAGCCCGGCAGCCCCGTGCCGAGCGTCAGCGCGGCCAGGTTGTTGCCGCTCAACACCAGGATGCGCGGGTCCGCCCCGCCGACCGCGAAGGCCATGGTGGAGCCGTCGCCGCCGAGGAAGGTCAGCGGCAGCGGGCCGAGGAAGCGCAGCGGCGCCCAGTCGCCCGGCGCCGAGGTCGAGACCGTGACGATCGCCATGATCGATACCCAGCTGTCCGGCGTCGCCAGTCTGCCGAACGCGGGCGTCGATGCATACCCGGAATCATGCGGGCGGCGCGCGCAACACGCGACACAATGTTTCGGCTGTTTCGGCCATACAATCAGACGCTTCCGCAGTCGCTCGAAGCGCGCCTAGGCTCCGTGCATGATCGCCTATCGCACGCTTCTCGTCCTTGCGACGCTGCCGGCGCTGGTCGCGGTCTGGTTCTTCCTGGAAGGCCTGGCCGACGGGAGCGTCTCCGGCCTGAACCTCGGCCTCTGGCTCGGGCTGCTGGCGAGCGTCTGCGGCGCGCCCGTGCTCGGCTTCGTGCTGCACGGGCGGGGGCAGCCCGGGGCGGCGAAGGTGGTGCTCTCGCTGGGCGCGGTGCCGACGGTCTGCGCTGCGCTGCTGCTGGTGGTGCTGCTCCTCAACCCTCCGCACTGGCAGTGAGCCATGATGAACCTCTGGGTCTGGCGGATCTTCCTCCTCATCGCCGTGCCGTCTCTCGCCGTCGTCGGGATGAGCATCGGCTCGCAGCTGCCGCATGCGCTGGCGACGCGCAGCGACGACCTGCCGGGGCTGCTCGGCTGGGCGGCGGCGCTGGCCACGGGCGTGCTGATGGTGGTGGCGTCGGTCGTGCTGCGCTACCGCGGGCGGACGGGGACGGCCGCCTTTCTCGCCGGCATCGTCGCGATGCCGGCGGCGGTCGGGATCAGCATATTCGCGCTGATCGTGCTGCTCTTCATCCTGAAGGGGATGTAGGGGGGGTGAAGGGGCGGTCCGATTCAAACCGCCGCGGCTGACGCCGCTTCGGTCATCGGGACGCCTCAGTCCAGCCCGACGAGCCCCCGCGCGAAGTCCCGCGCCTCGAACGGGCGGAGGTCGTCGGCCTTCTCGCCGACGCCGACGACGTGCACGGGCAGGCCGAATTCCTGCGCGAGCGCGACGACCACGCCGCCCTTGGCGCTGCCGTCGAGCTTCGTGACGGCGAGCCCGTTGACCTCCACCATCTCGCGGAAGACCTTCACCTGGCTCAACGCGTTCTGGCCGGTGGTGGCATCGAGCGTCAGCAGCACGGAATGCGGCGCGGCGGGATCGACGCGGCGGATGACGCGCACGACCTTGCGCAGCTCCTCCATCAGCGCGGCCTTGTTGTGCAGGCGGCCGGCAGTGTCGATGAGCAGCACGTCCATCCCTTCGTCCTTCGCGCGCGTCAGTGCGTCATGCGCCAGCCCCGCGGCGTCGGCGCCCATCTTCGCGGGTGCCACGACCGGGCATCCCGTGCGGTCGCCCCAGATCTGCAACTGCTCCACCGCGGCGGCCCGGAAGGTGTCGCCGGCGGCGAACATCACCGTCATGCCCTGGCGGCGATATTGCTGGCCGAGCTTGGCGATGGTCGTGGTCTTGCCCGTGCCGTTGACGCCGACGACGAGCACGACATGCGGGGCATGCGCGGCGACGATCTCCAGCGGCTTCGCGACAGGGCCGAGGATCTCGGCGATGGAGTCCGCGAGTGCGGCCTTGACTTCCTCGTCGGTGACTTCCTTGCCGAAGCGGGTCTTGCGGAAGTCGTCCACGATGCGCCGCGCGGCGGCGACGCCGAGGTCGGCGGCGATCAGCGTCTCCTCGAGCTCCTCCAGCGCCTCGTCGTCCAGGCGGCGCTTGCGGAAGACCGTGGTGAGGGCGTCGGTGAGCCGCGCGGTGGAGCGCGAGAGGCCCTGCTTGAGGCGCGCGAACCAACCGCCCTTGGGCTCAGGCCCGCTCTCTGGCCCGGGCTCTGGCTCGGTGCCGGCCAGCGCCTCGCGCTCGGCCGCCGCGTCGTCGCGCGGCAGCGCGGCCGGCGGCGCTTCCGGCGGCGGCAGGGGCGCGACCGGCGGCAGCTCGATCGGCGGCGTCGCGTCGTAGGGCGGCGGCGCGTTCACGTCGGGCAGCACCGGCACGGCGGGCGGCGGGATCGGCGGTTCCGGCTCGGCGGGCGCATCGCGGCCGCGCAGGCGGTCCCAGAAGCCCTTCAGCGCCATTACGCAACTTCCCCGATGAGACCGTCCTCGTCGTGGCCAACGACGCGGAAAGCGCGCAGTTCGCCCGGCGCGCGGTAGGCGTCGCCCGGCGCGGCGAAGGCGTCGCCCGGCGCGGCGAAGCCGTCGCCCGGCCGGAGATCGCCCCCGCGCGGGCGGAGCGGCGCGAAATGCTCGGTATGGCCGCGGCCGTTGCCTTCCATCAGCACCTGCTCCGTGCGGCCGAGGCGGCTTTCGTGAAAGCGGCGCGCCGCGCGGCGGCCGGCCTCGCGCAGCGCGGCGGCGCGTTCGCGGCGCAGCGGCACCGGCACGGCGGGCATGCGCGCGGCCGGCGTGCCGGGGCGCTCGGAATAGGGGAAGACGTGCAGCCAGGTCAGGCCGCATTCTTCGACCAGCGCCAGGCTGTCGGCGTGATGCGCGGCGGTCTCGGTCGGGAAGCCTGCGATCAGGTCGGCGCCCAAGGCGATGCCGGGCCGCAGGCGCCGCGCGCGTTCACAAAGGGCAATGGCGTCGCCGCGCAGGTGCCGCCGCCTCATCCGCTTCAGGATCACGTCCGCGCCGTGCTGCAGCGAGAGATGCAGATGCGGCATGAAGCGCGGCTCCTCGGCGACCAGGCGCCAGAGATCGTCGTCCATCCCCGCGGGATCGAGCGACGACAGCCGCAGGCGCCTGAGGTCCGGGACCGCGGCCAGCAGCCCGCGCAGCATCGCCCCGAGGCGCGGCGCGCCGTAGCTCGCGATGTCCACGCCGGTCAGCACGACCTCGTTGACGCCGCGCGCCACCAGGGTACGCACCTGCTCCGCCACCACGCCGGGCGGCACGGACCGCGAGGGCCCACGGCCGAAGGGGATGACGCAGAAGGTGCATCGGTGGTCGCAGCCCTGCTGGACCTGGACGAGGGCACGCGCGCGGCTCGCGACGTCGGCGACGGGAGGCACCGGGACGTCGCGCACGGCCATCACGTCGGAGACCTGCGCGGGCCGGTCCAGCGCGGCCCAGGTCCCGGGCCGGAGCTTGTCGGGATTGCCGATCACGCGCGCCACGCCGGGCAGGCCGGCCCAGCGATCGGGCGCGATCTGCGCGGCGCAGCCCGTCACGACGATGCGCCGGCCGGGATCGGCGCGCGCCGCGCGGCGGATGGCCTGGCGCGCCTGGCTCTCGGCCTCGGCGGTCACGGCGCAGGTGTTGACGATCAGCGCATCGGCATGTCCGGCGCGCGCGGCGAGGTCGCGCATCGCCTCCGACTCGTAGGCGTTGAGCCGGCAGCCGAAGGTGAGGGTGTCAGGCGCCATAGCGCGCGAGGTCGAGCTCGCCCGTGAAGGAGGTCGCGACGGGGCCGGTCATCAGGACATGCCCGTCATTCCGCCATTCCATCGTCAGCGTGCCGCCCGGCAGCTCCACCGCCGCGCGCCGCCCGGTCAGGCCGCGGCGGGCGGCGTTGACGATGGTGGCACAGGCGCCGGAGCCGCAGGCCAGCGTCATGCCCGCGCCGCGCTCCCACATCACGAGCCGGATGCGCTCGGGCGAGAGCACCTGCGCGAAGCCGATATTCGCGCGCTCGGGGAAGATCGGGTGCCGTTCGAGCTTCGGGCCGATTTCGGCGACGGGAATGGCGTCGAGCTCCGGTACGAAGAAGGTCGCATGCGGGTTGCCCATGGAGCACGCCGCGGGGTCGGAGACCGGCCCGAGCGCGAGCGGGACGTGCAGCGTGTCGCATTCCTCGGCCAGCGGCACGTCGCGCCAGCCCAGCCGCGCGGGCCCCATGTCGGCACGCCAGAGGCCGCCGGCCAGGCGCTCCACCGGCAGGTCGCCGGCGACGGTGCGGACGACGACGCGATCCCTGCCGGCCTGGTCCGCCACCAGGGACGCGATGCAGCGCGTGGCGTTGCCGCAGGCCTCGGCCTCGGAGCCGTCGGGGTTGAGGATCCGCATGAAGACATCAACGTCCCCTGGCGCGCCGGCGGGCGGGGGCTCCATGACGATGAGCTGGTCGAAGCCGATCCCGAAATGGCGGTCGCCAATGCCGCGGGCGGCGTCCGGCGTCACGGCAAGTGGCGTCTCGCGCCCGTCCAGCACGACGAAGTCGTTGCCCAACCCGTGCATCTTGCGGAAAGCGACCATGGTCCCCGGCATATAGAGCGCGGGAAGCTACGCCGGAACCCGCGCCGGCGCCGGTCGGGGGCGGAGACGGCGCATGGCCCGCAGACCCGCCGCTGGAGAGACCCGTTGCATCGGCTGCCCTGTATCTGCGAAGAATTTCTCCCATTTGCGCTCCGGCGGCACCCTTCCTAGATGCTTCTTCCAAGTCCAGGGCAGCCACGGAAGCTCACAGCCATGTCCCGCATCCATGTCATCCATGAGAACGACGCCTGGGTGGTGCCGCTGCGCGCCGCTTTCGAAGGCCTCGGCGCGCCGCATGAGGAGTTGTTCCTCGACACCGGCATCCTCGACCTGACGCAGCCGCCGCCGGAGGGCGTGTTCTACAACCGGATGTCGGCCTCCTCGCATACCCGCGGCCACACCTTCGCGCCGGAATATGCGGGCGCAGTCATCGAATGGCTGGAGCGGCATGGCCGCACGGTGGTCAACGGCCGCCGGGCGCTTCAGCTCGAGCTGTCAAAGGTCGCGCAGTACCAGGCGCTGGCCGCGCATGGCATCCCGACGCCGGAGACCATCGCCGTGGTCGGCACACAGCATATCCCTGACGCCGCCGCGAAGCTCGGCTTCCCCGTCATCCTGAAGCACAACCGCGCGGGCAAGGGCCTCGGCGTCCGGCTGGTCAACAGCGAGGCCGGGCTGACGCAGGCGCTGGAGGCGATGGCCCATGACGCCGATCCCCATGCGCAGCCGCGCGACGGCATCTGGCTGGTGCAGCGCTACGTCGCGGCGCCGGAGCCCTTCATCACGCGGGCCGAGTTCGTCGGCGGCAGGTTCCTTTATGCGGTGCGGGTGGACACCTCGGAGGGCTTCGAGCTCTGCCCCGCCGATGCGTGCCAGGTCGGCGAGGGCGAGTTCTGCCCGGCCGTGGCCCCGGGCGAGAAATTCCGCATCGTCGAGAGCTTCAGCCATCCGCTGATCCCGCGCATGGAGGCCTTCCTGACGGCGAACGGCATCGGCGTCGGCGCCATCGAGTTCATCACCGACCGCGACGGCCGCACCTTCGCCTACGACGTGAACACCAATACGAACTACAACGCGGACGCCGAGCGGAAGGCCGGGCGCGAGGGGGCGCGCACGGGCATGGGCGCGATCGCGGCGCATCTGCACAGGCTGCTGGACAGCCGGCTGGCGAAGGCGGCCTGACTGGTTGCGCTAGGACGCGGCGACGAGCCGCGTCGCGCGCTGGCCGAGATCCCGCACGATCCGCAGGAGCTTCTCCTCGGGCTCCCGGGTGATGTGCTGGATTGAGCCGACCAGCGCGACGGACCCGGCCAGGCGGCCCTGGCCGTCGCGCACCGGCGCGGCGAGCGCATTGACGCCGAGAAGGGCTTCCTCCGGCGCCGTCGCGTAGCCCTGCGCGCGCACCCGCGCGATCTCCGTCGACAATGCCCGAGCATCGGTGATGGTGTGCGGCGTCAGGTGCGGGCGCGGCTCCGCCAGCAGGCGCTCGAGCGCGGCAGGGGGGCCGAAGGCGAGATGCACCTTGCCCTGGGCGCTCGCATGGGCGGGCAGGCTGCTGCCGACGCGCACGCCGATGTCGATCGCGTTCGTCCCCGGCAGCGTCGCCAGCACGAAGGCGCCGAAGGGTGTCGGCGTGCTGATCACCACCGATAGCCCCGAAGCGTCGCGCGCCTCCCGCAGGGCGGGCTGCACGATGGCGGCGAGATCGGTGCCCGCCGGCGCCAGGCGCCCCAGCAAAGCGACCTTGGGGCCGAGCTGGAAGCGGCTGGTGGCGGGGTCCTGCAGGAGATAGCCGCGGTCGAGCAGCGTGCGGAGATGGCGGAAGGTCGCGCCCTTTGCGAGGCCGAGCCGGGTCGCGATCTGAGTGACGCCGAGCGGCTCCTCCGCCAGCGCCACGGCTTCCAGCACGCCGAGGACGGTATCCGCGGCCTGCACGCCGCCCTGCCGACCCTTGGTCTCGTCCGCCATACCTGTCCGCCAATCATTGTTCCCGACAGGAGAACACACGCTAGCCGGCATGGCAAGCCATAACACCCTGACATCCCTGCGCTTCTCTCTTGCCAGCGAGATTCCGCTTGACTAGGAAGCGGCTGATGCGTTCTCTGGAGGCGCACGTCGTTCTCGGGGAGAGAACGACAGTAACACGGAGGAAGCGCCATGGCCGAGGTCACCCTGTCCCGCCGCCTGCTGCTCGCCAGCGCCGGCGCGCTCGCCGCGCCGCGTCTGGCGCGCGCGCAAGGCCCGTCCTGGCCCTCGCGTCCCATCCGCTGGATCATCGGCTTCGCGCCCGGCGGCGTCGGCGACCTCAGCTCCCGGCTCGTCGCCCAGAGGCTCGGTACCGCGCTCGGCCAGACCGTGGTGATCGAGAACCGGCCCTCGGCCGGCGGCATCGTCGCCGCCGAGACCGTCGCCCGCGCGCCGGCCGACGGCTACACGATGCTGCTGCTGACGACGAGCGATTCCACCGCGGCCGCGATGTATCGCCGCCTGCCGTACGACATGATGAAGGACTTCGAGTTCGTCTCGCCCATGTCCTTCTTCGACCTGGTGCTGGCAACTGGCGCCAACGCGCCGTACCGCACGCTCGGCGACGTCATCGCCGACGCGCGCGCGCGGCCAGGCGCGCTGAACCTCGGCTCCATTTCCGTCGGCAACGGCCAGCATCTCGGCGCGGAGTTCTTCCGCTCGCTCACGCGCACCGACATGACGATCGTGACCTACCGCAGCACCCCGGACCTGCTGAACGCGACGGCGTCGGGCGACGTGCAGCTTGCGGCGGAGGTGATGGCGCCGGTGCTGCCGCAGATCCAGGGCGGGCGGCTGAGGGGCCTGGCGCTGGCCTCTCCCGCGCGCTTCCCCGGCCTGCCCGACGTGCCGACCGCGGAGGAGGCCGGCGTGCCCGGCTACATCGTGCGGTCCTGGAACGGCATCGTGCTGCCCGCCGGCGCGCCGCGTCCGATCGTGGAGCGGCTGAACGCCGAGCTCGCCAAGGTGGTCGCGCTGCCGGAGATCAGGGACAAGCTGCTCGAGCTCGGCGTGGCGCCGGCCCAGCCCACCACGCCGGCCGGCTTCCGCGACTTCGTGGCCCAGGAGAACGCGTTCTGGTCGCGCATCGCGACCGAGGCCAATATTCCGAAGCTGTGAGGGCGAGGACGATGCCGGACACCCATCTCGACGCCGCTCTGGACGCGCGCGTCGACGCCATCCTGCGCGGCGCGATCGACCCGCATGTCCATTCCGGGCCGTCGATCGCCGCCCGCGCGGTGGACCACCTGGAGCTTGCGCGCGACCTGTCGGCTGCCGGCTTCGCCGCGGTGATCACCAAGGACCACGACTACAGCGGCGTGATGACCGCGGCGCTGATCGCCAGGCACCATCCCGATCTGACGACCCGAGTCTATTCCTGCATCGTGCTGAACAACGTGATCGGCGGCATGAACCCCTATGCCGTCGAGCATTGCGCGGCGATGGGCGGGAAGATCGTCTTCATGCCGACGCTGTCCGCCGAAAACCACCTGCGTTGGGAGAAGACCTCGGGCTACGCCCATCCTGCCTCGACCCAGAAGATCCGGCCCGCTTCCGCCGTGCCGGTGCTGGACGCCAACGGCGCCGTGCGCGACGACGTGAAGGAGATCCTGGACGTGGTCGCGCGCAACGACCTGGCGCTGGCCAGCGGCCACCTTCACGTCACCGAGACCTGGAAGGTCTTTGAGGAGGCGCAGCTCCGCGGCGTGAAGCGCCTGGTATTCACCCATCCCGAGGAGATCGTGGACGCCAGCCTGAACGACGTGCGCGGCATCGCGGCGATGGGCGCCTTCGTCGAGCACTCCATCTGCATGTTCCTCGACGGATCGAAGTTCAAGGTACGGCGGGAGGAGGAGCTCGCGGACTTCATCGAGGCCGCGGGTGTGGGGCAGACCATCATCGCCTCCGACCTCGGCCAGGTCGGCGCCTATCACCCGCTGGAGGGCATGCGGCGCGGCGTGCGGCTGTGCCTCAGGCTGGGCTACGAAGACGGCCAGGTCAGGCAGATGGTGAGCACCAATGCCGCGCGCGCCTTCGGCCTCGAGGCCGATGTGGCGCGCGTGCTGGGACACTGACCCGTGCACGCGCTGATCGTCCACGCCCACCCGGAGCCGACCTCCTTCAATGCCGCCATGACCGCGGCGGCGGTCGCGGCGATCCGGGCGGCGGGGCACGACGTGGAGGTCAGCAACCTCTGCGCCGAGGGCTTCGGCGCGGTGGCCGGGCGCGGCGACATGACTACCGTCGCCGATCCCGCCCGCTTCCACCTTCAGGCCGAGCAGGACCTGGCGGCGCGCAACGGCGCCTTCGCCGCCGATGTCGCGCGGGAGCAGGACCGGCTGCGGCGGGCCGATCTGCTGGTCCTGCAATTCCCGATCTGGTGGGGTGCGCCGCCGGCGATCCTGAAGGGCTGGTTCGACCGGGTGCTGGCCTATGGCTTCGCCTATGTGGACGGGCGGCGCTTCGACACCGGGTTGCTGAAGGGCCGCCGGGCGCTGATGGGGGTGACCACGGGCGGCACGACGGAGCGCTTCTCCGACGCGGGCGCCTATGGCGAGATCGGGCGGGTGCTCTGGCCTGTCCGGCGGCTGACGCTGGAATACATGGGCCTGGCGGTGGAGGAGCCCTTCGTCGCCTATGCCGCGCCCCGCGTGGACGCGGGGACGCGGGACGGCTACCTCGCGGCCTGGGGCGCGCGGGTCGGGGCGGCGCTGGATGCGCAGGCGGCGGCCGGGCCCTCGGTCGCCGGGCCGGACAGCCTGCGGCCGGTGGAGACCGCCCGGGGCTGGGCCTCGGGCGGCTGAGGCGGCCCGCCCCGGGTGCAGGCCGCGCTTGCCAGCCCGGCGCCGCGGCCCTATAGGCCGCGCTCCCCGCGCCGTGGCCCCATGGACATGCCCGGCCGGGACCAGCGTCCCTGCCGCATGGTGCGGTCCTGGCCTCCGGGCCGGGGGCAAGGTGGGGCGCTTCACCCCGAGGAGGGCCAAATGTCCAAGATGAAGACGAAGTCGAGCGTCAAGAAGCGCTTCCGACTGACCGCCTCCGGCAAGGTCAAGGCCGGCGCCGGCAACAAGCGCCACATGCTGACCGCCAAGACCACCACCATGAAGCGCCAGAACCGCGGCATGTTCGTCCTCGACAAGCAGGACGGCGACACGGTGAAGCAGTGGATGCCCTACGGGCTGGATCGCTGAGGGGGTCTGAGACATGGCACGCGTCAAGCGGGGCGTCACGAAGCACGCCCGCCACAAGAAGGTCCTCAAGCTCGCCAAGGGCTATGTCGGCCGGTCGTCCACCGCCTACCGCCCCGCGCTCGAGCGGGTCGAGAAGGCGCTGCAATACGCCTATCGCGACCGCCGCACGAAGAAGCGCGAGTTCCGTGGCCTCTGGATCCAGCGGATCAACGCGGCGGTGCGCGAGCACGGGCTGACCTATTCCCGCTTCATCGCCGGGCTGAAGGCCGCGGGCGTGGAGATGGACCGCAAGGTGCTGGCCGAGATCGCCTTCGACGACGCGGCGTCGTTTGCCGCCATCGTCGAGAAGGCGAAGGGCGCCCTCCCCGCGCAGGCCTGAAGCCCCTTCCGGGCTTCGCGCTGATCGAACACAAGAGGGCCGCTCCCGGCAGGGGGCGGCCCTTTGCGTATCTGGAGCAGACGATGTCAGACGACCTGACGACACTCCGCGCCGAGACGGAAGCCGCGCTGGCTGCAGCAGCGGACCTCCGCGCGCTGGATGCGGTGCGGGTGGCCGTGATGGGCAAGTCGGGCAGCCTGTCCGGGCTGCTGAAGGGGCTCGGCGCCGTGCCGGCGGAGGCCCGCAAGGAACGCGGCGCCGCGCTGAACCGGCTGAAGGCGGAGATCGAGGCGCTGCTGGAGACGCGGCGCAAGGTGCTGGAGGAAGCCGAGCTCGAGGCGCGGCTGAAGGCGGAACGCGTGGACGTCTCGCTTCCCCCACGCCCCTTCGCGCCGGGCACGGCTTCCGATGGCGGCATCCACCCGATCAGCCGCACCATCGAGGAGCTGACCGCGATCTTCGGCGCGATGGGTTTTCGGGTCGTGGAAGGCCCGGACATCGAGAGCGACTGGCACAATTTCGGCGCGCTCAACATCCCGGACCACCACCCCGCGCGGCAGGACCACGACACCTTCTATCTGCCCGGGACGATGCCGAACGGGCACCGGACGGTGCTGCGCACGCAGACCAGCCCGCTGCAGATCCGCACGATGCTGGCGGAGCCGCCGCCCATCCGCATCATCGCGCCGGGCCGCACCTATCGCGCCGACCACGACGCCACGCATTCGCCCATGTTCCACCAGGTCGAGGGGCTGGTGATCGACCGCGCGATCACGCTCGGCCATCTCAAGGGCTGCCTGATCGACTTCCTCCGCGCCTTCTTCGGCATCGCCGACCTGCCGGTGCGGTTCAGGTCGTCCTACTTCCCGTTCACCGAGCCCTCGATGGAGGTGGACATCGGCTGGAACCGCAAGACCGGCGAGTTGGGCGGCGGCGGCGACTGGCTGGAGATCCTGGGAAGCGGGATGGTGCACCCGAAGGTGCTAGCGAATTGCGGCCTCGACCCGCGGGATTGGCAGGGCTTCGCCTTCGGCATGGGTATCGAGCGCATCACCATGCTGAAGCACGGCATGCCGGATCTGCGGCCGTTCTACGAATGCGACCTGCGCTGGCTCCGGCACTACGCGGCCGACCCGCTGGCGCCCGCCAGCCTGCACGAGGGTATCTGACGTGAGGTTCGTTCTTCGACTCCCTCTCCCCCCTCAGGGGGGAGAGACGTGGGGTGAGGGGGGCGCCTGGATCGCGCACGCCTTCCATGCCCCCCTCACCCAACCCTCTCCCCCCTATGGGTGGAGAGGGCTTCGCGCGCCTTCTCCGAACGCGGAGCACACTCCATGAAGTTCACGATGTCCTGGCTGCGCGAGCACCTAGATACCGACGCCTCGCTCGACGCGATCACCACGACGCTGTCCGCCATCGGCATCGAGGTCGAGGGCGTGCACAACCCCGCCGCCGAGCTCGCGGAGTTCCGCATCGCCCGCGTGATCGAGGCGGTGCAGCACCCCAACGCCGATCGCCTGCGCGCACTCCGCGTCGATCTCGGCGACGGTCGCGAATACTCCGTGGTCTGCGGCGCGCCGAATGCGCGCACCGGCATGAAGGGCGTCGCCGCCCTGCCCGGCCAGTTCATCCCTGGCACCGGCATCACGCTGAAGGTCGGCGAGATCCGCGGCGTGAAGTCGGAAGCGATGATGCTGTCGGCGCGCGAGATGGGCCTCGGCGACGACCACTCCGGCATCGTGGACCTGCCGGAGGATGCGCCGGTCGGCACGCGCTACGTGGACTATGCCAGCCTCGACGACCCCGTGATCGAGATCAAGGTCACGCCGAACCGCGGCGACGCGCTGTCGGTGCGCGGCGTTGCCCGGGATCTGGCGGCCGCTGGCTTGGGCAAGCTGAAGCCGTGGGACGTCGCACCGCTGCCCGGCGCCTATCCCTCGCCGCTCCAGTGGAAGATCGAGGACCAGCGTGCTTGCACCTGGGTGCTGGGCCGCGCCGTGCGCGGCGTGCGGAACGGGCCGAGCCCGAAGTGGCTGCAGGACCGCCTGACCGCGATCGGGCTTCGGCCGATCAACGCGCTGGTGGACGTCACCAACTTCTTCACCTTCGCCTATGGCCGCCCGCTGCACGTCTTCGACGTGAAGAAGGTCGCGGGCAGCACGCTCGCGATGCGCATGGCGCGCCCGGGCGAAGAGCTGGCCGCGCTGAACGGGAAGACCTACTCGCTCACGGAAGAAGACGGCGTCATCGCCGACGCCGAGCGCGTGGAGGCGCTGGGCGGCGTCATCGGCGGCGAGCATTCCGGCTGCGACGAGGCGACGACCGAGTGCTTCATCGAATGCGCGCTGTTCGATCCCGTGCGCATCGCGCTGTCCGGTCGGCGCCACGACATCCGCACCGATGCGCGGTCCCGCTTCGAGCGCGGCATCGATCCCGCGCTGCTGCCCAAGGCGCTCGACGCCGCGGCACGCATGATCATCGAGCTCTGCGGCGGCGAGGCGTCGGAGGTTTCGTCCGCCGGCGCCGAGCCCGCCTGGGCGCGCCAGGCGACGCTGCGCTTCGAGCGCATCTCGGGCCTCGGCGGCCTCGACCTGCCGCGTGACGAGGCGGTGCGGCGGCTCACCGCGCTCGGCCTCTGCACGGTGTTGCAGGACGAGCAGCGCGTGACGGTCGCCGTGCCGCCCTGGCGGAACGACATCGCGGGGCATGGCGCACTCGACCAGGATCCGGCGCTGCCGGCGGATCGCGCGAAGCGGGCCGCGGAGGGCTGCGCCGCGATCGAGCCGGAATGCGACCTGGTGGAGGAGGTGCTGCGCCTCGGCGGGCTGGATGCGGTCCCGCCGGTGTCGTTGCCTGTGACGTCGCCCGTGCCGCGGCCGTCGCTGACGCCGAAGCAGGCGCGCGCGGCACTCGCCCGGCGCGTGCTGGCCTCGCGCGGGATGCAGGATTGCGTGACCTACGGCTTCCTGTCGCGCGACCAGGCGGCGCTGTTCGGGGACACCCCCGACAGCCTTCGCCTGGAGAACCCGATCGCGAGCGACCTCGACCAGATGCGCCCGACGCCGGTCGCCTCGCTGGCGATGGCGGCTTCGCGCAACGCGGCCCGCGGCTTCGCCGATGTCGCGCTGGCGGAGATCGGGGGCGCCTATCGCGACCCGCATGCCGGCACCAGCCAGCTCGCCGTCGCGGCGGGTGTCCGCGCGGGCATGTCGGGCGCCAACTGGGCGGCACCGGCACGGGCCGTCGATTGGCTCGACGCGAAGGGCGATGCGGTCGCGGTGCTGGCCGCGCTCGGCGCACCAATGGCGGGCGTGCAGGTCACGGCCGACGCGCCGGCCTTCTACCACCCTGGCCGCTCGGGCGTGCTGCGGCAGGGGCCGAAGGTCGTGCTCGCGACCTTCGGCGAGTTGCACCCGAAGGTACGCGCCGCGCTCGACATCCAGGGGCCCGCGGTGGCCTTCGAGGTGTTCCTCGACGCGATCGCGGAGCCGAAGAAGCGGAAGAAGGGCGTGCCCGACCTGCCGGCCTTCCAGCCCGTGCGCCGCGACTTCGCCTTCCTGGTGGATGCCGGCGTCGCGGCGGATGCGCTGCTGCGCGCCGCGCGCGCGGCGGACAAGGCGCTGATCACCGAGGTCACGCTGTTCGACCGCTACGCCGGCGACAAGCTGCCGGAGGGCAAGGTGAGCCTGGGCATCCAGGTCACGCTGCAGCCGCGCGAGCGCACGCTGACCGACGCTGAGATCGAGGCGGCCGGCCAGAAGGTGGTCGCGGCAGTGGCGAAGGCGACGGGGGCGGTGCTGCGCGGTTGATGCGTGCCGTCCTGGCATTGCCGCGCAGCCTGCACCAGATGCTAGGATGGATATCCATGGGAGTGCCTGGCGATGCTCGTCCTGCCGCCTGATGCCGGCCGCGCCCTCGCTGAGGCAGTCGAGAAGATCCTCGGCGCGGCCGAGCGGATGCTCGGCATGGTCAGCCAGCTTCAGAGCCCCGGCGCATCCAGCACGGCCATCCAGTACTGCCACGAGTTGTTCGAGGTCGCACGCGGGCTGATGGGCGCGCTGCAGAACGACCCGCGCGAGCTCGCGGCTGGCTTCCGGCGCGTGCTGGAGATCACCGATGCCCTGGCGCGGCTGGCCGAGGCCGAGCCCAGCCCGGATCTGCGCTCGGCGTTTCTGGATCAGGTGCGCGTGCTGATCGAAGCGAGTCGCGCCTACGCCCCGGCAATCCGCACGGCAGCCGAACGCGAGAAAGCGCCCTGGGTGCGCCTGCTGCCGCAATGAGCGGCACAAAGGACAATCTGCCGAGCGTGGTCCCCCCGCCCGCTGCACCGTCCGAACAGGACATCGAGGCACTGCGGCGCCAGATCGCCCAGGCTCGCGAGCAGGTTCAGCAGACCGCGCGAGCGATGGACCAGGGCCAGATCCAGGAGATGAACGACCGCTCGATGATCACCCGCGTGGTGATCTTGGTCTTCGGCGGCTCGATCGGGGCGGTGCTGCTGGCGATCGTTATTGCCGGCATCGCGTCGGGCAAGGCGGAGGCCATCGCGACGCAGGCGGTGGACCTGCTGAAATCGGTCGTGCTGCCCATCGTGACGCTGGTGCTCGGCTACTATTTCGGTCGCGCCGGCAAGGCAGGCTGAGGCCTCCGGCGCCGCCGCCAGCAGGACTGGGCGCCGCCCGGCCCGTCAGTTGGCAATCCCGTGGTCCGGCGCCGATCAGCCCTGCCCCGCCATCACCATCCACATCACGCCGAAGCGGTCGGACACCATGCCGAAGGCGGGTGAGAAGAAGGTGGGCGAGAGAGGCATGCGGACCTCGCCGCCGTCGGACAGCGCGGCGAACAGGCGCCCGGCCTCGGCTGCATCCTTGGCCGCCAGCGCCAGGCCGAAGCCACCGAAGGCCGTCTTCCCCGAGCACATGCCATCCGAGCAGAAGATCACGGTCTCGCCCACCTTGAATTCGCCATGCATGACCTTGTCGTCGTTGCCCGGCGGGACCTGGGCGGGCTCCGGGCTGTCGCGGTAGCGCATCATCGCCCTGGTCTCGGCGCCGAGCGCCTGGCCGTAGAAGGCCAGCGCCTCCTCGCAGCGGCCTTCGAAGAAGAGGTAGGGCACGGTGTGCATGGGCGGGTTCTCCTGGACAAAGGGGAACGCTAAACCGAATGGTGAAGTGATGGCAAGGCCCTCGCGCCGTCGTGCGCGGGTGCGCTGACGGCGATAGCATTCCGCGGCAGTGTGGTCCCATGGGCGACACGGCGTCACCTCCGGGCAAGGCGCGGCATCTCGGCACCCTGTGCCTGGCGGTGGTGCTGGTGCTGTCCGTCTGGTTCGCCGGCACCGCAGCGGTGCCCTCGCTGCTGGCCGGGGGGCTGGTGACGCGCGCGGAGGCAGCGTGGCTGACCGCGGCGGTGCAGCTCGGCTTCGTCGCGGGCACGCTGGTCTCGGCGGTTCTGTCGCTGGCGGACCGGCGGGACCCGCGGCTGCTGTTCCTGGCCTCGGCGTTGGTCGCGGCTGCCGCGACCCTGGCGCAGACGCAGGTCGCACCGTCCGGCATCACGGCCTTGGCCCTGCGCTTCGTCGCCGGCGCGGCGATGGCCGGCGTCTACCCCGTGGGCATGAAACTGGCGGCGAGCTGGGCCAAGGGGGGCAGGGATGGCGACCTCGGGCTGCTGATCGGGCTGCTGGTTGGCGCGCTGACGCTGGGGTCGGCGCTGCCGCATCTGATCCCGACGCTGCTGGGCGGGATCGGCTGGCAGGCCGCCTATCTCGGCGCCGGGGTGCTGGCGGGGATCGGGGGGCTCGCGATCCTCGGCTTCAGGCCCGGGCCGCTGCTCGGGACGCGGCCGCCCTTCCGGCCGTCCCAGATGCTGGAAGCCTGGCGGAACAGGAAGCTGCGCTACGCCAATCTCGGCTATCTCGGGCATATGTGGGAGCTCTACGCCATGTGGGCCTGGGTCGGGCTGTTCCTGGCCGGCGTGCTGGGCGGGGAGGCCGGCCAGGCCGGCCCCTGGGTCTTCGCCGTGATGGCGGCCGGCGCCGGCGGCTGCGTGCTGGCGGGGCTGCTCGCGGACCGGTGGAACCGCGCCTCGGTGGCGGCTCTCTGCATGCTGGTGTCGGGCAGCTGCGCGCTGCTCGTTGGGCCGGCGGCG
The DNA here is from genome assembly GCF_050563545.1 of Falsiroseomonas sp. HW251. Taxonomy (NCBI): domain Bacteria; kingdom Pseudomonadati; phylum Pseudomonadota; class Alphaproteobacteria; order Acetobacterales; family Roseomonadaceae; genus Falsiroseomonas; species Falsiroseomonas sp. HW251. The sequence goes on from NZ_JBNXUM010000003.1 coordinate 305,917, forward strand.
ATGCTGGCACCTGCCCTCGCGATCGGCGTCGCGCTGGTCTGGGGCTTCGCGGTGGTGGCGGATTCCGCGCAGTTCAGCGCCTGCGTCGTGACGCTCTCGCCGCCGGACTACGTGGGCACGATGCTGACAGTACAGACCAGCCTCGGCTTCCTGCTCACCGCGGGGACGATCGGGCTGATGCCCCACGCTGTCTCGGCGCTCGGCTGGCACTGGGCCTTCGCGGTGCTGGCGCCGGGGCCGTTCCTCGGGGCCTGGGCGATGTGGCGGCTGCGGGGGCATGTTGCGCCGGCCTGAAGGATCGCGGCGGGCGGCGGGCACGCCCGGAGGGAGGCAGGGCAGCGCGTCATGGCGCCGATCGTCGAAGCCAGGCTGATCGGCGGACGCCTGGGCAACAAGATGTTCCAGACCATGCTCGCACACGCGCTGGCCCGGCGCGTGCCGGGCGCCGTCGTCACCGGTGATCCGCTGCCGGAATTCGGCCTGACCCCGCCGACGCTGCCGCGGCCGGTGAGGCACGTCACCATGCACGGCCATCGCCCCGACATGGACAGGGCCGCGGCCCTGCTCGCGGGCGGGGAGGTGGACGCCGTCGTCACCTGGGCGCTGGGCTGCCGGATGGAATACATCGAGCCCGTCGGGACGGTGCGGGCGCTGTTTCCCCGCGCGGCGCCGGCGATCCCGGGCTATGGGCCGGACCGGCTGCTGATCAACATCCGCGCGCCCTACATGCGCCGCCCGAGCGATACCCGGGTGCATGCCAGCTACTGCCCGCTGCCGCTCGCGTACTATGAGCGGCTGATCGCCGGGACGGGGCTGCGCCCGGTCTTCCTCGGGCAGATCGGGCGCGACGCCTATTCCGCCGCGCTCCGGGCCCGCTTCCCGGATGCCGAGTTCCAGCCCTCCCGCGGCGCCATGGTGGATTTCGAGACGATCCGCGCCTCCCACCATGTCTGCGTCGCCGTCAGCACCTTCTCCTGGCTCGCGACCTGGTTGTCGGACGCTGCGACGATCCACCTACCCATCGCGGGCCTCTATCATCCCGGGCTGCGGCAGGACATCGACCTGCTGCCCGTCGCCGATCCGCGCTACCGGTTCCACCTGTTCGCGCCGCGCCCCTGGGGCGGCCTGCCCGCCGACCTCGCCGCGGCGGTGGACGGCACCGAAACGGGCGAGGAGGTCAGCGCCGAGGCCGCCGCCGCGCTGGTCTGACGACTGCCGCCCTGGGACCTCGGCCCGGCCCTGCCGTGACGTCGCCGCTTCCCAGCGCGGCGCACAACCCCTATCTGAGCGGGGAATCCACGGGCCCCCGATGACAGACGTACCGCTCGACCGAATCCGCAATTTCTCGATCATCGCGCACATCGACCATGGCAAGTCCACGCTGGCTGACCGGCTGATCCAGTCCACCGGTACCGTGGCGGCGCGTGAGATGAAGGAACAGCTCCTCGACAACATGGAGCTGGAGCGAGAGCGCGGCATCACCATCAAGGCGCAGACCGTCCGCCTGGCCTACCTGGCCAAGGACGGCCGGACCTACACGCTGAACCTGATGGACACGCCGGGCCATGTGGACTTCGCCTATGAGGTGTCACGCAGCCTTGCCGCCTGCGAGGGCTCGCTGCTGGTCGTGGACGCCTCCCAGGGGGTCGAGGCGCAGACGCTGGCCAACGTCTACCAGGCTATCGACGCCAACCACGAGATCGTGCCGGTCCTCAACAAGATCGACCTGCCAGCGGCTGAGCCCGACCGGGTGAAGCAGCAGATCGAGGACGTGATTGGCCTCGATGCCTCCGACGCCGTGATGATCAGCGCCAAGACGGGTCTGAACATCGAAGGCGTGCTGGAAGCCATCGTTACCCGCCTGCCCGCGCCCAAGGGCGAGCTGAACGCCACGACCAAGGCGCTGCTGGTGGACAGCTGGTACGACGCCTATCTCGGCGTCGTCGTGCTGGTGCGGGTGAAGGACGGCGAGCTCCGCAAGGGCCAGCGCATCCGCATGATGTCGAACGGATCGGTCCACACGATCGAGCAGGTCGGCGTGTTCACCCCGAAGATGGTGCCGGTCGATCGCCTGAGCCCCGGCGAGATGGGCTTCGTCACCGCGGCAATCAAAACCGTCGCTGACACCAATGTCGGCGACACTATCACCGACGACCGCAATCCCGCCGACGCCCCCCTGCCCGGCTTCAAGCCCTCCATCCCCGTGGTCTGGTGCGGCCTCTACCCCGTGGACGCCGACGATTTCGAGAAGCTGCGGGAGAGCCTCGCGAAGCTGCGGCTCAACGATGCCTCCTTCCACTACGAGCCCGAGACATCGGCGGCGCTCGGCTTCGGCTATCGCTGCGGCTTCCTGGGCCTGCTCCACCTCGAGATCATCCAGGAACGGCTCTCGCGCGAGTTCGACCTCGACCTCATCGCGACGGCGCCCTCGGTCGTCTACAAGATCCGCAAGACCAACGGCGAGGCGATCGAGCTCCACAACCCCGCCGACATGCCTGACGGCAGCGTTGTGGACGTGATCGAGGAGCCCTGGATCAAGGCGACGATCATGGTGCCCGACGACTACCTCGGGCCTGTGCTGACGCTCTGCAACGAACGCCGCGGGCGGCAGGTCGAGCTGACCTATGTCGGCAACCGCGCCATGGCAGTCTATCGGCTGCCGCTGAACGAGGTGGTCTTCGACTTCTACGACCGGCTGAAGTCGGTCAGCCGAGGCTATGCCAGCTTCGACTACCAGCAGGACGGCTACGAGGAAGGCGACCTCGTCAAGATTTCCATCCTGGTGAATAACGAGCCCGTGGACGCGCTGTCCTTCATGGCGCACCGCTCCGCCGCCGAACGCCGCGGCCGGCAGATCTGCGAGAAGCTGAAGGAGCTGATCCCCCGCCAGCTCTTCAAGATCCCGATCCAGGCCGCGATCGGCGGGCGCGTCATCGCGCGCGAGACGATCAGCGCGCTGTCGAAGGACGTCACCGCCAAGTGCTACGGCGGCGACATCAGCCGCAAGCGCAAGCTCCTCGAGAAGCAGAAGGAGGGCAAGAAGCGCATGCGGCAGTTCGGCAAGGTGGAGATCCCCCAATCCGCCTTTATCGCCGCGCTGAAGATGGACGCGTGACAGTTACGACCGCGCGCGTGATTTGCGCGGCCTGAGAATTCGCCTTGCAGTTTCCGCTGTGGAACAGGTCCGTGAAGTATATTACACGAACCTTACGAGCCCGGGCCTGTTCGCCCGAAGGCAAAAAGCTTCCACGGAAGACGCTGCACATGACGATCCTGTCCCGCCGAGCCCTGCTCGGCGCCTCGGCCGCACTAGCTGCCCCTGCCCCCGCGGCCTTCGCCCAGGGCGCCTTCCCCAACCGCCCCATCACCATGATCGTCCCCTTCGCTGCAGGCGGCCCGACCGACACGGTCGGCCGGCTGATCGCGCAGGTCATGGGCAACGACCTCGGCCAGCCCATGGTGGTGGAGAATGTCGGCGGCGCTGGCGGCACGCTCGGGGCGCAGCGCGTCGCCCAGGCCAGGCCGGACGGCTACACCGTGCTGCTGCACCACATCGGGATGTCAACCATCCCCGCGCTCTATCGCCGCCTGGCCTACGACCCGATCAACGGCTTCGAGACGCTGGGCCTGGTGACCGAGGTCCCGATGACCCTCGTCGCCCGCCGCAACTTTCCCGCCGCCAACCTCGCCGAGTTGGTCCAGGTCGTCCGGCGCGAGCGCGACCGCATCAACCTGGCCAATGCCGGCGTCGGCGCGGCGAGCCACCTCTGTGGCCTGCTCTTCCAGAAGGCGATCGACACCGCGGTGACGACGGTGCCGTATCGCGGCACGGGCCCAGCGATGAACGACCTGGTGGGCGGGACGGTGGACCTGATGTGCGACCAGACCACCAACACGACCGAGCAGATCCGCGCCACCACGATCAAGGGCTTCGCCGTGACGACGGACCGTCGCGTGCCCTCGCTGAATGAGCTGCCGACAGCGGCCGAGGCGGGGCTGCCGAATTTCGAGGTCACGGTCTGGCACGGCCTCTATGCGCCGAGGGGCACGCCGGCGCCGATCGCCGCCAGGCTGAACCAAGCGCTGGTGAAGGCGCTGCGCGACGAGACCATCGAGCGGCGCTTCGCCGAGCTCGGCACCACGCCGGTCGCTGCCGAGCGGGCGACGCCGGAGGTGCACCGTGCCTTCTGGCAGGCGGACACCGCGAAGTGGCGGCCGCTGATCCAGGCCGCCGGCCAGTACGCGGACTGAACGGCCCGCGGGGTTGCCGGGGGCAGGTGGGGTGGCTAGAACCCCGGCCCTGCGCTGGATGGGTGGCCGAGCGGTCGAAGGCGCACGCCTGGAAAGTGTGTAGACGTCAAAAGCGTCTCGTGGGTTCGAATCCCACCCCATCCGCCAGAAGGCGGTCTTTATCAGATACTTAGGCGCTGATTGCGGCAGGGTCTACAAGTCCGCCCACAAGATTGCTGCCACGAGGCCTGCGATCGGCCGACTGACGACAAAGACGTTGACGGCAGGGGCGAAGAACAGTTCACCTGTTCGCGCAGGGCGGGAGGGTTCTGTGCGCGTCGTCCGCTGGCTTATCACGGCTGTGTCCTGTGCCACCGTCACGTGGTGCTTCATCCTGATCGCGGTCACGCAGCCCGAGGTGTTGCCGACCCTGGTCGCCCTCATGGCCGGCTGCTTCCTGCTTGAATTCCTGCTGCTCCTCCGCTCCCAGCGGAAGGCCAAGGCTGCTGGCCGCGAGGTCGAATCGCGACCTGTAGTGCCCGCCGCGTCCCGCACCCATTCGCAAGAGGAACCGGAAGCGAAGCGCGCATGAATGGCGCGGCGAAGATCATCAGAACCTCGGCCGGGATCTCACGCCGCGCCATGTCGCCTCGGTAGTCGCCTCGTCCGGCAGGCACCCGCGGATGTCCGGCAGGCCCGCTGCCGCGAAGCTGTCGTTCAGGTCGATCCAATCCACCATGGCGGCGCCGGCGATCATCCGTGCTTCACCCGGCCGCCAGGCAGCGGCAACGGCAGGCGGGCGGCGCAGGCAATTGCTTTGATTGGCCAGTCCGACCCGACCCGATCAGATGTCCAGCACGAGCCGCCCACTCCGCGCGCGCGAGCAGCACAGCGCGATCTGCCGGTTCGCCGCCTTCTCCTCCGCCGTCAGCACGCTGTCGCGGTGCTCGGGCTCGCCGGCGAGGACGGTGGTCACGCAGCTGCCGCAGACCCCCTGCTCGCAGGAGAGCGGGACGGGGATGCCGGCTTCGACGAGCACCTCGGCCGCGCTCCGGTCGGCCGGGATGTCGAGGACGCGTCCGCTGCGCCGCGCCTCGATGGTGAAGGGCGCGCCGCCGGTCGCGACCTCGGCGGCGAAGCGCTCGACGTGGAGCCGCACCGGCGGCAGGCCGAGCGCCGCATGCGCCGCGGAGACCGCATCGACCAGCCGCTGCGGCCCGCAGACATAGATCTCGGCTTCGGGATTCGCTGCCAACGCCGCCGCGATGTCGAGCCGCCCGCCCTCGGCCGCGTCGTGCAGCCTCAGATGCGGCGCGACGGCGCCGGCGCGGAGGTCGGGCAGGAAGGCCGCCGTGTCGCCGCTGCGTACGCAGTAATGCAGCACGAATTCTTCGCCGAGCCGCGCGAGGCGCGTCGCCATGCCGAGCAGCGGCGTGATGCCGATGCCGCCGGCGATCAGGCAATGCGCCTTCGCCGCGCCGACGAGGGCGAAATGGCTGCGCGGCGATCCCACGCGCAGCGCATCGCCCTCGTGCAGCGCATGCACCGCCGCCGATCCGCCGCGCGAGGCCGCCTCCAGCAGCACCGCGATGCGCCAGCGCCCATCGGCCTCGGGCTCGCCGACCAGCGAATAGGGACGCACGAGCCCGCCCGAGAGATGCAGGTCCGCATGCGCGCCAGGCACGAAGCCCGGCAGTGCCCCGCCATCCGCCCGCGCGATCTCCAGCAGCACGATGCGCTCGGCCAGGACGCGCCGCTGCGCAACGACGGCGTCGTGGATCGCGGGCGCGGCGATCTCCACCAGCACGTAGTCCCGCTCGATCGTGACGGGAAAGGTCTCGGCGTCCTGGCTGTCCTCGAGCTCCGCGCCCCGTGCCGTCATCGTGGGGAAGCTGCGCACCCGCATGCGCTCGGGGTCGCACCAGGACCGCCCGGTGCGGATGTCGAATTCCCAGCCATGCCACGGGCAGCGCAGGATCTCGCCCTGCCGCGTCAGCTCGTAGTGGCCGGGCCGGTCGGACAGCACCAGCCCCGTGAGCTGGCCCGCACAGAGCGAGGCGCCCTCATGCGGGCAGCGGTCCTGGATCGCCAGGTACTCCTCGCCGAGGCGGAAGAGCGCGATGTCGCGGCCCGCGACGGTGACGCGCTTGCGCCCGCCAGGCGGTACCTCGTCCACCGTCGCGACGACGTGGCGGGTCACAGCCGGTCCGCCGCGAGATGCGCGGCCTGGGCGCCGTATTCGTACCAGGCCTCCTTCGCCGCTCGCCAGGGCGCCGACTGCATCGGCGTCACCGGTAGCGGCAAGTCGACGTCGGGCAGCCGGCCCAGCAGGTGGTCCGCCAGCACGCGGCCAAACATCGTCCCGGGCGATATGCCGCGCCCGTTGTAGCCGGACACGCCGATGATGCTGTCGGCGAAGCGGTGCAGCCGCGGCACGGCGTCCGAGGTCATGCCGATCTGCCCGTGCCATTCGCATTCGAAGCCGAGTCCGGCGAGCGCGGGATAGAGCTTCGCCAGGGCACGGCGTGCCCAGGATCGGTGGATCGCGGTGCCGGTGCCGCGCAGCGCGCCGACGCTGCCGAAGACCAGGCGGTGCCGGGCATCCAGCCTGAACGACGTCATGACCTCCTTCGTGTCCCAGCAGCCCTGGCGCCCGGGCAGGATGGTGGCGCGCAACGCCTCCGGCACGGGCTCGGTCGCGAAGTTGAAATAGGGCAGATGGAGCTGCTCGGCGCGCACGCTTGCCCAGGGACCGGTGGAGTAGGCGTCGGTCGCGACGATGATGCGTTCCGCGGCCAGCTCGCCGCCGGGCGTACGCAGCACCCAGCCCTTGCCGCTGGCGTCGCAGGCCTGCACGGGACTGCGCGTGTGGATCGTAACGCCGGCCGCGATCGCCGCGCGCGCCAGGCCGCGCGCATAGGCCAGCGGCTGCAGCGTGCCCGCGCGTTCGTCGAGCAAGGCGCCGGCATAGCCGCGCGCGCCGGTCCATGCCGCGGTCTCGCCGGCCGAGAGCACGCGCACCGGCGCGCCGCGGCGCTGCCACTGCGCCTCGCGCGCCTCGATCTCCTCCTTTCCGGCCTTGCCGACGGCCAGGTGCAGCGTGCCGGAGGTCGTGAGTTCGCATTCGATGCCGTGCCGCGCGATCAGCGCCATCACCTCGCGCGGGCCGCCGCCGAGCAGGCGCAGCACGCGCTCGCCGTGGATCTCCCCTAGGATGCCGGGCACGTCGTCCGGCATCAGCCAGAGCCCGGCATTGATCAGCCCGACATTGCGGCCGGCGCCGCCGAAGCCGATCTCCATGCCTTCCAGCAAGACGACGCGGACGCCGGCTTCCGCTAGGTGCAGCCCCGCGGAAAGGCCGGTGTAGCCGCCGCCGACGATCGCGACCTCGGCCTGCGTCCCGCCGGACAACGGCGTGGTCGGCGGCGGCGGCGGCGCGGTGCGTTCCCAAAGGCCGTGGCTGCGGGGATCGGCGGCGAGGGGCGCGTCGGTCATGGCGGCCGATCCTGGACCGAGACGGGGCGCCGGGCCACTCCCGTTACGCCCCGGACGCGAAGACCGTCCCGTCCTCCAGGATCACCGCGGCGGTCGCATTGTAATGCGCGACCAGCAACCCGACGGCGGCGTCGGCGTCGCGCTTCAGCACGGCATCCAGGATCGCCTGGTGTTCGGCCGCGACGTCGCGGCGGGGGAAGGCGCGGCGCGCGGCAAGCTTGCGGTAGCGCTGGTGGCGGTCGGTCAGCTGCGCGCAGAAGCCGATCAGCCAGCGCGACCCGCAATGCGAGACCAGCGCGTCGTGGAAGGCGCGGTGGCGCGCTTCCCACAGCGCCTCCACCGCGGGGTCTTCGCTGTCGAGGCCGCGCGGCGTCCGCAGCAGGCGATGGCCGGCCAGCAGCACCTGCTCCTCCCAGGCCTCGGTCGCGTCGGCCATTGATTGGCGGAGCGCGCGTTCCTCGAGCCAGCAGCGGGTGCGGGTGAGCTCGCGGAGTTCGTCCGCACTGACGCCGGGAACGGCGAAGCCGCGCTGGTCCTCGGCGGCGACGATGCCGTCGGCGGAGAGGCGGTTCAGCGCCTCCCGCAGGGGGGTCTGACCGACCTCGTAGCGCTGCATCATCGCCTTGATCTGCAGCCTCTGCCCCGGCGGCAGCTGGCCCGACAGGATATCCGCGCGGATGCGCTCCTGCACGGAGGAGGCATGGGTCGGCGCGGCGGTGCGCGGGGTGGTCACGCGGTCGGGTGCCTCATACACAAAACGGGTGCGGCCGGCGGAAATGTATACATCGGGGTTTACGAACCGGGCAATATGGATCATGACTCCCGCTGTCCGAAGCCCTGGGAAGAGACGTCGGGATGGTCGATTTCCCCGTCACCGCGCTGCGCAGCGTGGAGCTGCTGGTCCCCGACCTCGACGCGGCGGAGCGCTTCTACACCGCGACCTGGGGACTGGGTGTCGCGGCGCGCGCGGCTGGCCGGCTCTGGCTTCACGCGACCGGCGACGACCATCATGTGCTGGCGCTGGAACAGGGGCCGGCGGCGATCCGCTCCGTGACCTTCCGCGCGGCGGCGCTGGACCGCGTGCTGGGCATGGCGCGCGCGGCGGGCGCCGCGATCGTCGCGCCCCCTGCCCCGCTCGACGAGCCCGGCGGCGGCGTTGCCGCGACGCTGCGCGATGTCAGGGGCTTCGTGCTGCGCCTGGTCACCGGCGACGCGCGCCGCGCCGCGCAGGCCCCGTCGCGCGACCGGCCGGACCGCCTCGCGCATGTCAACCTGAACTGCCGCGACGTGGACGCCGTGGCGCGCTTCTTCGAGGACGGACTGGGCTTCCGTCTCGCGGACCGGTCGAAGCTGATGGCGTTCGAGCGCTGCAACAGCGACCACCATGCCGTCGTGCTGGCCGAGGCGCCGGTGGATGGCCTCAACCACGTCGCCTTCAACATGCCGAGCTGGGAGAGCGTGATGCGTGCGTCGGGCCGCATGGTGGATGCGGGCTTTCCGCTGGGCTGGGGCCCCGGCCGGCATGGGCCCGGCAACAACGTCTTCGCCTATTTCGTGGACCCCTTCGGCTTCGTCGTCGAATACACCGCCGAGGTCGAGGTCGTGGCCGAGGACCATGTCGCCCGTGGCCCCGATTTCTGGGTCTGGCCACCCGGCCGCACCGACCAGTGGGGCATCGCGCCGCCCAAGTCCGACGCGACGAAGAAGGCGCAGCTCGCCATGCTGTTCGCGCCGTGACGGAACGCCACGAGGCCGTCGTCATCGGCTTCGGCCCCTGCGGCGCCGTCGCCGCGGGGATGCTCGGCCAGGCCGGCTTCGAGCTGCTGGCGATCGACCGCGCGACGGAGGTCTACGACAAGCCGCGCGCCATCGCGATCGACCACGAGATCCTGCGGCTGCTGGACGGGATGGGCGTGGCCGAGGCCGTGCTACCCTACACCGCGCCCTTCCCGCCATCGGATCACTTTGGAGCCGACGGCCTGCCGATCCGCCACATCGACATGGTGCCGGAGCCCTACCCCATGGGCTTCGTCCCCACCATGGTCTTCACCCAGCCGCCGGTCGAGGAAGCGCTGCGCGCGCATGCCGCAGGCCTGCCCGGCGTGACGGTCGAACTCGGCACCGAGCTCATCGCGATCGAGCCGCGCGAGGACGAGGTCCGCCTGACGCTGAGAGACGCGCACGGCAACAGGCGCGACGTCGCCGCCGGCACCGTCGTCGCCTGCGACGGCGCATCGTCCTTCGTGCGCCGCAGCCTCGGCATCGCCTTCGAGGACCTGGATTTCGACGAGCCCTGGCTGGTGGTGGACCTCCGCGTCTCGCCCTCCGGCCTGGCCAGGCTGCCGGTCAACGCCGCGCAGTTCTGCGAACCTGCGCGGCCCATCACCTACATCGTGGGCCCCGGCAACCACCGCCGCTTCGAGATCATGCTGAACCCCGGCGAGGATCCGCAGTCGATGCAGCGGCCGGAAGCGGTGATGCGCCTGCTGTCGCGCTGGCTCGCGCCGGGCGACGCCGAGCTCTGGCGCGCCGCCAGCTACCGCTTCCACGCGCTCGTCGCGTCCGAATGGCGGCGTGGCCGCGTGTTCCTGGCGGGCGACGCCGCGCACCAGCAGCCGCCCTTCATCGGCCAGGGCATGTGCCAGGGGCTGCGCGACGTCGCGAACCTCGTCTGGAAGCTTGCCGCGGTCCGCGACGGCGCCTCGCCCGCGCTGCTCGACACCTACGGCGAGGAACGCGCGCGCCATGTCCGCACGCTGACCACGCGCATCAAGGCGATTGGCCGGCAGATCTGCGAACGCGACCCCGAGGCCGCGAAGGCGCGCGACGCCGCGCTGCGCGAACAGGGCGGCGGCCGCGCGCCGGTCGTCACGCGGCAGGAGATCGTGCCACCGCTCGAGACCGGCCTGCTCGCGCGGGGCTCGCCCGGCGCCGGCCAGCTCTTCCCCCAGCCCTGGGTGCGCGAGGGCGCGGGCTGGAAGCGCATGGACCGCCTCGCCGGCACGGGTTGGCGCGTCTTCCTGTCCACGGCCGCACCGCCGATCCCGGGCGCGCTGCGCATCGCGCCCGACGGCGACCTCGTCGAACGCGACGGCGTCGCCGACGCCTGGTTCGCGAAGCACGGCGCGATCGCCGCGCTGGTGCGCCCCGACCACTACGTCTTCGGCACTGCCGCCGACCTCGCGCAGTTCGATGCGCTGCGCGCACAACTCACACCGATGGGAATCGCCGCATGAAGCTCGCCAGCTTCCTTCACCACGGCACCGCCAGCTGGGGCGTCGTCGGCGACGGCGTGATCCACGACGTCGGCGCCGTGCTGCGCGGCCGCCTGCCCGATCTGAAAGCCGCCATCGCCGCCGGCGCGCTGAACGCCGCGCAGCAGGAATCCGCCGGCGCCGCGCGCATCGCGCTGGACGCGATCGAATGGCTGCCGGTGATCCCCAATCCCGACAAGATCCTCTGCATCGGCCTGAACTACGAGGAGCACCGCAAGGAGACCGGCCGGTCCGTCGTCGGCAACCCCACGATCTTCACGCGCTTCCCCAACAGCCAGACCGGCCACCTGGCGCCGCTGATCCGTCCGAAGGTCTCGACCGATTTCGACTACGAGGGCGAGCTTGCCGTCATCATCGGCACCTCCTGCCGCCACGTCGCGAAGGACGCGGCCTACGCGCAGGTCGCGGGCTATGCCTGCTACAACGACGGCAGCGTGCGCGACTGGCAGCGCCACACCCACCAGTTCACGCCGGGGAAGAACTTCGTCGGCACCGGCCCCTTCGGCCCCTGGATGGTCACGCCCGACGAGGTCGGCCCGATCGGCCCGCAGCGGCTCGTCACCCGCGTCAACGGCGCCGTGGTCCAGGATGCGAGGCTCGAGGAGATGCTCTTCGATATCCCGACCCAGATCGCCTACTGCTCCACCTTCACGCGGCTCGAGCCCGGCGACGTCATCGCCACCGGCACGCCGGGCGGCGTCGGCGCCAAGCGCACCCCGCCGCTCTGGCTCAAGCCCGGCGACGTGGTGGAGGTCGAGATCGACCGCGTCGGCCTGCTGCGCAACCCCGTCGCCGACGAGACCTGAAGAACAACGAACAGGGAGGAAACCGCCAATGACCACCACGACACGGCGCGCGCTGCTCGGTGCGCTCGCGGCCCTGCCCGCGCTGCCCGTCCTCGCGCAGCCCCGCAGCATCCGCATCATCGTCGCCCAGCCGCCCGGCGGGAACCTCGACATCCTGGTGCGCGGCATTGCGGAGGGGCTGCGCGCCGAGCTCGGCACCGCCGTAATCGTGGAGAACCGCGCCGGCGGCAACGGCGTCATCGGGCTTGAGGCCTGCGCCCAGGCCGCGCCCGACGGCACCACCTTCTGCGCGGTGAACATCGAGAATCTCTCGACCGTCCCCTGGGTCGAGCCGGAGCTCTACGCGCGCTATTCGTCGATCCGGCCCGTGTCGCAGATGGCCGGCGCGCGCAGCGTCATCGTCTCCTCGATGGACACGCCGCCCGGCGACCTGCGGGACTTCGTGGCCTGGGCGAAGGGGCGCAGCGGGCTGAACTACGGCTCCTCCGGCAGCGGGTCGGCGCAGCAGCTGCTGTTTGAATGGCTCAAGGCGCGCGACGGGCTGCAGATCGAGCACATCCCCTTCCGCGGCATCGGCGAGGCCTTCCGCGAGCTGATCGGCGGCCGCATCCAGCTGAGCTACAGCGCGCTCGCGCTCGCCATGCCGCCGATCCAGGCCAATCGCATCCGCCCGCTCGCGGTGCTCGGCCGCCGGCGCATCGCGGAACTGCCGGACACGCCCTCGCTCGGCGAGCTCGGCTATGCCTTCCCCTATGACGGACCGTGGTGGGGGCTGTCGGCGCCTGGCGGAACGCCGGACGCGACCGTCGCACGCATGTCGGAGGCCGTGCGCAACGTCGTCACCAACCCCGACTTCATGCAGCGCATGCTGGCGCCAAACTTCTTCTACGGCATTGGCTCCTCGCCGCAGGACTTCGCTGCGGTGATCACGCGTGAACGCGAGGCGAGCCAGGAACTCGTGCGCCTCGCCGGGCTGCTGCCGCGCTAGATCGGCAGCGGAACCGACAGCTTCTCCGCCCAGGGGCGCAGCGTCGACAGCGTCTCCGGCCGCAGCGCGATGCCCCGCGCCAGCGCGGCTTCCTTGCGGCGCAGGCCGGACTCGCCGGGCAGGCGCACGGCATCGCGGCCGGGCCGCGGCGGGCTCGCGCGGCAGGACGCCGCGATCGCGTCGGCCTGCCGGGTGAAGGCATCCAATCCGGCGAAGGCGCCGGGATCGATCACCTGGATGAAGGCGGCATTGGCCAGGCCCTTCGGCCCGTCGGCGCGGCCATGGCCGGACAAGCCCTGGCTCAGCATCTCCGCCTGCAGCGCCCAGCCATAGCCCTTCTGACCGTGGTCGGTGCCGCCGGCCGGCAGCACCGTCCCACCCTTCTGCAGCACCGCTGGATCGTCAGTCGGCTCGCCCCGCGCATCCATCAGCCAGGGCCGGTCATAGCGCCGTCCTTCCCGCGCCAAACGCAGCGCCATGTTGTTCGTGGTGATGGAGGCGCTGATGTCGACCATCACGGGATCCCCGCCGGTCGGGAATCCGAAGGCCGACGGCGCCGGCGACAGCGCGCCGCGCAGGCCCCCGAAGGGCGCGACCGTCGCCGCGCCGGGTGCGCAGGTCGTCATGGTGAGCACCAGCCCGCGCGACGTCGCGCGTTCCAGATAGGCCGCAAGCGCCCCCATGTGGTGCGCATTGCCGATCGCGATGCCCACCATGCCGAAGCGCCCGACGCGCTCGAAGCCGATGTCGAGCGCGTGGGAGACGAGCCAGCAGCCCGGCAGACGGCGCCCGTTCCAGGCGATGGTCGCCCCGCGGTCGGCGATAACCTCGGGCTCGCCATCCCGCGCCATAACGCCGGATTGCAGATCCTCGAGGTAGCGCGGCAGCAGCGCAACGCCATGCGTGTCGTGACCGAGCAGGTCGGCTTCCGCCAGCACCTCCGCGACGACGCCGGCCTTCGCCGCCTCCAGCCCCGCCGCGCGCAGCAGCGCCGCGGCGAAGCCGCGCAGCCCGTCCACCGTTATCCCACCCGGCCCGTCCATTCCGTCCCCCACCCGCCGCCTCAGCGCGGCGCCGTCCGCCAGACCCGCATCCCGTCACGCTCGAAGGCGGCCAGCCGGCCATTGCGGTCCCATGCCGGCATCGCATCCGGCCGCGCGATCAGGAAGCCCACGCCCTCCTCCCGCAGCCGCGCCAGGGCGGCCGCGGCGTCCGGCGAGTCGCGCAGCCCCGCCAGCGCCGTCACCCGCCGCGCCGCCGCCGGCGCACGGGGCGGGCCGGAGCCTTCCATCACCCCGGGCCGCGAGAGCCAGGCCGGCACGCCGGCGACGCCGATCACCACCGTCGCGTCGTCGAACCAGACCTCCTTGGGATCGAGCCCCAGCATCGCGAAGCTCTCGCCGGGCCGGGCCTCGGCGCGGATCCAGCGCGCGGCCTCGGCCAGGCCCGGGCGCAGCGGCGTCGTGAGGTAGTTCGTCGCCGCCCAGGCCATGCGCGGCTGCCGCGCCGCTGGCAGCCAGAGCGCCGCCGATCCGAGCGCGAGCACCGCGCCGAGCGCGAGCGGCACCGGCCGCGCCAGCGCGGGAAAGGCCAGCAGCGCGAAGCGCGCCGCCCAGGCCGTCGTCACCGCCGTGAGCAGCACGAAGGCGCGCTGCCGGAAATCGGTGATGTCGCCATGGAAGGGCATCGGCGCCAGCAGCATCAGCAGGCAGGCCCAGCCTGCCAGCAGCAGCGGGAACAGGTCGAAGCCCGCCAGCGCGCGCCGCCGGCCGAGCCAGGCCGCCGCCAGAGGCACCAGCAGCCCGAGCACGCCGGTCATCGCCAGCAGCGCCAGCACCAGACCGATCGGCGCGGCGCCGGCCGGGCTCAGCGCCCGGTCGATCGCGGGATAGACCCCGTCGATGCCGGTCGGGTTGTGCCGGATGAACAGCGCCTGCAGGTGCCAGAACAGGTAGTATTCCCACCCGCGCTCCGCGATGGTGTGCCGCCCGATCCAGAGCAGCGCGGCGATCCCCGCGGGCAGGCCGGCCGCCATCGCCAGCAGCCGCAGCCGCAGCGACGGCCAGGGTAGCAGCAGCCAGGCCGTCGCGGCGAAGGGCACGACCAGCCAGACGAAGATGTGGGCGCGCAGCATGAAGGTCAGCGCCAGCATCACGACCGCTAGGCCGAGCTGCCCCCAGCCGCCTTCCCGCGCCCAGGCCACCAGCATCCCCGTCGCCGCCAGCGCCACCGGCAGCGCGAAGAGCGAGCCAGGTGCCGTCTCCATCATCCAGTGGAAGCCGAGGAAGCCGTGCTTCAGCCCGTAGAGCGACGGGTCGGGCAGCAGCGCGAAGAGCAGCAGCGCCAGCGCCCCGCAGGCCAGGCCGCCGAGCGCCCGGCCCAGCGCGAGCGTCCCGAGCGGCATCATCGCCGCGCCGAGCGGGAACCAGAAGGCCGTCACCGCATCGAGCGGCGCAATCAGCCCGAGACGCACCGGCAGCGCCGCCAGCGCATGCGAGCCCGTGTGGTAGAGCGCGGAGGGAATGCCCGCGAGCGCGATATCGCCGCGCTGCATCGCCAGGGGATCGCCGATCTGGGCGATGGTCCCGGCATGGATGAAGACGTCCATCCACATCCGGATCGGCCCGCCCGCAACGAAGCCCGCATAGCGCGCGCTGGCATCGAGCGACCACAGCGCGGCGAAGCCGAAGGCGGCGACCAGCGCCAACCGCCACGCCGGGCCGTTCTCGTCCTCCGGCGCGCCGAAGCGCAGCCCGACCAGGCCGAGCGGGATCAGCGCCCCGCCGAACAGCGGGTCGCCGAGCCCCACGACCCCCGGCAGCATCAGCAGATGCGCCGCGACGGCGAGGCCGAGCAGCAGCGCCGTCTCCGACGGGATGAGCAGCCCGGCGGTCCGGCCGGCGAGCCGCCCCCAGCCCAGCGCCGCCAGCCCGAGGCCGAAGCCGAGCAGCCCGAGCGCGACGCCCCCATTGGCCGCCACCACCACCCCCAGCAGCGCCGGCAACAGGACGATGCCGGCCAGGACCGGGGGGCGGAGGGAAGGCAAGCGGGTCACCGATCCGTCGTTGCAACCGCCCGCCGGGGCGTCAAGCCCGGCGCCGGCGGGCTGGACAAGCGCCGCCGCCTGCCGCACCAGCGCCGGCATGGATGGGGATCGGCCCTTGCGGGACCCGGAACCGGCGGCGGGGGCGGGCGCGCGCCGCCTGTGCCTGGCCTGCGGTGCGGCCGAACCGATCGCCGCGGCCGGGCCGGTCTGGCCGCCCGGCCACCCCTGCCCCGCCTGCGGCCATGCGGTGCCGGTCGAGGAAGGCATCCCCCTCTTCGCCCCCGCCCTCGCCGACACCGTCGCGGGCTTCGACCCCGCTTCCTTCGCGCGGCTCGCTACGATGGAGGAAGGCCATTTCTGGTTCGTGCCGCGCAACGCGCTGCTCGGCGGGCTGGCCGCGCGGCACGCGCCGGGCGCGCGGCGCATCCTCGAGATCGGCTGCGGCACCGGCTTCGTCCTCGCCGAGCTCGCCCGCCGCTTTCCCGCCGCGCAGCTTGTCGGCAGCGAGCTCCATCCCTCCGGCCTGCGCACGGCGCGTGACAGGCTCGGCGCCCGCGCCGCCTTCGCCCAGATGGATGCCCGCGCCATCCCCGCGGAAGGGGCCTTCGACCTGATCGGCGCCTTCGACGTGATCGAGCACATCGAGGAGGATGAGGCCGCGCTGGCCGCCATCCACGGCGCGCTGGCGCCAGGCGGCGTCGCGATCGTCGCGGTGCCGCAGCATCCCTGGCTCTGGAGCGAGGCGGACGAGGTGGCGCACCACGCCCGCCGCTACCGCCGCGGCGAGATGGAGGCGAAGCTGAAGCGCGGCGGCTTCGCCGTGCTGCACAGCACCTCCTACTGCGCGCTGCCGCTGCCGCTGATGATGGCGAGCCGCGCCCTGGCCCGGCTGCGCCGGCGGGCTGGCGAGGCGCCGCAGGCCTCCGAGGTCGAGGCCGCGCCCCCCGGCCCGGTGAACGCCGCGCTGCGGGCGGTGCTGCAGGCCGAGGTCGCGCTGGGCCGGGCGGGGCTGCGCTTTCCCGTCGGCGGGTCGAGGGTGGTGGTGGCGCGCCGCGGGACATGAGGCGCCTCGCGCGCGCCTGGCCGGTGCTGGTCGGCGCCGCCGCGCTGGGCTGGGTCGCCCTCACCTTCGATTGGGGGCAGGCCGGCGCGGCGCTGGCGCGCATCCGCCCCTGGCCGCTGCTGCCCGAGGTCTTCCTGCTCTCGCTCGCCGTCTATGCCGCCTGCGCCGTGCGCTGGATGGCGATCAGCCGCCTGCCCTGGCGCGCGCGGACCATGGCCAGCGTGCATGCCTATGTCACCGTCACCATCGCGCTCGGCATCGCGACGCCCATGCAGCTCGGCGAGGCGCTGAAGGTGAAGTACGCGCGCGACGCCGGGCTGCCGCTCGGCGCCTCCGCGGTGAACCTGGTGCAGGAAAGGCTGCTCGACCTCGCCGCCATCGCGGCGATGGCGGCGGCGGGGCTGCTGCATGGCCTGACCGGCTCTGCCGCGCTCGCCCTGGCCGCGCTGCTGCTGCCGGTGCCGGTCGCGCTGCTGCCGCGGCTCGGCCGGCGCTGGATCGCGCGCAGCCCGCGCCTGCTCGCCTGGACCGGCCCGCCGCTGCCCGCCCCGGCGGTCGGCGCGGTGCTGGCCGCCACCGTCGCCAAATGGGGCCTGACGCTCGCCACCTGGCTGGCGCTGCTGGCCGCGGTGGACGTCGTGCCCGGCCCCTGGCAGGGGATGCTGCTGCTCGGCGCCGTCGCGGGGGCAGGCATCGTCTCGATGGTGCCGGCCGGGCTCGGCGTGCAGGAGGTCTCGGCCATGGCGCTGCTCGCCGCCATGGGCTACCCGGCCGAGGCGGCGGAGGCCGGCGCGCTGGCGCTGCGGCTGCTGTTGCCGGTGATGCTGGTCATCGGCGTCCTGCATCTGCCGCTGCTGCGGCACGGAGCCCCCAGGAATGGCTGAGAAGAGCGGCCTCTTCGCGATCCTGCGCCGCCCAGCGGTCTACGACTTCGTGCAGTGGCTGTTCCGCGCCGAGCGCAACCGCGCCTGGTTCGCCGGGACCTACCTGCGCGCCCGCGAGGGGGAGCGCATGCTCGACGTGGGCTGCGGCACCGCCGACATCCTGCGCTACCTCCCGCGGGTGGACTATGTCGGCTTCGAGCCGAACCCGGACTATGTCGCCGCCGCGCGCGCCGCACATGGCGCTGCCGGCACCTTCCATGCCGGCTTCTTCGACGCGGCGGCGGCCGCCGCGCTCGCCCCCGTGGACCTCGCGCTGGTCGGCGCGGTGCTGCACCACATGGACGACGCGCAGGCCACCGAGCTTTTCGCGCTGCTGCGCCGCGTGGTGAAGCCGGGCGGGCGGGTGGTGACCATCGACAATGTCTACGCGCCCGGCCAGAACCCCGTGGCGAAGCTGCTGATCGGCCTGGACCGCGGCCGGCATGTTCGCGCCCCTGAGGCCTATGCCGCGCTGGCCGCGCCGCATTTCGGCAGCGTGACGGGCGAGGTCGTGCACCAGGCCTGGCCGCCCTACACCTTCTGGATCATGACGGCGCGCTGAGCGCCGCGAGTTTGGAGCCGCCGCCGCCGCCATGGTAGCCTGACGTCATGCGCGAGATCGTCATCTTCGGCGCCGGCGACATCGCGGCGCTCGCCTGGTTCTACTTCACCCATGACACCGCGCGGAAGGTCGCGGCCTTCACGGTGGACGCCGCCTATCGCCAGGGCGACACCTTCATGGATTTGCCGCTGGTGCCGTTCGAGGAGATCGCGGCGCTGTATCCGCCCGACCGCCATGACCTCTTCGTCGCGCTGAGCTATGCGAAGCTGAATGCCGTGCGCGCCGCGAAATGCGCGGCCGCCCGCGCACTGGGCTACACGCTGCCGAGCTATGTCAGCAGCCGCGCCACGGTCTTCGCGGACCTGTCGCACGGCGACAACTGCTTCATCCTGGAAGACAACACGATCCAGCCCTTCGCGAGGATCGGCAACAATGTCACGCTCTGGTCCGGCAACCACATCGGCCACCACTCCGCGATCGAGGACGATGTCTTCATGGCGTCCCACATCGTGGTCTCGGGCGGCGTGCGGATCGGCCAGGGCTGCTTCATCGGCGTCAACGCGACGCTGCGCGACCACATCACCATCGGGCCGCGCTGCGTCGTCGGCGCCGGCGCGCTGCTGCTGGCCGATGCCGAGCCCGAGGGCGTCTACATGGGCGCCGCGACGGAGCGCGCGCGCGTACCCTCTACCCGCCTGCGCGGGATCTGAATGCAGCGCTGGTATTCGCTTGGCCATGTCTATGTCGCGGCGGGCGAGAACGACTGGCTGGCGAGCCATGCGAGCTACCCGACGCCGCTGGTGCTGCCGGACGGGCGGCTGCGCGTCTTCTTCTCGCCGCGCGACCGCGGCGGGCGCTCCTCCATCTTCTCGCTCGACCTCGCGCTGCGGGGCGACGGCTTCGAACGGCTCGGGCCGCCGATAGGGCCCTGGCTCGAGCCCGGGGCGCGCGGCGCCTTCGACGACGCCGGCGCGTCGGTGTCCTGCATCCTGCCTCGAGCGGATGGCGGGATCGAATGCCTCTATCTCGGCTGGACGCTCGGCGTCAGCGTGCCCTTCCGCACCGCGATCGGCGTGGCGACCGCCGGCCCGGGCGAGACGCGGCTTCGGCGCGCCTCACCCGCGCCGCTGCTGGACCGGAGCGCGGAGGATCCCTTCGTGCTAGGTTACCCTTGGGCGCTCGATCGCGATGGCGAGCGGTGGCTGTGGTACGGCACGCACCTCTCCTGGGGCGCCGGCTGGATGGAGATGGACCACGCGATCAGGCGTGCGGTGCGTGGCACGGGCGGCGCCTGGCGGCGCGACCCCGAGCCATGCCTGCGCCCCGCCGGCGGCGAGGAATTCGCGCTGTCGCGCCCCTGCGTGCTGCGCGACGCCGAGGGCTGGCACCTGTGGTACTGCCGACGCTTCGCGGAGTACCGGCTGGGCTATGCGCATTCGGCAGACGGCGTGACCTGGACGCGCGACGACGACGCGCTTTACTTCGACGGGGCAGAAGAGATCCGCACCTATCCCGCCGTCTTCGACCTCGGCGGCCGGCACTACATGCTGCACAACGGGGCCGGCTACGGGCGCAGCGGCTTCTCGCTGGCGGTGCTGGAGGCCTGAGCCGACGTCACCCGTGCCGCACGATCACGGTGAACTCCCACAGCCCGTAATCCTGCAACAGCGCGACATGCCGGCCGTAGCGGTCGAGGCACATGCGCAGCATGTCGGCGGGGTCGGCGTAATGCAGGTCGGACCGGCGCCTGTCCGGGTCGCTCGATAGGCTCAGCACGTTGAAGGCGAAGCCGCGGCGGGATGCGCGCGACAGCGTCGCGATCGTGTCCTCGACATGCGCCCGCCATTCGGCATCGGGCGTCGCGCCCTTCACGTTGAGGATGCCGCTGCCGATCGCGTAGTCCTCCGCGCCCTCGGGCACCGCGCCGACATGCCAGGCGCGGTCCGCGCCCTCGCCGTGCAGGGCGCGCGCGGCCTCGATCATCGGCGCGGCGAGGTCGTAGCCGACGAAGCGGCCGCGATGCCCGGCCGCGCGCAGGAAGGGCAGGAAATCGCCGTAGCCGCAGCCGAGATCGAGCACCGAGGCGTCGGGATCATCCCCGACGAGCCGCACGAACTGCCGGTGGCGCAGCCGGTGCGACGCCTCGCCATTCCAGTCCACGCCGCGCGGCGTCGCCCCGTGCTCCGCGATGCGGCCGGCATAGTAGCTGCCGATCCAGCCGAGCAGCGCGTCGCGATCCCCGGTCAAGGTGCCGCCCCGGCCCGATGGACGGCACGGATCACCGTGTAGGGCCGCCGCTTCGTCTCCTGCAGGATGTTCGCGATGTAGAGGCCGAGCACGCCGAGGATCATGACGATCGTGCCGCCGAAGAACCAGACGGAAAGGATGACGGAAAGCCAGCCCTCCACCCCGATCCCGTGCACCAGCCAGCGCATCAGGAAGAAGCCCATCGCGGCGAGGGACAGCGCGAAGACCAGCAGGCCGAAGTGGAAGATCACGTGCAGCAGCCGCGTGGAGGTCGTCGTGACCTGCTGCACCGCCATCTCCAGCCGCCGGCGGAAGCTGTAGGTGGTCGGCGAAAGGGAGAGCTTGCGCACCTCCATCGCCGTCTGCCGGAAGCCGGTCGCAAGCCAGAGCTCCGAGATCTGGAAGGACCGGTCCTGGTGCGTCACCAGCGCGTCCACGTAGGGCCGCCGCATCAGCCGCGCCGTGACGAGGTTGCGCGGCAGCTTGCTGTCGCTCAGCGCGCCGACCAGCGCGTAGAAGGCCGCCCCGGCGACGCGATCCACCAGCCCGCCGCGGCGCTCGGCCTGGACGCCATAGACGACGTCCCAGCCGCCCTGCTGCATGGTCGCGTGGAAGGCCCCGAGGATCTCCGGCTCCTCCTCGAGGTCGCTGTCGAGCAGGAAGACCAGCTCGCCGCTGGACTG
Organism: Falsiroseomonas sp. HW251; assembly: GCF_050563545.1. NCBI lineage: Bacteria > Pseudomonadati > Pseudomonadota > Alphaproteobacteria > Acetobacterales > Roseomonadaceae > Falsiroseomonas > Falsiroseomonas sp. HW251. The sequence goes on from NZ_JBNXUM010000003.1 coordinate 327,235, forward strand.
TGCGAGGCCCGTCATCATGGCGCGGTGGTGGCCGAAGTTGCGCGACAGCTCCACCACGACGACACGTGGATCGCCGCGCTGGATCTCGAGCGCAAGATCCAGGCTCTCATCCGGGGAGCCGTCATCCACCAGCACCATCTCGACCTCGTCGGCCACCGCCTCCGCGGCCTGCATGGCGCGGCGGTGGAACTCCCTGAGGCCGGGCGCGGACCGATAGAGCGTCGAGACGATCGAGAGCTTCATGCCGGCCGAGCCGATAATCCATCGAGCCGCGCCTTGTCCATGCGGCCGGGCGCGGCGCCGGGTCTTGCGGCCTCGGCGCCATCGGCTATGGAAAGGCGCCGCAACGACGGAGGCGCGCCATGGACCCGGTCAGCCGCTACGGCGTCAGGATGGCGCTGCCCGAGGGCGACGCGCTCGACGAGGCCGCGGAAAGCCTGCGCCTGCTCGGCTTCGCCGTGGTGGACAGCGGCCTCGACGCCGCGGCGCTTGACGCGCTGCGGCGGGATTTCGATGCGCTGCGCGCGGCACGGACCGCTCGCTTCGGCGCCGCACGCCTGGCCGCGATCGGCGAGGCCGAGCTGCTGCGCTGCCCGCTGGCGGAGTCCGCGGCCTTCCTGTCGCTCGCCGCAAACCCCGCGATCCTCGCACTCTGCGAGCGGCTGATCGGGCCGGGCTTCGTGCTCAACCAGCAGAACGGCATCGTCAATCCCGCCGGCGCCCAGACCTACAGCCAGTCGCCCTGGCATCGCGACCTGCCCTACCAGCACTTCGTGAGCTCCCGCCCGCTCGCGATCAATGCGCTGTTCTGCCTCGACGAGTTCACGCTGGAGAACGGCGCGACCCATGTCCTCCCGGCCTCGCACAAGGAGGAAGCCTTCCCCTCCGCCGCCCTGATCCGGCGCGAGGCGCGGCAGGTCGCCGCCCCCGCCGGGTGCTTCATCGTGCTGGACTGCATGGCCTATCACCGCGGCGGCGTGAACCGCAGCGGGATGGACCGCCGCGCGGTGAACCATCTCTACGGCATCGCGATCCTGCGCCAGCAGATCGACCTGCCGGCCGCGCTCGGCGAGGGCTTCACGGCCGACCCCGCGCTGCGCCAACTCCTCGGCCTCGCCCACCCGCAGCCGCGTTCGGTCGAGGAATACTACGCGATCAGGGAGAGGAAGTGCTGAAGGGCCGCCCCAGCAGCGCCGGCGCGGCGTCGCCGGTGTTGAGGATCAGGTCCACTACGCTCACCGCGGGTTCGAAGCCGTCCCAGAGCTGGGGATACTCGGGGTAGCCCGCGTAATCCATCCAGGCGACGTCGATGCCGCGCCGCGCGAAGGGCGCGGGATCGAGATAGGCCTTCGCCGCCGGCCCGGAGAGGTAGCGCGATGCTCCTGCCGCCTCGGCCAGCGCGGCCAGCCGCTCCGACGGGTCCATCCCCGGCAGCGCGTCGCGCGGCAGCAGCGCGCCGTCGCGCAGCACCGGCCGTTCGATCCCCAGCCGCGCCATCGTCGCGCGGATCAGCGCCTCGTTCACGGCGGTCAGCATCGGCTCCGCGGCGACGGCGGTCAGCGCGCGCTCGATCCAGGGGAACTCCGCCTCGAAATGCGCGGCGCGGCGATAGGCCAGCGCGATGGCGCGCAGATGCTCCGCCGCCCAGCCCGGCCCGGCGATACGCGTCTCGTCCACGGCCTGGAGGTAGCGCCCCTTCACCTCCACCGGCACGGTCAGCCATTGCGGGCCCTGCGCCGTCCTGATGCGGTTGCGGTTGCGCCAGTCGCGGCGCGTGTACTGCACGCTGTCGAGCAGCACGAGCGCATCGGCCTGGCGCAGCATGTCGAACCAGCCGCGCCAGGGTAGGTAGTTCGACTGCGTGACGACGACGGTGCGCGCCATCAGCGCGTGGCGTCCCCCAGCGCGGCGACGACGCGGTCCACATCGGCCTCGGTGAGCGCGAGGTGCATCGGCAGCCGGACCAGCCGCGCGGCGACGTCATCCGTCACCGGCATCGGCGCCGGCGTGCGCGCGAAGCGCAGCCCCGCCGGCGCGGAATGCAGCGGGACATAGTGGATCACCGCGCTGACGCCGAGCTCGCCGAGCCGCGCCAGCATCGCCTCCCGCGCCGGGGCCGAGCGGGCGAGCACGTAGTAGATATGGCCGTTGTGCCCGGCCTCGGCCGGCACCAAGGGCCGGCGCAGCCGCCCGGCCTGCTCGAGCGGCGCCAGGGCTGCGTGGTAGCGGTTCCAGGATTGCAGCCGAGCTCGCGTGATCTCGCGGCTCTGCTCGAGCTGCGCAAGCAGGAAGGCGGCGGTCACCTCGCTCGGCAGGAAGGACGATCCGAGATCCACCCAGGTGTAGCGCGAGATCTCGCCGCGATAGAACTGCGCGCGGTTGGTGCCCTTCTCCCAGATGATCTCGGCGCGCAGCGCGAAACGGGGGTTGTTGACGACCAGCGCCCCGCCCTCGCCGGCGATGACGTTCTTGGTCTCGTGGAAGCTGAGTGCCGCGAAGTCGCCGAAGCCGCCGAGCGGCCTTCCCTTCCAGGTCGCGTGCAGCGCCTGGGCCGCGTCCTCGATCACCAGCAGCCCGTAGCGGCGAGCGAAGGCGGAGATCGCCTCCATGTCGCAGGCGACGCCGGCATAGTGCACGACGCAGACCGCGCGCGTGCGCGGCGTGACCGCCGCCTCCAGCAGCGTCTCGTCGATGTTGAGCGTGTCGGGGCGGATGTCCACGAAGACCGGCACGGCGCCGCGCAGCACGACGGCATTGGCGGTGCTGGCGAAGGTGAAGGACGGCATCAACACCTCGTCCCCGGGACCGAGGTCGCAGAGCAGGGCCGCCATCTCGAGCCCCGCGGTGCAGGAATGCGTCAGCAGCGCCCGCCCGCCCCCGGTGAAGTCCGAGATCAGGCCGTGGCAGGCCTTGGAGAAATGCCCGTTCCCCGCGAGGTGCCGGCGCTCCAGCGCCTGGCGGATATAGTCGAATTCCTTGCCGGCCAGGGTGGGCGCATTGAAGGGCACGCGGTCGCTCATGGGCGACCCGTTACACCAGGGCGGGCGGAAGGGCCATCGCCGGCGCGGCCGCGCCGTCGCAGCCAGGCCCGTCAAGGCTCCGTCTTGGTTCCGCCGGCTTCCGACGCCACCTGGTCGAGGGAGACGTCGCGCTCGATGCCGCCCACCAGGGCGGCCAGGCCTTCGCGGCGAAGCAGGTCGCGCACGCGCCCGCGCGCGCCGACGATCCGCAGGCCGATCCGCCTCGCCGAGACGAGATCATGCAGGGTGCGCAGCATGCGCGCGCCGGCGAGATCCATGGTAGGCGACGACGACAGGTCGCACACGACGAGGCGGATCGGCCGGTCGCCCGCGTCCAGCCGCTTCCGCACGGCATCGAGGACGTTGTCCGCGTTGACGTAGAGCAGCGAGGCCTCCGGCCGAAAGGCGAGCACGCCCTCGATCGGCAGGTTGTCGGGATGACGCTCGGTGTCGCCGAAGATCGCCGTGCCGGGCACCCGGCCGAGGAAGGCGACATGCGGCCGGCTCGCGCGCAGCAGCAGCATTAGCACCGAGGCGAGCGCCGCCAGCAGCACGCCCTGCAGGATGCCGAACAGGAGCACCCCGGCCAGCGCCACCGCGGCGGCGACGAAGTCCGTGCGGCTGAGCTGACAGAGCCTGGCCAGCGCGCGGAGGTCGATCAGCCCGGCGACGGCGGTCAGCACGATCGCGGCGAGCACCGCCTTGGGCAGATCCGCCAGCGGCCCCGTCAGGAACAGCAGGCAGAAGGCGAGCGTCGCGGAGCAGACAAGAAGCGACAGCGGGCTGACCGCGCCCGCCCGCTCGTTCACCGCTGTCTGCGACAGGCCGCCGGCAACGGGGTACGCGCCGCCGAGGCCGGCGAAGAGGTTCGCGCTGCCGAGCGCCAGCAGCTCCTGCCTCGGGTTCACGTCGTAGCCGTGCTTCTCGGCGAAGCTGCGCGCGGCGGAGATCCCCTCAATATAGGCCAGCAGCACGCAGCCCGCGGCGAGGGGAAAGATGCCGTCCACATCCGCGAACCCCAGGGAAGGCAGGCCGATCCCCGGCAGGCCTGGCGGGATCGCGCCCGTGACGACGACGCCCCGCGCGCGCAGGCCGAACGCCGTCACGCACAGGATGCCGAGGACGACGACGCCAAGTCCGACCGGCCAGGTCGGCATCCGCCGCGCGCCGAGCAGGAGAAGCGCGATCGCCGCGGCGCCAAGCGCGAGCGTCACGGGGTTCGTACCGGGTATCTGGCCGGCCAGCAGGACGACGCGCTCGATCACGTTGGTGCCGCCGCCCGGCACGCCGAAGAGGCTCGGCATCTGCGTCAGGGCGATCGTGATCCCGGCGCCGGCGCGGAAGCCGATGAGGACGCTGTCGCTGATCAGCTTCACCAGCACGCTCAGCCGCGCCACCCAGGCGACCAGGCAGACCAGCGCGACGGCGAAGGCGGTGAGCGTCGCGATCTCGAGATGGCGCGCGGGATCGCCGCCCGCCATGCCCGCGACGCTCGCGCCCACCATGAGCGAGATCGCCGAGGTCGGCCCGATCGCGAGCTGGCGGGAGGAGCCGAGCAGCGCATAGCCGATGCCGCCGAGCATGTAGCCATAGATCCCGACTTGCGGCGGCAGGCCCGCGAGAGCCGCGTAGGCCAGCGCGACGGGAATCGCATAGGCGGCCAGCGTCACGCCGGAGACGAGATCGGACCGGGCGGCGCGGGCGGAATAGCGGCCGAGCCAGGCGGCGGGCGGGAAGCCGATCACCGGGGGATCCTTCGCGCGGCGGCCCCGCCGGGCGCTACTCCTCCGGCGGGGCCGGGGATGATCCTCGGCGGCCGATGGGCGTGGCCTCGAAGGCGGTGACCGCCAGCGCCGCCACCAAGCCCGTGAAGAGGATGCCCAGCAGGCCGATCGCGACGGCCATCACCCTGGTCACGCGCGTGCTCGGGGCGAAGTCGCCGTACCCGATCGTGAGGCTGGTGACGAAGGCGAAGTAGATGCCCTCCGGCACGCCCCATCTCTCGATGACGCCGACCACGCCGCCGAGGCTCGCGATCAGCAGCATGAGGCCCGACAGCACGGGCCACATCACCCGCAGGCGGCGAAGCAGGGCGAGCAGGAAAAGTCGGCGCAGGTCCGACAGCGCACCTGGTTCCATCCGGGTCAGCCTCGAGAAAGCGGCGATCGACAATACGCGCGGGCGCGGCAGGTCGGCCCGACAAGCCCGTGCGTGGCGGGCTGGCGCTCAATCCGCGACCTTCTCCCAGCCCTGGCCGGGATCGAAGCTCGCGATGCCGGCCGCGATGCGCGCCGTCTCCGGTCCCAGATTGGCCTGCCAGACATCGCCCGCGTGGCTGATCATGAAGGTCATGATGCCCGTCGAGCCCCAGCGATACGGTGTCGCGATCGCCGCCCAGCCCCCGATCATTCGCCCGTTCACGACGTAGTCCGCGGCCCCGCCCGGCGCCGCGGGGCCCTGTCGCTCCAGCATGCGGAAGAGATAGCCGTGGAAAGGCTGCGGCGTGTCGGCGCGCGTGCGGGCGTAGCCGCCGGCGCTCGCCGCCGCGAGCATCGGGCCGAGCGGGCTGCCGGGCTCGCCGGGCGCCGTATCCCAGTAGAGCCCGTCGCGCTGCCCGGGTGTCGAGAAGAAGCGCCTGGCATAGGCGCTGAACGCGCCCTGCCGCCCGGCCGTGCGGGCATAGTCGTCCTGCGCGTCCGCGATCGCGCGCAGCGTCTCGATGGTGTCGAGCTCGTTGCGGCCGATGCGGCGGTCCAGGATCTCCTGCCGGGCGGCCGCGGAATCGAAGCGCCAGGCATTGCCGCGGCGGACCAGCGGCAGCGGCAGCGGCCAGCCATCGGGGCCGACCTGCAGCACGGCCCGGTCGGGCGAGGGCCGCGTGATCTCCGACTTTTCCGCCTGCGCCGCGAGGAAGCGTTCCCGCGCCTGGCGCGCGATGCCGGGATCGATGTCGCGCACCAGCGGCATGTTGGCCGAGCCGATCACGCGCTCCAGCCGCCGCATCTCGCCCGAGCGGATGGCGGCGACGAAGGCGGCGAAGCCGTCCTCCGGCGAGCCGAAGGCTTGCGGCGCGACCGCCCGCGGCGCCTCCGCACGGGGCTCTGAAGGAGCGCCCGCGGTGTCCGCGGCGGGCGCCTGTGCCCAGGCGGCGCCGGCCACCAGCAGCGCCGCCAGCGCGCCTCTAATCGTGGATGCGATCGCGTCACGCATGGTCAGCGCCTCCCCCCTCGGCCACCGCCGCCGCCACCGGCGCGTGCGCCACCACCGCCACCCCGGTGCGGTGCCGCGGCGGCGCGCTGCGGGGCCTGCCGGCTTGCCGCGCCGCGCTGCGCGGCGGCACGTTCGGCGCCACCGCTGCCCATACCCTGGAAGGCCTGTGGAGACCGCTGCGGAGCCGGGCGCTGCTGCACTTGCGGTCGGCCGTTCGGCGATTGCGGAACCGAGGGTCGCTGGGCTGCCGCCGGGCGCTGCGCGGCGCCGGCCTGGGCCGCGCGATTGCCCGCAGCCGGGCGGTCCGCGGCGCCCGGGCGCTGGCCGCCGGCGGCCGGGCCGCGATCGGCCAGGTTCTGCCGCTGCGCGCCGCCGGCCTGCCGGTCGCCCGGTCCGCCGCGGTCTCCGAGCCCGCCGCGGTCACCCACTCCGCCGCGATCGCCCACGCCGCCCCGGTCGCCCGGTCCGCCGCGGTCTCCGAGCCCGCCGCGGTCGCCTACTCCACCGCGATCGCCCACGCCGCCCCGGTCGCCCAATCCGCCGCGGTCTCCGAGCCCGCCGCGGTCGCCTACTCCACCGCGATCGCCCACGCCGCCCCGGTCGCCCAACCCTCCGCGGTCGCCAACGCCGCCTCGGTCTCCAAGCTGCCCGCCTCGGTCCACCTGGTCCATGCGTCCCCGGAACTGCTCCCGGCTCTGCGCCCGGTCCCGCGCGGCCTGGCCGCCATCCCCGCGGTAGCGGTCGCGGACCTCCTGGTTCCGATAGGCGACGCCCTGGCGGTGCGAGGAATCGTGCCGCCAGGTGTTGCCGCTTATCTGCTGCCGGTTGACGTTGATGTTGTTGTAGCGGTTCGCATTCACGTTGATGGACCCGCCGCCCCAGCCCGGCGAGGCCCAGCCCCAGAGCGAGCCGACCAGCGCCACGCCGCCGGCGAAGGCCATGCCGGTCAGCAGGGCCGATCCCAGCCCCCATCCCGCGGGCGGCGGATAATAGGCCGGCGGCGCGGCGGGATAGGGCCAGGTCCCGTAGACGACGTTCGGGTTGTAGGCCGGGACATAGACCGTCTCGGGCTGCGTGGGCTGAATCACGATCGTCTGGGGCGGCGCCTGCACCACCGTCGTCGCGGCGGCCGACGTCGTGGGCGGCCTGACCGTGGTCTGCGACACCGTGACGGTCTGCTGCGGCCCGCTCTGCAGATGGCCGGCGGCCTGGGCGCGGCCGCGCAGGACCTGGACGGTGTTGAGCACGTCCTCCTGCTGGTCCAGCAGCGCGTCGCCGACCTGCTGGGTCCATTCCAGCTGGTCGTTCATCATCGCCAGCACGTCGGGGAAGGGCACCAGGGACTTCACCGAGGGATCCCAGGGCTGCGCCTGCAGCGCCTGTGCCAGCGCATCGCCGCGCAGCTGCGCGTTCTGGCCCTGCCGCAGCCAGCGCTGCGCCTGCACGACCTCAAGCGGATAGGTCGCCGCCATCATGACCTGCGTCAGGAGCTCGTCCGGGTAGAGCGCGATCGGCGCGAGCAGCTGCTCCAGCTGCATCTGGGTGAGACGCTCACCCTGCGGCGCCTGGACCGGCGCGGGTGCCGGACTTGGCGCCTGGGCGAAGGCCCAGTGCGCGGGAAGGCCGGCGGTGGCGGAGACCCAGCCGATGCTTGCGACGCCAAGCAGCAGCGCCGCGCGCCGCCAGCCCGTCACCGGCACAGGGGCCTGCTTCGTGCCTGCCAGTCTCATTGCCATTCCCCACCTGCGCCGGCGTCGAGTCGCCGCTCCCAACGTTAGGAAGCCGGAGCGGCATGCGTCGCCTGCAATCGTTGTCGAATTCCGCGCGTCAATCCACTCGCATTCGCAAAGGCACGCGGGCCGGCCTCCGGGACGATACCTCAAAGGGTGTTTTTCGATAGCGCGCGGCCTTGTGCGCCCGTGGTCGCTCCACCAACGTGCGGTGCAACATAAGCCCCCGGGAAGCCCCGGGCGGCCCGCGCGACGGGCGGACAAGGGCGAGGAGAGCGAGCGTGAGCACCCGGGACGAGGCTGCCCCCCTGGTCGGGTTGTCGCGGCGCGACGCCGCGCCGGGCTTGGTCGCCACCAGCGAGCACGAGCTGCAGGCCCGTGGCTTCGACGTGGTCGCGGCGCTGTTCGGTGCGCCCGACGCGGCGCCGGGAAAGCTGCCCGACGCGGCGCTGGCTATGCTGGTGCATGGCATCGTGCTCGACTTCGTTGCGCATCGCCTGCCCGGGCCGGGCAGCGAGGTCCTGGCGCAGGAGCTGCGCTTCGGCCTCGATCCCGCGGTGGGCGACCGCGTCACCGTCTCCGGCAGCATCGCCTCGCGTCCCGCGGAGGACACCGTCGTGGTCGCGCTGGCCGTGGATTGCGCGCGCGGGCGCCTGGCGGAGGGCAGCGTGACGCTGCGCCTGCCGGAGGAGCCCGTCACGCTACGGCCGGAGGCGCGGCCCGACATCATCCTGCATCGCCACAGCCATCTCGAGCGGCTGATGCAGGGCGCAGCGCGCGCCCCGGCTCTCAGCGTCGCCGTCGCCTGGCCCTGCGACCGCGACAGCCTGCTCGGGCCGCTGCAGGCGATGCGCGACGGCGGGCTGAGACCCGTCCTGGTCGGGCCGCGCGCGGCGATTGCGGCCGCCGCCGCGGCGGCCGGCGTCACGCTGGACGGCGCCGAGGTGCTGGACGCCGCCACCCCGCTCGAGGCCGCGATGGCGGCGGTGAGGCTCTGCCGCGACGGCGCCGCGGAGGCGCTGATGAAGGGCAGCCTGCACACGGACGAGCTAATGTCGGCCGTGGTGTCGCGCGAGGGCGGGCTGCGCACGGCGCGCCGCATCAGCCATGTCTTCGCGATGGACGTGCCGTCCTATCCCAGGGCGCTCTTCGTCACCGACGCCGCGATCAACATCGCCCCCGACCTCATGACCAAGGTGGACATCGTCCAGAACGCCGTGGACATGCTGCACGCACTGGGCAACCCGCAGCCCAAGGTCGCGATCCTGTCGGCGGTCGAGACGGTCAATCCGAAGATCCAGGGCAGCATGGACGCGGCGCTTCTGTGCAAGATGGCCGATCGCGGCCAAATCACCGGCGCGCTGCTGGACGGGCCGCTCGCCTTTGACAACGCGGTCAGCCGCGCCGCGGCGGAGATCAAGAAGATCGTCTCGCCGGTCGCGGGCGAGGCCGATATCCTGGTCGTGCCGGACCTCGAGGCGGGGAACATGGTGGCCAAGCAGCTGAGCTACCTCGCCGGCGCGGACAGCGCCGGCATCGTGCTCGGCGCCAAGGTGCCGATCATCCTGACCAGCCGCGCCGACAGCGTGGCCTCGCGGCTCGCCTCCATCGCGCTGGCGCGGCTGCTGGCGGCGGCGAAGGGCAAGGCGGCATGACCGCGGCCCTGGTCGGCGTCGTCAATGCGGGATCCTCCTCGCTGAAGTTCTCGATCTATGACGGCGACGAATGCCTGCTGAACGGACAGGTGGACGGCATCGGCGTGCGGCCCGCGGCGAAGGCGAGGAGCGGGACGGGCCAGGCGCTGCCACCGCCCGACGTCACGACGGCGCCGCCGGCAACCCCGGGCGAGGCGCTGGTCGCGCTGCTGCCCTGGCTGCAGGAGTGGCTGGCCGGCAGGCGCCTCGCCGCGATCGGGCACCGCGTGGTGCATGGCGGGCCGCGCCACGCCGCGCCGGCGCGCGTGACGCCGGCGCTGGTGGACGAACTCGCGGCCTTCATCCCGCTCGCGCCGCTGCACCAGCCGCACAACCTCTCGCCGATCCGCGCCGCGCTGGAGCGCAACCCGGACCTGCCGCAGGTCGCCTGCTTCGACACCGCGTTCCACCGCACCATCCCCGAGGTCGCGCAGGTCTTCGCCCTGCCCTACGACATGGCGGAGCGCGGCATCCGCCGCTACGGCTTCCACGGCCTGTCCTACGAGTATATCGCCTCCGTCCTGCCGCTTGTGGCGCCCGCGGTCGCGGGCGGACGCGTGGTCGTCGCGCATCTCGGCAACGGGGCCTCGCTCTGCGCGCTGCGGGCGGGGCGCAGCATGGCGACGACGATGGGCTTCTCGGCGCTCGACGGGCTACCCATGGGCACGCGCTGCGGGCAGCTCGACCCCGCCGTCGTGCTGCACCTGCTGGCCGAGGGCATGGACGCCCCGGCGATCGAGGCGCTTCTGTACCGGCGATCCGGCTTGCTCGGCCTGTCCGGCATCTCGTCGGATTTCCGCGACCTGCTGGCGAGCGACGAGCCGCGCGCGCGCTTCGCGATCGAGGTCTTCGTCCACCAGGTCGCGCGCAACCTCGCATCCATGGCCGGCGCGATGGGCGGTCTCGACGGCATCGTCTTCACCGCCGGCGTTGGCGAGAACGCCGCGACGATCCGCGCGGCGGTGTGCCGCGCCTGCGCCTGGATGGGCGTCGAGCTCGACGAGGCCGCGAACGCCGCCAACGCAGCGCGCATCAGCGCCGAGGGCAGCCGCGTCGGCGTGCATGTCGTCCCGACCGACGAGAACCTGATGATCGCCCGCCACACGCGGTCGCTGCTGGGCTGAGGAGGGCGCATGACACGGACCGAAGGGCTGCCGCCCGTCCTGACCGGCAAGAAGGCGCTGGTCGTCGGCGTGGCCAATGACCGCTCCATCGCCTGGGGCTGCGCCTCGGCGATGCGCAAGGCCGGCGCCGACATCGCCATGACCTACCTGAACGAGCGCGCGAAGCCGCATGTCGAGCCGCTGGCGAGGCAGGTGGAGGCGTCGCTGTTCATGCCGCTCGAGGTGCGCGACGCGGCGCAGCTGGACGCCGTGTTCGATGCTGTGGACAAGGCCTGGGGACGGCTCGACATCCTGGTCCACTCCATCGCCTTCGCGCCCAAGGAAGCGCTGCAGGGCCGCGTGGTGGACTGCCCGCGGGAGGGATTCCTGACGGCGATGGATGTGTCCTGCTGGTCCTTCCTCGACATGGCGCGCCGTGCGGAGCCGCTGATGAAGGATGGCGGAACGATGCTGACCATGACCTATCTCGGCGCCAACGAGGTCGTGGACAACTACGGCATCATGGGGCCGGTGAAGGCGGCGCTGGAATCGGCGGTGCGCTACGTCGCGACGGAACTCGGGCCGAAGGGCATCCGTGTGCATGCCGTCAGCCCCGGTCCGCTCGCCACGCGCGCGGCCTCCGGCGGCATCAAGGATTTCGACGAACTGATGGAACGGGTCTCCACCCGCGCGCCGGTGCGCCGGCTGGTGACGATCGAGGAGGTCGGCGCGGCCTGCGTCTTCCTCGCCAGCGACTACGGCGCGGCGATGACGGGCGAGACGCTCTACATAGACGGCGGCTACCACATCCTGGCGTAGAGGGACGATCGCCATGAGCCTATCAGGCAAGGGCTTCAGCGCCGACGCGGTGCGCGACCTCGTGAGGTCGCGCAAGGAGGCGGAAGAAGCGGAGAAGCGCGCCTACGAGGCCGCGCAGAAGGCGGAGCGAGAGAAGCTGCGCGCGTCCTTCGAGGAACGCGACGTCCAGCCCGAGGCCATGGACCGCATCGCGGCCCTGGTCGCCAAGCAGGTCGAGCGCGGCGAGAAGCAGGCACTGGTGCTGCAATTCCCATCGGAATGGCTGCCCGACCAGGGCCGCGGCGTGACCAGCAGGGACCCGAACTGGCACGCAAAGCTCGAGGGCTTCCCGAAGCGGGCCTACGACTTCTTCGTCCGAGAGCTCGCGCCGCGCGGCTTCCAGCTCAAGGCGGAGATCCTGGACTGGCCGAACGGCATGCCAGGCGACGTCGGCTTCATCCTGACATGGAAGAGCGCCGAGGAGCAGATCTGATGACCGCCATGGACGGCATGTTCCCCTGGGCATCTTACACGCTCGATGCGTGGCAGCGCTCGGTGCTGTTCCTCGACGTGCTGCGCCAGCGCGGCAATGCCTTCCTCGAGCGCGAGGACGACCCGATGCGGCACGTCCTCAGCTTCGACTTCGACGTGGTGATGGATGGCAGCGGCCTGCCGAGGCCGGTGAACTACTGGATGGCGCGCATGCGCCCGCCGCCCGCCGCGCCGACGCCCGATCAGCGCAAGCGGCCCTTCATCGTCATCGATCCGCGCGCCGGCCACGGGCCGGGCATCGGTGGCTTCAAGGCCGACAGCGAGATCGGCGTGGCCATGAATGCCGGCCATCCCTGCTACTTCGTCGGCTTCCGCCCCGACCCCGAGCCGGGCCAGACGATCGAGGACGTGGTCCGCGCCATCATCGCCTTCGCCGAGGAGGTCGGCCGCCGGCACCCGCAGGCCGAGGGCAGGCCGGTCGCGATCGGCAATTGCCAGGCCGGGTGGGCGCTGCTGATGGCCGCCGCGATCCGGCCGGAGGCCTTCGGGCCGCTGCTGGTCGCCGGCTCCCCGGTCTCCACCTGGGCCGGCGTGCCCGGCAAGGCGCCGATGCGCTACCTCGGCGGGGTGCTCGGCGGTTCCTGGCTCACCGCGATGACCGGCGACCTCGGTGCCGGGAAGTTCGACGGCGCCTGGCTGGTGAGCAACTTCGAATCCGGCAATCCGGCGAACACCTACTGGATGAAGCAGTACGAGGTCTGGGCCGACGTGGATCGCGCCGCCGACCGCTACCTCGGCTTCGAGAAATGGTGGGGCGGCCATGTCACGCTGAACGCCGAGGAGATGCAGTTCATCGTGGACCAGCTCTTCATCGGCAACCGGCTGGCCAGCGGCGAGCTCACCTTCTCGGACGGCACGCGGGTGGACCTGCGCAACATCGCCTCGCCGATCATCGTCTTCTGCTCGGAAGGCGACGACATCACGCCGCCGGCGCAGGCGCTGTCCTGGGTGAGCGACCTGTACAGGGACATCAACGACCTGCGCACGCACGGCCAGACGATCGTCTATTCCGTGCATGGCAGCATCGGCCATCTCGGCATCTTCGTCTCGGGCGGCGTCGCGCGGAAGGAGCACAACGAGTTCGCGTCCAACATGGACATGATCGACGTCCTGCCGCCCGGCCTGTACGAGGCAGTGCTGCAGGAATCGAAGGGCCTGCACGGCGAGGAGCTGGCCGGCGGCGACTGGCTCGTCGGATTCGAGGCGCGCGATATGACCGACCTCGCGCGCCACGGCGGCACGACCGAGGAGGACGAGAGGCGCTTCGCCGCCGCGCGCCGCGTGTCGGAAGCGAACCTCGCCCTCTACCGGATGGTCGCGCAGCCCGCGCTGCGCGCCGTGGCGACGCCGCCGGTGGCGGAGACCCTAGCCCAGCTGCATCCGGCGCGCCTTTCCTACACGCTGTTCTCCGACCGCAATCCGTGGATGGCCTGGGTGCGCCAGGCGGCCGAGATGGTCCGCGAGCATCGCCAGCAAATCGAGCGCGGCAACCCCGGCCGCATCGCCGAGAAGGTGCTGTCGGACACGATCGAGCAGGCCCTGACGGCCTACGGCCAGCAGAGCGACGCCGCGAGGGAACGGCTGTTCCAGGTGATCTACGATTCACCCCTTATGCAGGCCATGACGGGCCTCGCGGCGGAGACCGCGCCGCCGCGCCCGCGCCCGGGCGAGACGCCGGAGCATCGCCGCTTCGTCGCCCTCGCGACCGAGCGGCTGCGCGCCCGCATGACTGAGGGCGGCATCCACGAGGCGCTGCTGCGCTCGCTCGCCTGGGTGCGCCTCTCGACCGGCCGTGCCGATGAACGTTCCTTCGCGGTGATCCGCCGCATCCGGGAGGCCTATGGGCGGCAGACGCTGCCCTTGCCGGAATTCAAGCGCATCGTCCGCGAGCAGTTCTTCATGCTGTTGGTGGACGAGGCCGAGGCACTCGCCACGCTGCCGCAGCTGCTGCCGGCCGATCCCGAGAAGCGCGCCGAAGCCTTCGCGCTTATCCGCTCCGTGGTGGATGCGACCGGCGACATCCCGCCGCAGGAGGCGGAGCGGCTGGCGACGATCGAGCGCATCTTCCTCGGCGAGCCCGATCCGGCTGCCGGCGGGAAGGTCCGGCGTCTCCGTCCCGCTGGCTCGACCGCCGCCTGATACCGCCGAGCTTATGGCCTGACCTGCGGCGCGCGCGGCAGGCCGAGCGGCCGAAGGCCGCCGCCGCTTGTGCGTTGTGCGAGGCGCACGCCTTCGGCGTGACAAGCCAAGCCGGCGGATGCCGGCGCTTGAGGGCGTTTGTGTGTCAACACAAACGCAAGACGCTATGAGACACCCCGCGCGCCGGCGAACCGCCGGCGGCGCGTGACGTCAGTGCCCGCCCATGACGAGAGTGGTGAAGGGCAGCATGGCGACCTGGATGCGGAGCAGGATCGCATGCACCAGGCCGACGGCGTCGATCGCGTGCAGCGCGAAGCGCCGGCCGGCACCGAGCGAGGGGTCCTGCAGCGCGTCGTGGTTC